>CAIQQH010000052.1 GCA_903873915.1 uncultured Flavobacteriia bacterium | reverse complement strand
GGATCGTCGAATCCTGCAATTCAAGAAAAGCTAATTGCCTACATGGAAGAAATGAAGACGAAGGTGATTGAAAGTGCTGAGAAGCTGAAGTAATTAAGGATACAGAAGGTATTTTTTTCGAATTGCTTTGAACTGATCTAATCCCGGTTGCCATGTGCTCCTTATTTCTTTCGCGGACCAACCTGCCATAATTTGCTCCTTCAGTTTTGGTGTTCCCGCCAAGCGATTGAAAAATGCAGGTTGATCAATAAATGTCAATGAATCCAAGATTTCTTTGGCCTGAATGACATAACTCAAATTGATTTCATAGCGTCGCTTTGACAAGCTATTTTGAAGGTCAAAACCATTGCACTCTTTGTTTTCATAAAGTGGATTCTTTGCCCCTGGCATTGAAACTGGTGTAAATTGAAAACTTGTATCCGTAAATTTTGGATGGCCAAAGATTTCAAACGGTTGATCTGTGCCCCTGCCTACACTTACGGTTGTCGCTTCAAACAAGCACAAACTCGGGTACAAGGCAATGGCCAATTCCGATTTTAAATTGGGTGAAGGTGGAACAGGCAAGACATACTTCGTTTTGTGGGTGTAATTTCGACACGGAATCACCCACAATTTGCAGGAAAGACTATCGCGCAACCAATGCTCACCATTGATCATCATCGCATATTCTCCAATGGTCATTCCATACACAATGGGAACAGGATGCATGCCTACAAACGATTTCTGCTCTGGCTCGCGAATAGGTCCATCCACATAATGCCCATTTGGATTTGGACGATCGAGCACCACAAGCTGTTTCCCGTTCTCTGCACACGCCTCCATGACATAATGCAAGGTAGAAATGTAGGTGTAAAAGCGCACGCCAACATCTTGAATGTCGTATATAACAATATCTATATTGGCCATTTCAGAGGGCAAAGGTTTTTTGTTTTGGCCGTATAAACTGATTAACGGGATGCCCGTTTTTTCATCCACAGAGCTATGAACTCGTTCGCCTGCATCCGCTTGACCGCGGAACCCATGTTCTGGAGCAAAGACCTTTTTCACATTCAACCCTAGGGAAAGCAAGGTGTCCACAAGATGAACATCACCCACCATCGAAGTTTGATTGCTCACCACCGCAATGTTTTTGTTTTGTAAGGAATCCATGAAGAGATGAAGACGATCGATGCCAAGAACAGGTGCGCGCAATGGATTGTGCACTTGCTGCTCTTCAACACGAATACACTCCGTGTCGCCAGGTTCACACTGCTCAATGACTTGGGTTTCTGCGATCACCATGCGCTTCGGCTTATGCACACCGCAGGAGGCCACCAAAAGAATTAAAATACTTTTTAAGCACAAATGCTTTATGTACTTTCGTGCATTCAAAACAAGCAGATTGCCGTTTGAGTATTTCATATCACAAAGAATCCTGAAAAGCGAGGTCGAGGGCAAGAAAGTTTCCAGACCCATCGTTCGCATTTCCATGTTAAGTATTGCACTAGCTGTTGTTGTTAATTTGATCACTATCGCGGTGGTTACTGGATTCCAACACGAAGTTCGCGACAAAGTTACGGGTTTTGGTTCGCATATCCTCGTAATGAATTCTGGTGAACAAAGTGTATATGAAGCTGAACCCCTCTTGCGCGATACACTCTTGCACAATTCTTTACAAAATTTTACTGGTATTGCTGCGGTGAATGCTGTTGCCTACAAACCGGTATTGTTCCAATCTGGAAAGGTAGAGCGCACGATCCGCAACAAGAACGGCAAAGACTCTGTATTTGTGCAACAAGAAATTATGGCAGGACTTCTTAAAGGAATTGACTCATCCTATGATCTTCATTTTTTTAAGGAAAATTTAATCTCTGGGCGCATGCCCGATTTCACCACGCCTGAAGCGACCAATGAAATCCTTTTGTCGCAGCAAGTCGCAAAGGCCTTAGGTGTAAAACTCAACGATGATGTGAAGGCATTTTTCGTGAAAAACCAACCCATACGACGCAACTTCAAACTAGTGGGGATTTATGAAACGGGACTGGATGAATTCGATAAAAAAATGGCTATTGGCGATCTTCGGCTTGTGCAAAATCTAAACGACTGGGGCGTCAAGGCAGCCATTACAGTGGAAGATACGCTTTACAACGGTCAATTGATTGTTCGTGCCGAAAGCAGCGGGGGCAATGGGAATTACCGTTACGATTGGGGAAAGGGCTTTGAAAATTATTCAGGGTTTCCCTTGTGTCCAACGCGTGATACCATTATTCGTTTGATTGTTTCCGATTATTGGAGCAACATTGATGGACGCAACGAAACAACGAGCAAAGCGGATACGGCATACATGCATATCAATGTCCAGTCGCATCATGGGGATGTCAATCACATGGATCAGAACTGCGATTATTCTGTAAATAGCGACGGAACAATCGACAAGACACTGACGGCGGGAGGATTTAGCATCGAAGGTTTTCATCGAACAATTTCTTTCGAGCCAAAAGATGGTCCTGGAAGTTCCTCAAACTACATTGGTGCGTATGAGCTAACCGTGAACGATTGGAGTGCTCTGCCTGAAATCTATGAAAGACTGAAACGACAATTCTCCCTCATCCCAACTAAAAGTGGTCACATGTTGCGGGTGACGAGCATTACCGATGAGCAAGCCGACATATTCATGTGGCTTGGTTTTTTGGATTTAAATGTGCTCATTATTCTCACCTTAATGATCCTAATCGGCATCATCAACATGGGGTCTGCCCTACTTGTATTGATCCTTGTTCGCACAAGTTTTATTGGCTTATTGAAATCAATGGGAGCAACAGATTGGAGTATTCGCAAGATCTTCCTATTCCAATCGGGACGACTTATTCTAAGAGGAATGGTTTTGGGAAATGTGGTCGGACTCAGCCTTTGTGGATTGCAGGAATACTTCGGAATTATTCGCTTAAATCCCGAGGTGTACTATTTAGATTCCGTTCCGATTGAACTCAACTTAGCGGCATGGATTGCACTCAATGCCGTGACCTTTGTGGTTTGTTTAGCTGCGCTGATTATTCCGAGCATCGTGATTACACGGATCCGCCCATCGAAGGCAATAAAGTTCAATTAAGCCTATTGCGTCTTTAACTCTACAAACTGGAATTCACGGTACTTGCCTTGATCTTCGTAATCACTACTGTATTTCGGACCTTGTACTTTAGAATACTCAATGATCACAGTAACCTTGGCAGACAATCCTGCTGCTGAGAAATAGTTCTCCAATTCTTTTTTCATGCGTTCGGCACGTGCTTCCGCCAGCTTTTGATTTGATCCATCAAAAGCTTTTGTTGGCACTGTAGAGGCTGATGAAGTGATGTTGATTTTCACTCCTAAACGGCCATTTTTCACTTGAGCCTCCACTTGTTTCACAAAGGCAGCTAGAGATTCATTTTCAGCACATGTAAGGTTCGCATAGTTGTAATCGTACACATGCTTGAAGCTTAGGTCTTGCATTGGAATCGGTTCACCCACTTTCGCTGTACACCTTGCTTTTTGTCCGATGGCATCAGTCACATTGATGACATACGATCCTTTCATCACACCCGATGGATTTTGCACCGTCGCACCGTTAGACCATGCATAACTAAATGGTGCTACTCCACCAGTAACTGAAGAAGACAATGTTCCATCAGCCCCGCCAAAAGTACTTACATCCTTTCCTTTGCAAATTATACTCAATGCCGGTGGTGTTAAAATTGATGCCATGTAAATGTCGCTTCGTTCGCCATCGCGATTGCTTGACCAATACATGGTATTTCCTGAATAGGAGAAATAGGCATCAAATTTTGGTGAATTCACTTTGTCACCTAGACTTACAGGAGTTGTCCAACTTGTGTAAGAATTTCCCTGCTTCACAGAATAGAAAATGTCTGCATCGCCCAAGCCACCCAAGCCATTGCTCGAGAAGAATAAGGTATCCTTGCCTTTTGACAAGAAAGGAGTCGTTTCAAATCCAGCGGTATTGATCACATTTCCCATATGCTGAGGAGCAAGCCATTGACCATTTTGTTTTGTACTCACATACAAATCCTCTTCACCGATTGCATTTGGGCCTTTGTAAGAAATGATGAGTACATCCTCAGACTCCGCCACGTAAAAGGTGTAAAATTCACCTTCTATATCCAGTGTCGGAATTGAAATAGCTGCAGGTGTTTGCCACTTCCCGCTCTTCATTATTGAAGCGGCTAAACCCTTTACTAAATCCTTTTTTCCTTCATAGGAATTCAACACATACAGTGATTTTCCAGAAGAGCTTACACTAACAATTCCGTTATTGAATTTATTATTCAACTCAGATAAGGGTTGACAGGCACTATAACTTCCATCAGCCGCGCGCTTACTGAACCAAATGTCTTGATCCGATTCGCCGGCTACCGAAGAAGGGTCAAATGCACGAACAAAATAGAGCAGTGAACTATCTTTTGAGAAGACGGGCATAATTTCTTCAAACGGAGCGGTATTTACTGTTCCAGGAAGCTTTTTAGGTTCAGAAATTTGCCAAAACTGAGCCATTGAATTCATGCAAAAGCCACAGAGAAAAATCACAAAGAGGATTTCTTTTTTCATCATTATAAGTCTTTAATTGAACACAGAATTAACGCCCAAGCATTAAACCAAGCACCAGTTCGTGTCCTCCAGAAGTGAAGTTATTGAAGCGAGAAAGGGAATAATCGTAGGAATATCCTAATTTGAATCGTTCAGAAATATTCAAACCTACCATCCCGATGATAGCGTCTTTGTTGCGGTAAGACACACCTAGCCACAACCATTCTTTGTATTCCACTTGCAAAGACCCTTCTATTGTCAAAGGTGCAGGCGTCATTTTTTTCATGAGAATAGCTGGAGTGAGGGTTACATTGTCACTCACCGGAATTTTCACCCCTGCCGTAGCATTAAAATGCATTTGCGTATTAAAATTGGCAGTTCCAGCACCGAAGCTTACCAAATCTTTTGTTAGATGATCGGCAGAAATACCAACAAAAAACTTCTTTGAATAAAGGTAAAAACCAACACCTAAATCCATAATAAATCGATTCGATTGATTCATTACGAAGTTGTTATAGGTTTGATCGGTGTAGCCGAGTGTTGGATCCACTTGATTGAGCACTTGCGCCTTGTCTTTCAGGAACGAGTGATTGGAAAGTCCCAAACGTGTTCCAAAAGAGAGATTCACCTTAGACGATAGCGGTAAATGCAAGGCATAGGTTCCAGCGACTTGCATTCGGCGAAAGGCACCGTATTGATCTGCGATAAACTGACCACCCACAGCATGCTTCAGTTTCCCCGTTTTCACTTCAGGGTTTTTAACGGGCCCTTGACTTGTGCGCAATGCAGGATTGTATTTTGGTTTATCTGGCAAGTTCAACGGTGAAGACACAGACAAATAAGCAGTTCTTGGCTCATCTCCAAAACCTGCCCATTGCCAGCGGCCACTCATTGTAATGTCGGTAAAATCATATACTCCAGCTGCCCCTGGATTCACCATGAACTGATTTCTAAGGTATTGACTGTACTGCGGGATTTGCTGAGCATACGCAGTAATCGACAAAAGAAACACAGAGAAAAGAAAACTTTTTTTCATGAAAAAAGAATTGTGTTAGTTAAACCATTTGCTCAGCGCGAGTTGTAAACGCATCAATAAAACCTCTATTAAAAGGTTTCAACGAAAAGGCAAGCGCAGCAGCGTTTCAAATATAAAATAAAAAAATGAGTTAAAAAGGACTTTGACAAATATCACATTTGATTCACAGAAAATTAATCCTTCACTCCATGCAGTCACAGGGGGAGTCGAAATGAATATCCACCCAAGGCAGCCGTTTTTTCAGTGCTTCCTGAAAGGATGGGCCATATTTTACTCCTTGAATTTCGATTACCTTCAGTGCTTTCAACTGATCCATCGACTGAGGAAAATGGGCGATGGGAACCTCCCAAAGGTCAATATTTTCTAATTTTGAGCAATACCCAAAACACTCTGGAATTTGGTCGAAAGTATTTCTATTGATAATTAAGATTTTGAGCTTGTTTAAGCGACAGATTTCATTTGGAAAAATGGATAATTCATTTTTTGATAAATCCAGTACCTCGATATACTTAAAATCACCAATGAAACTTGGGAGCTCAGTCAATTTATTTTTCCCGAGGTCTAAAATCCGAAGTTGACTAAATTTGGCTAAAATCGGTGGAACTTCAGTTAGTTTTTCACGTGCCAATGAAATGGAAAAAACGGAATCTGGATTGGCACTTGCGAGCTCCTTTAATGTGTACACTCTGAGCGAGTCAAGCTGCGCAAAAGCAACTGAACTACATATTAAACTCAGCAGAAGTACGAACGAATTTTTCATCTTTTTGCAACTGTTGCTTTAAGGCCTCAACCGATTCAAATTTTTGCTCATCACGGACCCGTTCAATGAACCGAAGGGTGATCATTTTATCATATATATCTTCTTGAAAATCCAAGATGTGTACTTCCAAATTTACATTATCTGTCGATACAACGGTCGGTCGTCGTCCAATGTTTAACATTCCACGTAATGTTTTGCCCTCCACATAGACCTCCACGGCATAAACACCAATACCTGGAACAAGCTTCAAATCACTATTCACTTCAATGTTCGCCGTTGGATATCCGATTGTTCTGCCCAAAGCGCGTCCTCTGATAACCTTTCCTGACAGTTGGTAGCATTGACCCAAGAAAACAGCTGCGCGTTTTACATCTCCCTTCAAGAGTGCCTCACGAATTTTTGTCGAACTGATATTTACCTCATCGATATCTTGGGCTGGAATTTCAATCACTTCAAATTCGTAGGTGTCAGCGATGTCCTTCAGGTATTGAATATTTCCCTCCCTATTTTTTCCAAACTGATGGTCATAGCCAATAACAATCTTCCGCACATGCAGCTTGTTGACGAGGATATCTCGCACAAATTCCAAGGCGGTTAAGCGAGAAAAATCAAAAGAAAAGGGGTAAATGATTAAGTTCTCAAGACCAAATTCTGCCAGCTTCTCCATTTTCTCTGCCTGCGTTTGCAAGAGTTTCATGCCATGACTTTCGGGATAAAGAATCATGCGTGGATGCGGGTAAAATGTCAATAAAACAGACTCACCATCAATGCGTTGTGCCTCATCCAATAAAGTCTGAAGAATTTTCTGATGACCGAGATGGACACCATCAAATGTTCCAATAGTAACAACAGGATTTAGAATTTCAGCAACTGCATTCAGATCATTAAAAATTCTCAACTCACCCTTCCATTAAATGAACCTTCAACTTCCTTAAGCAACTGTTTAACGAACCACTGTGATGTCGCCGTGGCCTTTGATCTCCGTGCCATTGATGCCAGTCGCCACGTACTTGTAGAAGTAAACACCATCGCTTACCTCCTGCCCACTTGGGGCGGTACCATCCCATTTTGGATCTGGATCTGTTGTCTCAAACACCACATTCCCCCAACGGTTTAAGATGACGATGTAAATTTCTTTGGTGTACAAATGTGTCAAGAAGAAAATATCATTCGCAGTATCATCATTCGGTGAGAATACGTTTGGCACAATGACTTCAGGGTCTCCAAAAGGAATTACAATGATTTCCAAAGAATCAACCGACGAACAAAGTCCATTTGATGCAATTAGGGTCACAATATATGTTCCTGGGTCAGCATAGGACTGAGTCGTAGAATCTGTTAGGTTTGATGTATAGCTATTCCCGTTTCCAAAATCCCAATCGTATGTCGTTCCGAACTGTGAACCATTTGCGAAGTTCACATCCAATACTGGGTTTCCAGTTTGAACATCACTTGTGACAAGTGCTATTGGGAAAGGAAGTACATTCACATTTACTGTCGATGTGGCAATACAACCGTTCACATCTGTACCTGTTACAGTGAAAACGTTTTGTCCAACTGTTGGCGTAAATGCTTGACCATTTAATGCGCCGCCACTCCATGTGTAAGTTGCTGCGCCTGTACCGTTTAGTGTAACTGTAGTTCCATCACAAATCACTTGAGCAGTTCCTGCGCCTACTACAGGCAATGGATTTACCACAATTGTAGCTGTTGCCGAAGTTGTACACCCAATTGCATCTGAATAGGTATAGGTTACAGTTTGTGTCCCAACACTTGGGTCAAATGATCCTGCCGTTACACCTGTACCTGTGAATGTTCCTCCTGCTGGAGTTCCATTCAACACCACATTCGCGGCATCGATACAAATTGGGGCATAGGTCCCTGCGTTTGATGGTGTCAACTGAACTACCGTAATTGTAGCAACATCTGTGTTGACACAACCATTTGCATTCGTATAGGTGTAGGTTACTGTTTGCGTATTTGCTGAAGGATCAAAAGCATTGGCTGTAACGCCTGTTCCAGAGAATGTCCCACCCGCTGGTGTACCCACCAATGGCAAGTTCGCGGCATCCGCACAAATTGGGTTGTATGTTCCCGCATCAACTATTGGCAAAGGATTCACTATTATTGCAGCCGTTCCTGATCCAGAACATCCGTTGGCATCGGTGTAGTTATAAGTTACTGTTTGAGTTCCTGATGCCGGGTTGAAAGATGTTCCAGTTACCCCTGTACCAGTGAATGTTCCTCCAGCTGGTGTTCCAGCCAAAGTGACTGGAGAGGCATCGATACACACTGGTGCATATGTTCCTGCATTTACAGGAGGTGAGGAATAAGACGTTACTTGAACAGCATCAGAACTGATACAACCTGCAGCTGACGTTCCCGTTGCTGTATAGACTGTTGTTCCAACAGTTGGGGTAAACGGCGTACCGTTCGTGATGAGTGGTGACCATGAATAGGTAGAAGCTCCTGCTGCCGACAATGTTACCTGAGTTCCAATACAAACCGCTTGATCTACACCTGCATTCACAATTGGAAGCGCATTGACCGTCACAGCGACTTGATCGGTGCTGGTACATCCTGCTGCGGATGTCCCTGTCACTGTGTAGGTTGCGGTAGCTGGTGGAGCAAATGCCGAACCATTTGTTGCTGCCGGTGACCATGAATAGGTCACAGCACCTGACGCTGTTAAGGTTGTTGTTTGACCCGCACACACTGTCGCGTCAGCACCTCCAGCAATGGTTGGAAGAGGATTCACAGTAATGGATGCCGTTGCAGAACCAGAACATCCGTTCGGGTCTGTATAATCATACGTGATCGTTTGTGTTCCTGAAGCCGGATTAAATGCAGTTCCTGTTACACCGGTACCTGAGAATGTTCCTCCTGCTGGAGTTCCAGCGAGAGCAACTGAAGAGGCATCGATACAAACGGCACTATACGTTCCTGCGTTGACGGATGGTTGTGTATTTACCGTCACATCCACAGCATCTGTACTTGTACATCCAGCAGCTGTTGTCCCTGTTAGAACATACGTTGTTGTTCCATTTGGTGAAGTAAAAGCGACACCATTCGTGGCCGTTGGTGACCATGAATATGTAGTTGCTCCAGTACCTGTTAACGTGACTTGAACACCGATGCACACTGTTTGATCGGCCCCGGCACTTACAATCGGCAATGGATTCACTGTCACTAATACTTGATCTGTATTCAAACATCCATTCACGTCCGTCCCAGTTACTGTATAAGTTCCAGAGTTTACTGGATTAAATGCTACACCATTGTTTGCCGCTGGTGACCAAGAGTAGGTCGTTGCGCCACTCGCTGATAGTGTTATTGTTTGCCCTGCACAAACGGTGACATCAGTTCCTCCTGCCACGATTGGCAAGGCATTCACCGTAATGTTTGCAGTTGTCGAACCGAAACAACCATTCGCATCTGTGAAGCTATAGGTTACTGTTTGTGAGCCTGACGAAGTGGCAAAGTTTGTTCCTGCCACTCCTGTTCCTGTAAATGTTCCACCAATTGGCGAACCTGTCAAGGCAATGTTCGTTATATTGCTACATACTGGTGGATAAGTACCTGCATCAACAATAGGTGTAGTATTTACCGTAACAAGCACTTCATCTGTATTTACACATCCCGCAGCAGACGTTCCCGTTACTGTATAGGTAGTTGTACCTGTTGGAGGTGTAAATGGAACCGCATTAGTTATCGATGGTGACCACGTAAATGAAACCGCATCCAATCCTGCAAGGGTAACTTGCGTTCCAATGCACACGGACTGGTCAGCACCTGCACTCACTATAGGAAGTGGATTCACGTTGACCATAACCATATCTGTATTTTGACACCCCAAGACAGAAGTCCCTGTCACTGTATACGTTGATGAAGTTGACGGAGAAAACGAAACACCATTTGTTGCTGTTGGCGACCATGTGAAGGTGTTCGCACCCGTTGCTGTTAGTGTAACTGTTTGACCTGCACATATTGTCACATCGGCCCCTCCATTCACCGTTGGCAATGGATTAACCGTTACAAGCACTTGATCGGTATTTGTACAGCCACTTCCTGTTGTTCCAATTACTGTATATGTGCCAGTTGCTACTGGAGTGAATGCAACACCATTTGTCACAACCGGTGACCAAGAGTAGGTTGTAGCGCCTGATGCAGCCAAGGTTGCCGTTTGACCCGCACATACCGTTACATCTGTACCACCATTAATCGTTGGAAGGGTGTTTACCGTAACAAGTACTTGATCAGTATTTACACATCCACTTGCCGTTGTTCCAGTTACTGTATATGTTCCCGAAGCGGCAGGTGTAAATGCTACACCATTCGTTATTGTCGGTGACCATGAATACGTTGTTGCGCCAGAGGCGGTTAATGTCGTGGATTGTCCAGTACAGAGCGCCACATCGGCACCACCGTTCACGGTAGGCAATGGATTGACTGTAACAAGGACTTGATCCGTATTCGTACACCCATTTGCACCTGTTCCCGTTACCGTATATGTTCCCGTAGCAGCTGGAGTGAAAGACACCCCATTTGTCACCACTGGCGACCATGAATAGGAAGTTCCACCAGCAGCAGTGAGCGTAACTGTTTGACCTGCGCATACCGCTGCATCGATACCTCCATTTACCGTTGGTAAATTATTGACCGTGACAAGCACTTGATCTGTGCTAGTACATCCTGCAGCTGTTGTTCCAGTTACCGTATAGGTTCCTGTTGCTGCCGGTGTAAAGGCCACACCATTTGTGACCACAGGTGACCATGAATAGGTTGTTACACCTGAACCAGTTAATGTTGTTGTTTGACCGGCACACACCGTTACGTCTGGACCTGCGTAAACCGATAAACTTGGATTGACAGTTACAAGGACTTGATCAGTGCCTACACAACCCGCAGCTGTTGTTCCAGTGACAGTATATGTTGTTGTCGATGGTGGTGAGAATGGCACTCCATTGGTGATTGCAGGTGACCAGGTATACGTTGCACCACCAGTAGCTGCTAATGTCACATTTTGTCCCGTACAAATCGCTTGATCTGCACCCGCGTTGATTACTGCAGCTCCAGTTACAGTAATTGATGCTGTCGCTGAAGTACTTGACGGACACAAAGGATTTCCGGTAGCTGAATTCACAGTGTACGTATACGTTCCTGGAGTGGTTGGTGGAGTCACGGTTACATTCGCACCAGAAGTTGTTGAAAGACCAGCAGCTGGTGTCCATGTGTAGGTTCCGTTCCCACCAGTCGCGGTAAGGTTGACAGAGCCACCTGAACAAACAGATGAGGTAACAGGAGTCAGATCGACAGGGATGTTTACCCCTGCATTTGCACCGATGATATAATTACATACATCACCTGCATTTCCATCCACCATGATGTAATAGGTGTTTCCAACGATTAAACCTGAGGCAGATACCGTAGATGGTCCACCTATAGCGGTGCCTGGATTCCAACATGTAAAGCTTGTGACCGCTCCAGCACAACCGGTAGCCGAGAAAATGAACATCTGAATCCCATAGCCCAAGGTTGAACTAGTTACCCAAACATTGAATGAAACCGTTGTTGACGATGCAACGAAAGAGATGAATGAATTGTTTTCGATAGAACCACAAAATGCTGTTCCCAATTGTGGCCAGTAGTTCGCCGTGTAAGTTGACGCCGTGCTCCCACAATACCCATTCAACTCACAGATAGCTGTAGCGCTTGCACAGTCATTTCCCGCAGGAGGATTCCCTGCGCAAGATGGAGGTGGTGGTGGTGCAACAACGCAAATTGAGAATGTACCAGAACCTCCAGCATAATCCCAAAAACGGATATATAAGGTTGTGCCTGGAGTCTGACCAGTCAAGGCAATATATGGCATCAATCCATTTGGGCTGGAGTCATCGTTACATTGGATCAATGTTAATGAAGAACATGTTCCTGAGTAGATCGCCATACCACCATCGGTCATGGTGCCTGTGTTTGAATCAAAATTCAAAGCCCCACCAGCAGGGACGACTACACTAAACCATACGTCTTGTCCGACATATGCAGCACATCCTGGTGCAGGAACACCAGCAGTGTTCGTTGAACCTACATTCGTTCCCGCAGTGTATGTACACAATGTTCCCGCAGTGAGTGGTGTCGCATTACAAGGATTGTCATTTGCGGGTTGAGCAAAAGCGACATTGACTGAAATCAAGGTTGCTGAGAACAACAAAACAAATTTTACAGAGTACGCCGCAAGGGACTTCAATCTAATATTTAGTGCTTTCATTTTGAAGTAGTAGAAAGTAAATATTGTTCTTCATAAGCGACAAGATACACTTCGTATTTTGCCATAATTTCTTTGCATGTTTTTAAGAAGCCATCGGTATCTGACACTTCTCTAGGGAATACAACAGTCAATACAGAATGATTGCCATCAAATACGATTTCTGTTATTGGAGTTACCGCGTTTAAATCTTCACCCAATGCATTGAATGATCTTTTTAGCTTTCCAAAGTCCTCAACAGTAAAAGTTAGCGCTAGAAACACATCCTTGTAGGCAGGATTTCCTACATGAATATTCATAACCATGCGCTGCTCCAAGCCCTGAGCATCTAAAGTTGTATAATTCCAATCGTTCTTTTGATTCTGAGCTGAGGCACTTAAAGCGCAGAAAATCAATATAAAAGAAATCGTAAGTAGTTGTTTTCCCATTATAAAAAGTATAAGGTTGCACACACATTGACGCATCACACGTCAAGTTAGTTGCGCAAATATAAAACATTGAATGTGGGAAATCATTAAACAACAAGACAAATGTTGTATTTTTTCAATTGTTGAATGTTGCTTCAAAAGGATTAATGTGGTATTTTTGTCGCAGATTTAGACTTTATTTATATTCAATCTAAATAAAAGAATCAAAAGAGATGATTACAGTAACAGATACCGCCAAAAAACAAGCCATTCGCTTGATGGAAGATGATGGAAAAGATGGATACTTCATTCGTGTTGGCGTTGAGGGTGGGGGTTGTTCGGGCTTGATGTACCAATTGACCTTTGACAATCAACTCAACGAGAACGACAAATCATTTGAAAACAATGGTGTGCAAGTCGTTGTTGACAAGAAGAGTTTTCTCTATTTGGTCGGAACAACGCTTGATTTTTCTGGCGGATTGAACGGAAAGGGCTTTGTGTTTAGCAACCCTAATGCAGGCCGAACCTGTGGATGTGGTGAATCATTCTCACTTTAATTTTTTCGATAAAACCGAATTTTTATTCTGATGGGATACACCGAAAATGAATTGGCCAAGGACCTTGAAAACCAAGAGTATAAATTTGGTTTCGTCACGAATATTGAGTCAGATAAAGCTCCGAAAGGATTGAACGAAGGCATTATTCGGTTTATTTCAGCCAAAAAAGAAGAACCCGAATGGTTGCTCGACTTTCGGCTTAAGGCCTTTGCCCTTTGGAAAGAAATGACTGAGCCTGAATGGGCACATGTGCATTACGAAAAACCTGACTTTCAAGACATCACCTATTATTCAGCACCCAAACAAACCAAAAAATACGAGTCTTGGGACGATGTGGATCCTGAAATGAAGGAAACCATGGCTAAACTTGGGATTTCCATGGAAGAGCAACAACGTCTTACAGGTGTTGCCGTGGACTTCGTGATGGATTCCGTTTCCGTGGCGACTTCCTTCAAATCGAAACTTGCTGAACTCGGCATCATCTTTTGCTCGTTTTCAGAAGCTGTAAAGGAACACCCAGAATTGGTGCGTAAGTACATGGGATCAGTGGTCCCAATGACAGATAATTTTTACGCAGCACTCAATTCAGCTGTATTTACGGACGGATCTTTCTGCTACATCCCTTCAGGGGTGCGCTGTCCGATGGAATTGTCGACCTACTTCCGCATCAACGAGGGAGGAACGGGGCAGTTCGAAAGAACACTTGTGGTCGCCGACCAAGGAGCGTATGTTTCTTATCTCGAGGGTTGTACAGCGCCACAACGCGATGAGAATCAGTTGCATGCTGCGGTTGTGGAACTGATCGCATTGGACGATGCGGAAATTAAATATTCTACCGTTCAAAACTGGTATCCTGGAGATAAAGAAGGGAAAGGGGGGATTTACAATTTCGTCACGAAGCGTGGATTGTGCGAACGCAATGCAAAAATCGCGTGGACCCAAGTGGAAACAGGATCGGCCGTGACATGGAAATATCCGTCATGTGTACTTAAAGGGGACAACTCAATTGGGGAATTCTATTCGGTTGCGGTAACCAACAATTACCAGCAAGCGGATACAGGAACGAAGATGATTCACCTGGGAAAGAACACCAAAAGCACCATCATTTCGAAAGGAATATCTGCGGGAAAATCGCAAAATTCCTACCGCGGCTTGGTTCAAATTCATAAGAGTGCGGACAACGCACGCAACTTTTCACAATGTGATTCTTTGCTAATGACCGACGAATGTGGGGCACACACTTTCCCCTACATCGAGTGCAAGAACAGTTCGGCAAAGATTGAACATGAAGCAACAACCTCGAAAATTGGAGAAGATCAAATTTTCTATTGCTTGCAACGCGGAATCAGTGAAGAAAAGGCCATCAGCTTAATCGTCAACGGATATTGTAAAGAAGTGCTCAACCAGTTGCCGATGGAGTTTGCCGTGGAAGCACAAAAATTATTGGCCATCAGCTTGGAAGGTTCTGTAGGTTAAAAAAGACATTTCGATTTAAAAAAATATACATGATTACAATTAAGAATTTACACGCATCGATCGACGGAAAAGAAATCTTGAAAGGATTAAATCTTGAGGTGCCCGCAGGTCAAGTGCATGCCATCATGGGTCCAAATGGAGCAGGAAAAAGTACACTTGCTTCTGTTCTTGCCGGTCGTGAAGATTATGAGGTCACTGAGGGCTCAGTTGATTTTGATGGTGCGGATTTACTTGAGCTTTCAACGGAAGACCGAGCGCGTGAAGGCATGTTTCTCGCCTTTCAATATCCAGTTGAAATCCCAGGAGTGTCAAATGTAAATTTCTTGCGCACTGCACTGAATGAAATTCGCGAATACAGAGGTCAAGAGGCCATTTCTGCAAAAGATTTCATGGCCATGGTACGTGAAAAATCCGCGATTGTTGAACTAGATCCTAAACTCGCTTCTCGCGCGGTCAATGAAGGATTTTCGGGAGGCGAAAAGAAGCGCAATGAAATTTTTCAAATGGCGATGCTTGAACCGAAGTTGGCGATCTTGGATGAAACAGATTCAGGTCTTGACATCGACGCATTGCGCATTGTTGCCAATGGGGTGAATAAATTGCGTTCTGAGAAAAATGCGACGATTGTCATCACGCACTACCAACGCCTACTCGACTATATCATTCCGGATGTTGTGCATGTATTGTACGATGGTCGAATCGTAAAATCTGGACCTAAAGAACTTGCCTTGGAATTGGAAGAAAAGGGTTACGATTGGATCAAAGCGGAACAAGAAGCGAAATAATGGCTGAACTCATGAGTGAAACACAGACCGACCGCACACTTTCGGCTTTTACGAAGCACCTGCGTCAAACCGAAATTTCATTGCCTGCTCACCTCATCAACGCATCGTTGAATGAACTTGCAGGAAAGTCATTTCCGACAACACGCACTGAAGCATGGAAATATACCCGTTTGACCAAGCTTTCGAAGTTGAGTCCAACCTTGGCAGCGCATCATGACGGAATCAACAGTACTCCATTCGCCATTCATTCAACAGGAAACCGTGTGGTGATTGAAAATGGTGCTATTCACATGAATGCTACCCGATTTGAGACTGTTTCAGGACTTACCATCAAAAGATTTAGTGAATGCAGTGCTGAAGAATTGCAGCACGTTGGCGGCATGCTTTCTCTTGAGAATGAACTTTTCAACGCGATGAATACGGCCTACTTGCAAGAAGGGATTCTGGTTCAGATTGCGGATAAGGCCCAAATAAATTCTCCGATTGAATTGATTCACCTCTTGTCAAAAGTGGAATGTGCTGCGACAATTCGTGTCTTCATACATGTTGGCAAATTTGCAAAAGCGGCATTGACGATGGGAACATGGTCAGCCGGTGCAGACCAATCGATTCTAAATGCTGTTAGCGAAATACATGTAGGTGAAGGCGCTCATTTTACGCTACAAAAATTACAATGCGAAGAGGAAGGAAATTTTCAAATCTGCACAGAGGAAATCACACAAGATAAAGATTCCGTGTTTACGATGCATACAGTCACATTGAATGGAACTTTGGTGCGCAACAATGTGCGTGTTCGGGTGAATGGAACAAATTGTGAGACAAATCTTTACGGCGCATACTTGTTAAAGGGAAATCAACATACAGACAATCATACCGTTATTGACCACATGATGCCTCATTGCCTTTCGAACGAATTGTACAAGGGGGTAATTGATGAGCAGGCAACGGCGGTATTCAATGGGAAGGTATTTGTCCGCAAAGACGCCCAAAAAATCAATGCATTCCAATCCAATGGCAATGTATTAATGACGGATACTGCATCTGTGAATTCAAAACCTGAATTGGAAATTTATGCCGACGATGTGAAATGTTCGCATGGATCAACGACAGGACAATTGGATGAAGAAGCTGTGTTCTATTTGCAGTCGCGTGGGATCTCTGAACGATCAGCGCGCAATTTGTTGGTTGAGGCCTTCATCGGAGAAGTATTGGATAAAAATGACAATAAAGAGTTTGTTGCCAAAACAAATGCGATTCTAAACGAGCGCTTTGGCTGGGAGCGTTAATTAATCCTCGTCTTCATCCATGAATGAAGCGATTCCATCGTCATCCTGGTCATTCAAATCCTTAATGAATAGCGCAATCTCACTCATGATGTGCTGCTTCTGCGGGTCTTTTGGCTCTTTTGATTCGATGTAATCCCGCAGGAAAAGTTGAGATTCCAAAACATGTCGTTCTTCGAATGGGCCCTCCATGTTTTCAATGATGGTCAAGCAATCCATGGCCTCCATAAAATTTCCTTCAACGGCGATATCAACGAAATCAGGAAGATAGTAGCTGTAATCCAAAGGACTGTTCCAAATCGTGGTCAACAACATCTGACGAATGCTGATAAAGCGGGCTTCACCGAGTAGTCGCATCATTTCATCAATCGCTGAACTGTCTTTCATTGACGAAAGGAACTCCATAATTTCCTTATGTGAATCTACCAGATTCTTGTCCATCAGAACCTCAGCCAATGGCTCGAGAATCTGAATATTTCCCGATGCCTCAAGAGTTTTTAATGCTGTACTTATTTTTTTTGCGTTTCCCGACTTTAAATCGGCAATTAGGGTCGCAATCTTTTTCGTTGGTTGGATGGGTGTTTTTTCGCTCACTGTGTTTGTGTCTGTGGCAAAGGTAAATATTTAAAGTCGAACGTCCGCGTCACAAGGAACTTGAATATCTTTGTACCATGCCTTTTAACTCTTGGACATCCATGCTTTTTCTATTTTTTGTGCTCTACAGCTGTAGTCCAGGAGAAGCGCGTCCATCACGGAAGCAGCGCATTGTCCTCGCAACGGACTGTCTGACCAAAGAAGACGAGCGACTTTTCAAGAGTTTTAAAAAATACCATCACATCGATGTGCAGATTGTGGAGATGTCGGCAGACTCGATTCTTTACCTCCTCAAAAAAGAGGGAGTAAACACAGAAATTGATGCTGTGTTACTGCGTTACGGTAAAGGATCAGCGCAGATTCAAAGCAATCATATACTCAAAAGCAAAGTAAATAGTTTACCACCAGCAGTCCAGTCCTTGGATTATTTCACGGTAGGGCAAGATCCTTATGTGATCCTTAAACACGTGAGAGATTCATCCAACAAGCAACTCGATTTGGCTGACCTTGTTCGGCAGACACCTTGGACCACAAACCTCGCTATTTCAAATGACTTCAATCCTTTGCTTTCTGGAGTTAAGGCACGAATGAAGGATGAAAAGAAATACAGTTTTCATGATTGGGAAAAGGATTTTCTGAAGAACAAAGCGGCTTCAACTCGTTTTGTTGATAGCACTGGTCGCGCGACATGTTTGCTTACCGTTTATTCCCACACAAGTTCAAGAAAGGAAAAGTTGGAAAAAAGTTATGCCATTGAAGCGCCCATCTTCATCAATCAGCAGAACGGCGGAAGTTATTATCAGCCTATACGCTTTGGGATTATCCGAAATGCGCGGAACTTCACCAATGCCACTGTTCTGTTGGACTATTTGTTCAACGTGCCCTTCAACCGACGCTTGAACAACCGTTTAGGCACCTACCCTGTCGTTTCACGCAACAAGAGTCCGTATCCGTATCAAAACGCGGGGCCTAAGATGTTTCCGTGGATGGACCGAGCGATGCGGAAATACCCCATTTGATTCAGAATGAGAAACAGAACGAGAGCGTAGAAAAAATAAAAAAGCAGATCTATAAGCCGGGTTCTGTTTCTGCCGAGGCAGATGCCTATCATTTATCTAGCCCTACACTCACGTGCAAGATCCATCGACCTACCCTCCGGGATCAGGCGAGCAGCCCTCAAGCCCCGGTATACATGGTCTTTCAGTCCGTAAGGTTTACCTTGCCTCCCCCATTGCTGCGGAAGCGGTGAGCTCTTACCTCACCTTTTCACCTTTTCCCCGTAAACGAGGTAGTTTTCCTTTCTGTGGCACTTTCTGTTCCCACACGGTCGCCCCTGTGAGACCTTCCCGTTAGGAAGTACGGCGCTCTATACTGCCCGGACTTTCCTCTTTCCGTCTTGCGACGAACAGCGATAGACCGATCTGCTTTTGACAAAGATACAATGAAACGAGGCGGAACCCTATTTTTTCACGAAAGTAGTATGCGCGAGGCCCTTGGCAGAAGTCATAACGAGCACATAGGTACCCGACTGCAAAGCAGCGATATTCATCAACGCAGTTTGACTTTGAAGATGATATTCCTCCATCACCATGCGGCCATTTTGATCGAAAATACGCAAGGTTTCAATGTTTGCCCCAGCTTGAACGGTCAACTCATCGGATGCGGGATTGGGATAGACATTCATGGCAACTGTTGCCTCTGAAACACCCGCATCTAAATAACGATTTACGTCGCGGTATTCGACAGAACGAATCACTTCATTGCCAAAAATTGAATTCGTAACGACTTTGAGCACAGGCGCTTTTTGACCATTTGTCCACCATTCATACTCCACGAATGTTTGTGGAATTGGCAACCAAAACGGAAAACCAACATTCAAATAAATGGAGTCCAATTCTGTGATGTCATGTTTTACGCGGAGGGCGCTGAATGTTCCGAATGGCGTAATGATTGTGCCATGGCCATCTACGACTGTATTTCTTGTGCGGTACTGTTTCCATTGCACATCCGTAAACTGCGTCAAATCGATGTTTGTATAGCCATTTGAAAATCCAGCATCGCCAAAAGCAACTGGAAAGTTAAAAATCGTTTCGATGGTATCTGAACGGAAAGGGATTTCATTCCCTTGAATGCTAAGGCCCAATCCAACACTTGTGAGTGCAGTGGCTGTCTTCTTGTCGAATTCATTTACTGCGTCAATGGTGATGGGCAAAAATGCTGAAGCTTGATCCAAAGGAAGGTTGTTCGACTGAACAAAGTAAGTTGCCTGGTAGTTTGGAGGCGCAAAAGTACCCATCTGCACTTGACAAAGCAATCCGGCGGTAGAAATCGACCCGAACTGTTTCACAATTTGTGCGGTTGGTGTTAATCCAGAGAAGTCCCAAGTCATTCCCGGACCAGCGGTAGTATAATCAAATGGGAAATCAGTGCGGGTGCTCATTCGAACGGTATCTCCCCCATTTGCAATATCCGCTGATGTGATGGTGATTTGTGCATTCGATGCCGTAGCAAAGGCGAACAAAAGCGTGAAGATGTGTAATACTTTTCTCATTCGAGCAGGTTTTTAGTCAGTTAAAAGTAGATAAAGCAGCCCAAATAAATCAAAATCTCTTTCTTATATTTAAACATTGTTCCGAAACATCCTTAAAAAATAGATCCAAAATGTTGAAATTGATGCTGCTCCGTCATGCCAAAACGGAAAAAAATTCCGCTACTGGTCTTGATTTCGACCGACCCTTGGCACCAAAAGGCCAAGTCCAAGCAAAAGCCATGGCGGCTCACCTTACCCACATTGATTTAAGCGACACAGCTGTTTTTTGTTCGGATGCCAAACGCACCGTGCAGACCTTTGATTTTCTTCGGCAACAGAATGACCTCACTTCCTACACATTTGATCATGACTTGTATCTCGCCAATCGCGAAACATTGTTAAACCAGCTTTGTAAGCAGCAGGGTGATTTCACGATCCTTTTAATTGGACACAATGATGGGCTTTCAGATTTGGCCTCATTCCTAACCAATACCTATCTTCACCTGAGCACATGTACCCTATTGACCTTGGATGTTCATTTGGATGAGTGGGCGCATTTATCGAGCGGAACATGCACTATTTCGGAGGTGTTTCGTCCGGAGTAGTGTCTGAATTCTTCGGGACATAATCGTATACGATACTGAATCCCGATTCTTGTCGCACGCGCTCTTCCTCAGCTTGCGCCGCTAGACGAATGCGTTCATTCAATTCAGCTTCAAAATCGGGAGGTTCGATTCCCATTTCTTTTTCCATTTCATATTGGAATTTTGGTCGTTGTGGCCCATGTTTTTGGTACGCAAAAGCCAATAAAACACCACTCGCCGCCCCGACAAAATGTCCTTCCCAAGAAACATGTTCTTTCAGCGGAAAAATTCCCCACACCATACTCCCGTATGCGAAGATGATAAATAGCGAAATGGCCTGAAGCGGTTTAAACTTTCGAATTACTCCTGAAGTGAAAAGGAAGGCCGCAAGCATGTAAATGATTCCGCTCATTCCGATGTGATACGCACCTTTGTTCTGGGCATACATCCAAAGGAAGGCTCCTGTAAATAACCACCCGAAAAGAAAAACACGCAAGGCAATATCCCGGTAGAAATAAATGAGTGCCGCCAATAAAAAGAAAATCGGCATGGAGTTATTGACGATGTGCGCGAGGTCATACGCCGAGTGAACCAAGGGCATGAATAAGATTCCTTTGATCCCCTCCAAGCTTCGAGGCAAGACACCTAGACGATGGAAATCATACCGAAAAAGGTGTTCCGCCCAAAACACCAACCACATACTCACAAGAAGAATTGTTGGGTAAAGGAACGCTTCGAACGACGAACCAAAAGGATGTTTTTTCTCATTCATGCCGTGCCTTTGTCAAAAGGTATGCCCACGCAAAAAGTATGACAAGATGTCGGAATTCGTATTGATTAATCTGTTTTTCTCAGCAAAATCAAGGTTCTAGCGGGAATATCTGAAGTAGATAAAATCAGACTATCCACATTGACAAGGTCGATTTTGTAATTCTCCTCTTCATCCGAAAAAAGAAAACGAAGTGAATCTTGGGTAGCATTCATTTTCCAAGTGCCCTCAGTGGTTTTTACTTGATTCAAAAAATTCGGTGCCTCCAAGGTCAATTTTTCATTCTCCGAAAAGGTAAAGAATGTTTTTCCTTTCAGCTTTTTAAATGCTTTATTCATGGCTGCGCGAATCATCTCCCTCGCTTCCTCTGGAATGCTTTTGTAATGCGCAGTGTAATCAATCTCATCCAACTCCCACCTTCCTTGTAAGGTTGATGATTTGTCCGAGCATGAGCTGATGAAAAGTCCAATAAGGGCAACAAAGAGGATGTAGCGCATCATATTTTTTTGATAAAATTACACAGAATTGGTGCAACCACGTTAAACAAGAATCGATTGCTTAATTTTACACCATGGAAGAAATCATCAATAAAGTAGCGGAGAGCGGATTGATTCAGCTTGATTTGGCCGATTTTAAGCCAAAGAATGAGCTTGTTGAAATCGATCTTGCCGCACAATTGTGGCAGGGATTGGTCATTCGAGAGAAAGATTTCAGAGATTGGATCAAGCAAAATGAATGGGCTCTTTACTCCAACAAAGCCGTCTTCGTGCATTGTTCTGCGGATGCCATCGTTCCCACTTGGGCCTTTATGCTGGTAGCGAGTGCGCTTGAAGGCATAGCGAGTGACATCCACATCGGACAAAAAGACGAGTTGTACCGCACCATGATTCACAAGGCAATCGTCGCACAAGACCCTGTTCAGTTTGTTGATGGAAAAGTAATCATCAAAGGCTGTTCAGATATTGGGTCTCCGGAATATGCGATGGTTGAAATGGTGAAATTCCTTCAACCCTTGGTGCAAAGCATCATGTATGGCGAACCGTGTTCGACGGTGCCGGTTTTTAAGAGAAAAAGGATCTAAGACAAAGGACACTTCTACGCTCTTTGAGCTTCGAAGGACAAGGGACACTTCTTCGCTCTTTGAGCTTCGAAGTTTGAAAGACAAGGGACTTTTTTAGTTACGAGTTATTAATTACGAGTGACGAGTTGGTAAGAATGGTCAAATCCTAATGTTCATTGTCATGAAATATTGATGTCTAAAAGAATTT
>CAIQQH010000051.1 GCA_903873915.1 uncultured Flavobacteriia bacterium | reverse complement strand
ATAACCTGATTGAGAGTAATTTTCATTTTTTCAAATTTGATGGCCATTTTCAATAATCATTCCAACTTAAGATAGATGATCATTCGGAAAGGGAAAGTTGGCTACGAATTTCATCTACCATTAGGTTAAGGTCACTCGAAAAATTAATTCGAGTGGCATCGGTATACCTACGACACCACGTGATTTGTCGTTTCGCATAATTGCGGGTGTTCTGCTTTATTTTTTCAATCGCCTCATGAAAGTCTATTTTTTCATCGAAAAAATCAAATAACTCTGAATACCCGACTGTATTAAGCGCGTTGCATCCGCGAAAGGGAAGCAATGATCTCGCTTCTTCCACAAGTCCATTGTCAACCATTACATCTACGCGATGATCAATACGCTGATAGAGCATTTCTCTTTCATGTTCAATGATGACGTAATGCACATCAAATTCACGGATGTTTTTTTCTGCTTTTCTAAGAGAAGAAAAGGCTTGTCCGGTGATTTCTATGGCTTCCAACGCACGGATAATGCGAACAGGATTTTGACGGTCAACTTGATCATAATAGACTGGATCGGCAGCTTGCAATTTATCTTGAATAAACGCAAGTCCATTTACTTTCCATTGTTCAGATATCTTATCGCGAATTTCAGTCGAATGTGGAATGTTGTCGAGTCCATTGCACAATGCATCGATGAACATTCCCGACCCACCGGTAAGAATAATGGTGTCGTGCATCAAGAATTGTTGCTCAAGAACCTCCATGGCTTGCTCGGCATAATTGGCAGCCGAGAGTGCTTCGTGTATTGAATGAGAGTTGACGAAAAAGTGAGTAATGCCATCCTGCTCAAAAGCACTCGGCTTGGCAGTTCCGATAGTCATTTCTTTGTAGAATTGGCGAGAATCAGCGGAAAGAATAACCGTGTTTAATCGTTTTGCCAAGGCGATGCTCAAAGCAGTTTTCCCACAAGCTGTCGGTCCACCAATAACCAATAATCGTTTCATGTTGGTCAATTAAAAATGGTCTTCCATTCCATATATTGGGCATAGATTTTTCTCACATAGTAATATGTTCTGGCACCGCGCAGCGCTCCATTTTTCACCACAGGATCGCGGTAATATTCTGCTTTCGAAAGATTCAACATCATCACTTCAACATTGTCATCCCAACGCAAGGGGTTCATTCCATGCTTTTCGGCCAAACGTTGTGCGTCTTCAATGTGCGAACGTCCGGCATTGTAAGTTGCGAGAGTGAACTTTTCGCGTTGATCTCGATCTGGGATCATTTCCCATGAGATGTAATCTTTGCCAAGTTTCTTCGCTCCACCATTGATTTGCACTTCTACGGTTGAATTTGGATAAACCCCATACTTTGGACCTGTTCCAGGCATAAATTGCATGATGGAATATGCGCCTCCAAAGCCTCGTGCGTTTGGATTGAAACGCGTTTCGTGGTAGGACACCGATGCCAGTAATAACCACTCGAAGTCGTATTTTTTTGCTGCCTTTCTAAAAATTTTATCGTAGTTCGACAATTGACCTTTTAAACTGGATAATCCATATTGGGCTTGAACAGTAAGATCTTCTTTCACGAAGTACTTGGCATAGATGTGTTTAAATGCTTTTTTCTTTTTGAATTTAGCAAGCCATTGGTCGAAAGAGGCCTTTAGCAGCGGACTTGACTTCCGGATTCCAAAACCAATTTTTTGATCCACGGACAAAAATGTTTTGAGATCGATGTTCTCTAAAAAACGTTGGTTGATGAGTGCCACATTTTTTTCAGCGACAGTATAGTCGATTTTACCTTCAGAAACGAGTTCAATCATTTCCTCCGTACTTTTTTTGCCGTCTAGAGCTTGAATGTAGATGGTGTCGCAGATTTCATCTTGGAGATTGATCAGGCGTAAATAATAAGATGAATTTCTCCATACAGGGATTTTCTTGTGACCTAGCTTTAACAAATCCCGAATCATATTTTTATTGACCTTGTCAGGATGCATTTTTTCCCATCCATCTGGCTTTCGTTGAATGAGAACCAAGGGCGAATGCATATACGGATTGGTGAAGTTGATGTACTTGAGTCGATTTGGATTCATGGCATAATTGCATGCGATTAAATCTCCTTCTCCGGAATTTAATAAACCAATGATGTTGTCTAAATTCCTGACAATCTTAACTTCAATATCTACGCCCAAGTGGTGGGCATATTCTTTCAGGAGCTCATATTCAAAGCCCATCTTTTTGCCTCGGTAAATGAAAAATGAAATGGAACTGTTTTCCGCAAGAATGGTCAACTTGCCTTTTTCAGTAATTTCAGGAAGGTCAATCGCGCGAATAGATGTTTGCTCACTTTTTAATTGTTTGGATTTTGGTCGATCGCAAGAACTGAAAAACAGCAGAACAAAGAAGGATAAAATCAACCCAAATAGGCGACTAAGGTGTTTGCTTTTCATGGAAAATCCTTCGTTCATGACGCGAAATGTACGATTATTTCAAAAATTCTACAAATAAGTGAATAGTCAATATGAATAGTCAGTCTTTGATTTTGAAATATTCTTGTGCGTCGTACATGTATTTTTTAAAACATGATGTAATTTCTTCTTCGTGATTCTTGAAGACAATGTGACCTATCTTTAACGTGTTTGGAAAACTAATTTTTGATGAAACACCTTCGCAAGATTTTCTTAAGCCGTATTCGCTTGGGTAGTGATTCAACCATTGGTGTGTGCGCATGGCATCAATAAACCTTAGAAAATCTAAGGAGTAATGTGCTTCACTTGAAATTTTACAGGAGTAAAAATGCTCTAGGAATTCTGTCAATGGCAATTCGTGGTAATTCGTCCAGTTTTTTGCCAGTAAATGGTCGAAAAATAAGTCAACAGCGATGCCACTTATTTTAGGCAACTCGCTGTAAAGTAATCGCTTCAACTTCAATACTTCAGGATGTGTATCGATATAGTTATCGATAGCACGATGAAGTCGAATCCCTTTTTGCACACTGTCAGTATATGCTTTAAGATTGCTTCCTTTCACAAAATCACCGTAGAGGTTGGAAAGCATTAGCTCGGAGTTGTTGTTCGAGAAATACAGATGACCGAGGTAGTTCACTTTTTGGAGTTATGAGTTACTAATTACTAATGACGAGTTACGAGTTACGAGTTACAAATTACGAGTTACGAATTTGAAGATTTGGTGGCTCCACCGCAGCGGACACGTGAGGTGCTACAGTCTAGAAGCCACAAATTACGAATGAAAAATTACTACTTCAGTGTTGAATTCCAGTCCTTCAGCGAAGCGGTCTTTTGTCAGCAGTAACTCATAACTTTTTAAGTCCTTTGTCCCTTTGTCTTTGTGTCCTTCAGCGAAGCGGTCTTTTGTCAGCAGTAACTCATAACTTTTTAAGTCCTTTGTCCCTTTGTCTTT
>CAIQQH010000050.1 GCA_903873915.1 uncultured Flavobacteriia bacterium | reverse complement strand
GTCATTGGTTCTTCGGGAGGGCTTATGGTTACAAAGGTTTGACCCCGATGGGGTCCATAAACCAGAGTAATAGCGATAGTAGGACAACAATGATTACGAATTATGAATGTTTGGTGAGTTGACACTCAGCAAGGAAAAATTAAAAATCCCCTCGTGGAGGGGCAAGGGGTGGTTTAAACATGCTTCCTAAGCTATAACGCAGGTGTCAATACTAGAGAAGTTCACTAAAATTCGCTTTTGATATTCCGCCACAGCGGCTATTCCGCAGCGGAGAGCGGAGATGAGCGAACAAGGCATAAACAAAATTCAAAAAGACCAAAAGTACACTGTGCAATTTAGATAAAATATAATGGTGGTTTTAGTCGGACAACAATGATTAGTAATTCGTAATTGATCTCCAACTCGTAATTCGTAATTGAACATCAATTCGTCATTGGTGGCATCGAGAACCTCACGTGTCCGCTGCGGTGTAGCCTCCAAATTCTTAATTCCCTTTATTGTGTTCGTCAATTCGTCATTTGTAATTCGTAATTAGTAATTCGTTTTGTTGACATTTCTAAATTTTTTCACTCAAAAATGAAACATTTGGAAAGTACGTCCGTAAATATCTCCAGAAAACAACAAAACGACGATACGCCATGACAGCACAAAAAGAAAAAATTGCACGATTCAAATTGTCACAACACAGACAAGCAGGTACTAAAAGTAAAATGAACATCTTCGAGGTCGCTCAACTGATGGATCAAATTCATTTTAGCACCAAAGTGAAAGAAGCACAAAAACCATCCATATTCCACGGGGTAAACCCGAACTAACTTCAGACCTTAGGTTACTGGAACATAGAAAGAGGGGAGTGAACAACTCCTCTTTTTTTGTGCTTGTATTTTTGTGTGTGTGTATTTGATTGATAAAAGCAGTTTGAGCACCAGTCAAAAAAGTGTCGGGACAAGGTGTGAGTTTGAGTCCCGATCCTTCGGGACTCACTCTGATTTCTCCTATAGGGGTCATACCATTGTAACCAAAAGCAATTATATGAATCCACGACCCCATAGCGGGCAGAACCTTGGTAAGGCTAAGGCAATCAAAAGTATCCGCGACCCCACAGGCCTATCCGCTGTGGTGGAGGTCGAACCTTTGTACCACTAAAGAAATAATCATTACATTTGTAAACAACCAATTGAAAATTATAATTTACAAATGTCAATACCTCAACGCATCAATCAAATCCTTAAAGACCAAGGAATTACACCATCTGTGTTTGCAGACCGTATTGGTGTGCAGCGTTCAAACGTCAGTCACGTATTGTCAGGTAGAAGTAAACCAGGCTTGGACTTCCTTGAAAAGATCTTGAATCATTTTCCAGAGCTGGATGCACATTGGTTAATCACCGGAAATGAGGGTGGGGCTGATGTAAATCAACGTATTGAACCCATAAACAACGAAACTAAATCCTTGTCAGAATCAAAAGAAGTCACGAAAATCGTTGAGTTTTATTCAGACGGGACCTTCACGGAATACCGTCCTACGACAAAATAACACCTGATGCTATCAATTCATCCTCGATGTACCACGCAGCGAACTGCCCTGGTGTAATTCCCCGCTGCTTTTCTTCGAACAAGATGTAAAGCTCATCGTCTAAATTGAACAAGGTGCCGCGCTGCAAAGGCTGACGGTAGCGAATTCGGAAATGACATTCGAGTGATTCTCTGTTATTGATTTTATACTTTAAATAAATCCAATTAATGTCTTTATTTTCAATGCGTAATGCCCATCTATTTAATCCTGGGTGTTGCTCGGTTTGACCGCTAAAAACCGTGTTTGTTTCGATGTCTGTACCAATCACGAACGAGGGTTCTGGTCTTCCGCCAATGTGCAGTCCTTTGCGTTGTCCAATCGTGTAGTAATGCGCGCCTTGATGCGTGGTAATTTTTTGCCCCATTTCAGGCGAGTACACGAAAGGTTTGCTCAATTCAATGACATTCTCACGACAAGGCTGTAATGCATTATAAGCATCGAATTGAGGCAGTGACGGCGGGATTTCAATAATATCTCCGGTCTTTGGTTTCAACTGCTGCTGTAAGAAGGTGGGTAGACTGATCTTGCCAACGAAGCAAAGTCCCTGCGAATCTTTCTTTTCAGCAGTGACGAAGCCAACTTCTTTGGCAATGGCACGAACTTCAGATTTTTGCAAGTTTCCAATGGGGAAGAGAGCACGAGATAGCTGTTCTTGATTGAGTTGACAAAGGAAATACGATTGATCTTTATTGGGATCCAATCCAGCGCCCAAGCCAACTGTTCCGTCTTCGTGCTCAATGCGGCGGCAGTAATGACCTGTAGCGACATAATCTGCACCAAGTTCAAGCGCTGCTTTCAAGAAGACGTCAAATTTGATTTCTCTATTGCACAACACGTCTGGATTCGGTGTGCGGCCTGACTCATATTCGCTAAACATGTAATCCACGATGCGTGACTTGTATTCCGCGCTTAGATCGATCACTTGAAAAGGAATTCCCAGTTGTTGCGCGACAAGAAGTGCATCATTGGAATCATCGATCCACGGACATTCATCGGAAAGCGTAACGCTCTCGTCATGCCAGTTGCGCATGAACATGCCAATGACTTCATATCCTTCTTGAAGCAAGAGATGAGCAGCAACACTGGAATCAACACCACCAGAAAGTCCAACAACGACACGTTTCATGGTGTAAAAGTACGAAACAATGCAGTTTCTATACTTATTAAGACTCAATTTACTTTTGTAAATTACAAATGTAAACAATGGCAATTCGCGAATGTTAACACTTTCTAACAGACCGCAGAATCTCAACTCGTCTTTTTTTTGTTATTTCGCTACTCATGAAAATTGCACTTGTTCTCTTGGTCTTCTTTTCCTCGCTGTCTGTCTTTGGTCAGCAGTGCGACAAGGTGCTTTTTACAGGTAAAGTGGTCGACACCTTGCGTCCGCAGAACTTTTACAACCTAATGATTATCAATCGCCGCACTGGCCAAGGCGTTTTCGGTCAGCCGAACGGATCATTTAGCGTTTACGTCAACAATGGCGACAGCATCTCCATTTCTGTTCGTGAATATCCACTGGTCAAATTGGTGGTGAAGGCCGATTCCAATTGCCAGTTCTTAAAAACAATCTTTATTGAACCGAAACCTCAAGAAGTTCGCGAGGTAGTTGTTCGTCCGCTAAAAACCCTAGAACAAATCAAAGAAGAGCGAGAAGGTTTGGCCATGCGCGAAACACGAATGGTTACAGGAATTGAGGTCTTACAAAGCCCAATCACAGCCTTGTACCAAGCCTTCTCCAAGAAAGAACAGAACAAACGGTGGATTGCCGAGCAGAATTACAAGGATGATCAGCGCAGGGTTGTGAAAGAATTGCTGCGTACCTACATCGCGTATGACATCATCGAATTGGACGAGGAAGAGTTTGACAACTTCATCGCCTTCTTGAATGTGAATGACAGTTTCCTAAAGACAGCGACAGAAATGGAACTCATCACCTTTATAAAGGATAAATATGAGCATTTCCGGGACATGAAGAGGTAGGGGTTCCTACAAAAACACCGGCGGACGTCTGATCTCAATCTTCGCTGCATTCAACAACGATGATGTGTTGCGGATGCTGAACAAGAAGCTTTTATTTCCTCCAATCGGCGTCCAGAAGAAGGACATCGCCCAGCAGTGCAGACTTCGCGATAAGGTGATGCGCGCGTTGGTGATGCGCGGGTCTTTCACATCAAAGTTGATGTTTCCGCCAATTTTCCAACGCTTGGTGAAACTTATGTCGCCATTCACCACAAGGGTTTGGATCTGGGTGTATTTGTCAGGTTGTAAAGCACTGATGGCGGTATTCGTGTTGATGCTATACACATGCGACAACGACACCTTCCACGGAATGGTGAAGTCCATAATCCACTCGGGATGCAAGGCGTAATAGTTTAAATCGCTGTTCCAGTTTTCAAGCACATTCTGCTTGTTGTCTTCGATTTTCTTTCTGGACTCTTTGGAGGTGATGGTTAACGTTGTTGTCAAGCCGGTGCGCATCATTCTTCCCAGCGATTGCCCGTTTGAAAGGGCATAGATGCCCAGTGTTTTTCCTGTTGAGTCATGCGCATACGGTGAAAAAGAGGAATTGGCGACGAAGTTGATCCACTGAAACGGACTGATGCGCAGGTTCATGTCGATGTCGGAGAGCTTCATGGAGTCTTTCATCAAGTCGTAGGATCCATTCACGGAGAACATGTCGATGATACGGGTTTTGCTGAAACCAGTCACGGTATCTTTGACTGACATGCGCTTCAACTCGAAGGTGTTGTTGACTCCAAAAGTGATCATGCCTGCTGCTTTGGAGGCGCCACTTTGGTAGATGCTTCGCTCAAATGGGGAATAGGTCACTGGCTTTTGATTCACGCCAACAGAATCAGTAATTAAGGTGTTGAGTTGTGGGGCGTAACGGAATCCAAGGGAAGGTGTGGCTATGTGTCGCAGCAAGGGCTTTTTCTTTCCAACGAATTTGTAGTAGGAGTAAAGCATGGTGGTCGCCTGAATATTTATCGAAAGTTCGTGAGCGAAACCCGTCTTGCTGATCGTATCTGTGATCGTTTTATTGGTCAGCGGATCGTAGGACTTCTGAATTTGCTGAAAGTTGAGCTTCGTGGAATAGTTAATCGATGGGTTGATCTTTACCGTATTCTTGAAAATGGCGGCACTGGTTTGAATGATCATGGCTTGCTGAAATCCATTCATGAAATTGTTGGAGATGGCTGGCGCGTTGAAATTTGACAACAAACTGTCGCGGAATGTGGCTCTGTTTACACCTTCAAAGGCGTAGGTCACACCAATCCGTGAAATGGCTTGCTGCCAACCTTTTGTGCCACGAACCACTTTTTTGAATGGAAAAACGCGGCTTACATTTAAGTTGAATTGTGGGGAGGTCAGGGCTACATTTTTCGTTAAGGAATTTTGGCGAACAGAAATTTTAAGTCCAGTTGTAATGGGCTTTCCTGGGAAATTCCGGTTGATGTTGATGTCGGAATTGAAACTGTTGTTGAAGTATTGGGCATTCAGCGGATCGAGGTTGTTCTTGGACTTGTTGTCGGAAATGAAATTCACGTTGGAGTTGAAGTCCCAGTAGGGATTTGATTTGGCCAATTTGCGGTGGTTCCACGCAATGCTCAACTTGTTCTTGGCATCGTACGACGGAAATCCTGTTCGAAATTGTTGGAAGCCGACATCGAGTGAACCCGAAAAACCATAGCGTTTTGAATAATCCAAGACATCACGGACACCCCAACTTCCGCGGGAATATAGGTTGACATAGGCCGATGTTTGCAGGTTTTGGTTGATTGGAAAGTAATACCCTAAATTCTGCACCCCAAAGCCGTAAATAGATTGTGGGATCATCTCTGGAAACAAAATCCCGTGGGTGCGCTCTTTTTGCTGAGGAATGATACTGAATGGTAATCCCAATGGAGTTGGAACTCCTGCAATCCAAAGATTCATTGGACCTGTAACGATGCGCTCTTCTGGAATCATGATGGCACGTGACAACTGAAAATGGTAGTGCGGCTCTTCGAGGTCGCAGGTGGTGAAGCGGCCTTCTTTGAAGTGAATTTCCTCGTTAGGCTGACGCTTGGCGACTCCCATGTACAAAAACAATTCGTCTTGCTTGATGGCCAATTCCTGGATGTATCCTTTTTTCGTGTCGAAGTTGTAGCGTACGGTTGCGGCTTTAATTTCCTGAGCACCATCCGTAAATACGGGGAATTCAACGCGGTTGCTATCGGCATCGTAGGCGTAACGCGCCTCCATTTCATTCTTTTCGAGGTCGATGAGAATGTAACCTGCTTTCATGGAGATGTCTTCGGTTTTCACACTTGCATCTCCGTAGAGGTGTACTTGTTTTCTTTTGACGTCGTTGTAGATGGAATCTCGGGCGCTGTAGGTGACGATTTGATCGAAGCTGTCATCGTTCAATACCAAAGTGTCACGCTGCTGTCCAAACGCGTTGGAAGGCATGCACATTATTAACAATGCACCGAAGATAAGTATCGCTATGGATCTATTTTTGGTCAAACCGACTGGGTAAATTTGTAATGTTGACAGATAAACCGGTCACAAAACTAAACAATAAGCGTCTCACGATGGATAAAATATCGACATATAACAAAAAGGTCGCTACTTTATTGCTTGCAAGCTTTGTCTGCATTGCAAGTGTTTTCGGGCAAAATACGTCGAAAGAGCGTCCAACGATCAAAACGGTAGTCATCGATGCAGGTCATGGCGGAAAGGATCCAGGTTGTCATGGGGCTTCTGCAAATGAGAAAAATGTGTGTTTGACCATTGCCCTCAAATTGGGGGATTTGATCAAAAAGAAATTCCCTGAAATAAAAGTTATTTATACCCGGGACAAGGATGTCTTTGTGGAATTGGACGAGCGCGCCAATATCGCCAACAAGGCGAAAGCAGATTTATTCATATGTATCCACGCCAATGCGGCGTCACCTGCAGCGTTTGGCGCAGAAACCTATGTGCTCGGACTTCACCGCACAGAATCACAACAACATGTGGCAGAACGCGAGAATGCCACAATTTTCCTAGAAGACGACAAAGGGGAGAAGTACAAGGAATTCGACATGTCACCGGATGCCTTGATTGCGCGTCAAATTCAATTGGCGGTGTTTTTAGATCAATCGATCTTGTTTGCTGAAAAGCTCCAAAAGGAATTTAAAAGCATCGGTCGTTACGATCGCGGGGTTCGACAAGCTGGATTTTTAGTACTTTACAAGACAACAATGCCAAGTGTATTGATAGAAACAGGTTTCTTGACCAATCCAAACGAGGAGAAATTTTTGGCGGATGCGGATGGCCAGACGAAAATGGCGAATTCCATGTTTGCGGCATTTGAGAAATACAAGAACGAATTGGAGGGAGTTGATGGTCAAACTACGAATACTACTCAAGGAACAACGCAGAGTCAAGTGAAGCCAGAGGTAAATGAGGAAACAAACCCTGTTGACAAGGTTGTTTTTCGTGTGCAGATTGAAACGTCATCCACGAAAATAGCTGCTACATCGTCTCGCTTCAAAGGATTTCAAGTGTTTGAATACCTGCAAGATAATTTATACAAATACACTGTTGGAACATTTGTAGGCGACTATAAATCAGCCAATGACTACAAGAACAAAATGAAAGGGGAAGGATTTGTGAATGCTTTTGTGGTCGCCTTTCTCAATGGAGAGCGAATTAATTTAGAAAAAGCTATTAAATTAGCACAAAAATAAGATTTTGAAAATCTCAAAAGAAATCAAAGCCGGTGTCATCTCTATTCTTGCAATCGCATTGCTCGTCATGGGGATCAATTTTCTGAAAGGAAATAGTTTTTTCGGAGGAGATGAAGTGTATTACGCCTACTTCCCAAATTCAGGGCAATTGGCAGTGGCCAGTGACGTAACTTTGAATGGCGTAATCGTCGGTAAGGTATTGAGCGTGGAATTTGTGGGCAGCAATTCTGCAGAAAAGCGCGTAAAGGTTTCCTTCAACATTCAAAATAGCAAGGTGAAAATCCCGAAAGGATCTGTGATTGAAATTGGCTCCTTGGACTTATTCAGCAAGGGAATGTTGTTGAATTTGAATGCAGATCTATCCAAAGGATTTCACAAGCCGGGTGATGTGATTCAAGGCAAATTGGCCGTTGACATGATGGCGCAGGTAAAATCGTATGCAGACCCTATTTCTCAGAAAGTACAAGGAATGATGAGCTCCATCGATAAAATGATCGGCTCAATTTCCGCGTTTTGGGACACCACCGCAACTTCGCAATTGGAAGGAAGCTTCAAGGAAATTAAAATTGCCATCAAACGTTTTGGTACCGTTGCAGAAGACGTGAGTATGTTGGTAACGGAAGAGAAAGTCAAGTTGGGTCGCATCATGACCAATGTGGAAAGCATCACCTTGAATCTCAAGAAGAGTAATGACCAAATCGCTGGGATCATTGGCAATGCAAAACGCATCACAGATGATCTCGTCACTGCAGATTTCAAGAAAGTTGTGGGAGACGCGCAACAAACCATCAAAACATTGAACGCTGTAATGGAGACCGCTCAGAAAGGCGAGGGGACGCTCGGAAAATTGTTGGGAGATGATAAACTATTCAACGAATTGGTCGAAACGAACAATGAATTGCAAAACTTAGTGAACGATCTTCAACTTCACCCAGAACGCTACATTCATTTCTCTGTCCTTGGTGCAAGGACGAAAGGTGTTCCATTGACTGCCATTGAAGAAAAGAAACTTCGTCAACTTATCGATTCAATACCAGATTAATCCATGCTTTCCATCATTCTTTTTGCCGTACTCGCAATCGTAGGAATCGGCTTTTTCGCATACAATGTCCGCAAGGTCCGTTTCAATATTCTTTTAGGTCGAGATACCGACCGCACAGACAAGGCCTCAGAACGTTGGAAAACCATGGCGTTAGTGGCTTTGGGTCAGAAGAAAATGTTTACCCGTCCAATCCCCGCTTTGTTGCACTTGACCTTGTATGCTGCATTTGTCATCACGCAAATCGAATTGATTGAGATCTTTGCAGATGGACTTACAGGCGGACACCGCACCTTCCACGAAGCTTTAGGAGGATTTTACACCTTCATGATCAGCTTCATTGAAATCCTTACTCTTTTGGCGCTGATTGGAACCATTGCCTTTTTATCACGCCGCAATTTATTGAAATTACCTCGACTCAACATGAAGGAGTTGGCGGGTTGGCCGATGAAGGATGCGAACTTGATTTTGATCATGGAAATCGTATTGGTGGTATGTATCTTCACGATGAATGGTGCAGATGAAGCCGCCCAACTTCAGCAGGGCAATGCAGGTTATGGATTTGTAATCAGTTCGTTTATAGGTCCTTTGTTCTTAAACATGACCGACAATCTAGAAACACTTCATACCCTTGAAATGATTGGCTGGTGGGGTCATATTCTCATGGTTTTTGCCTTTTTGAATTATCTTCCATACTCAAAGCATTTCCACATCTTACTGGCTTTTCCGAATACCTACTACTCCAACCTGGAGAAGAAAGGGAAGTTCACCAACATGGAGTCGGTAACGGCTGAAGTGAAATTGATGATGGATCCGAATGCAGATCCATACGCTGCTCCTGCAGAGCCACAGGCTGAGCCACAACGCTTCGGAGCTAAGGACGTAACGGATTTGACGTGGAAGAATCTGTTGGATGCTTACACATGCACGGAATGTGGTCGTTGTACATCTTCTTGTCCAGCAAATGTAACGGGAAAGCTTTTGTCTCCCCGTAAAATTATGATGGACACGCGCGATCGTCTCGTGGAAGTAGGAGAAAACATGCGCAAGCATGGGAAGGACTTTAACGACAACAAGAGTCTATTGGGCGATTACATTACCGAAGAAGAAATTTGGGCGTGTACATCCTGCAATGCCTGTGTGCTAGAATGTCCTGTGAACATCGATCCTTTGTCCATCATTATAGATTTGAGACGTTACCTAGTAATGGAAGAGTCCAAGATGCCAACAGAATTGACGGGCATGTTGACGAACATAGACAACAATGGTGCGCCATGGCAGTTTTCACAAAACGACCGCTTGAACTGGGCGAAAGAAGATTAAGAAGAAATTTACGTATTCAATAGCGAAAGAGATATGGGATTGAATGTTCCAACAATGGCGGAAATGATGGCACAAGGAGAAACTCCTGATGTGTTGTTTTGGGTTGGATGCTCTGGGAGCTTCGATGACCGCGCAAAAAAAATTACAAAGGCCTTGGTGAAGATCTTGAACGAATGCAAGGTGAAGTTTGCCGTTCTTGGAACAGAGGAAAGTTGTTCGGGAGATCCTGCAAAGCGCGCTGGAAATGAATTCACCTTCCAAGTGCAAGCGATGATGAACATTCAAGTGCTCAATGGCTATGATGTGAAACGCATCGTTACAGCTTGTCCACATTGCTTCAACACCTTAAAAAATGAATATCCTGAACTTGGTGGAAATTACGAGGTGATTCACCACACGCAGTTGATCCAAGATTTGATCAATACAGGGAAACTCGTATTGAAAGATGGGGGTGTTTTCAAAGGAAAGAAAATCACTTTCCACGACCCATGCTACCTCGGGCGTGCAAATGATGTGTACGATGCGCCGCGCACCTTGATTGAAAAATTGGATGCGGAACTTGTCGAAATGAAACGCTGCAAAACCACAGGTTTGTGTTGTGGAGCAGGCGGAGCACAAATGTTCAAGGAAGCAGAAAAAGGAAACAAGGAAATCAACGTAGAGCGCACAGAAGATGCAATGGAGACAAGCGCAACGATTATCGCGACTGGCTGTCCATTCTGCAACACCATGATGACCGATGGCGTGAAGAATTTCAATAAAGAAAATGACATTCAAGTACTTGATGTCGCTGAACTCATCGCCAATGCTGCCGAATTATAAATCAATCCTTCCGGAATACAGTGACAACTGTCGGATTTGGCTCTACACGGCCAATCGGACGATTACGAGTGCAGAAGAACAAGAGATTTTGCCTGTATTGAACGATTTCGTTTCCAAATGGGCAACACACGGGAAAGGCATGCGAGCTTCCAGTACGATTATCGACCAGCGTTTTATAGTGATCGTTTCAGATGAAGAAGTGACATCGGCTTCAGGTTGTTCAATTGATTCTTCAGTTCGACTAATTAAATCCATTGGAAGTCAGTACAGTATAGATTTTTTCAATCGTCTAAAAGTATTGGTTTTAAATGAAGGTGAGCAAACTTATGTTTCTATTCACAGCTTGTCGAAGTACCCGAAAGCACTCGTTTATAATCCATTGATTCAATCACTTGGAGAATTGAGAAATACATGGCTTGAGCCAGTTACAAACAGCGCCTTACTTTCTGTTTGATTTCTTTTCTTTCGGTTCCAAACGAATTCCACCCACGAGGCGCAAGGTGTAGAAGGTTTGGTTGTAAATCAGCGAATCGAAATGAATGGACTTGTTGTCAAAGTCGGTAACGAGGAAGACAAAGTACTTCGGTTCAGAATAGCCACCGATAAATCGAATGTCGTAGCGCGGCTGCAGCCCTGTGAAGGAACGCGTTTCCCCATTGACGGTATAGAATTTTGTTTGCAAAACACCCCCGATTCCTGCAAGGATAGAGAACTGCCAGTTGTTCACCCGATTCACATAGGCATATCCCGGGATTACTCCGATATCCACAGCACCAAAACTTGAGGCAGAAAGTTTCGTGTTCAAACTGTCATTAAACTGAATAGGAATAACCGACTGATCTTGATTGTTTACTCCGAAAACATTAAAGGTATTTCTCAAGTACCAGGTATGTACAGATTTTTCATAATGCCCATTTCTTCCCCTTAGCGCTTGCATTTTAAAGTCTTTATTGTGGAAGTACCAAACATTAACAGAAAAACTATTCGTTGAAGTAGCACTTCGTATATCATTGGGCTTCAATTTCGTAAGTGTATCATTCCATTGATATGCGTTTTTAATGGCATACCCCGTAAAGCTCCTGAAATCCACATCTATAAATGTTTTCTTGATGGTGAAGTCAACACCTAGATTGATCGGAAGTGTATGTCCAAAACGTCCCGCGGCGCGCAATTCGACAGGTAAGGGGATACCTAGGCGAATGGAAAACCATTTGTAGCTGCCGCCCAAACCAAGGACAGCGCGTAAATTATTCTTGTAATGCAATTTATCCACCCCATCTTGAAAAGAAGATTTCAAGGTAAATGGTGCACCTGTATACCCGATATCAGAAAACAAAACGATTTTATCATTGAAAAGGGTGTACGGCAGACTGTCCTTTTTTACTTGAGAAAAGGCCGCACTGAAGCCAAAACCAGCCACACAAAGGACGAGGGATTTAGCGCGAAATCCCTTCAAGTCCAAGGATAAATGCATATTCTTTCGCAATTTCTTTTCGTTCTTGTGTACGTCCAGATCCACCGCCATGACCTGCATCCATGTTGCAATCAAAAACTAGTGGATTTGCATCCGTTTTCATCTCGCGCAATTTAGCCACCCATTTCATCGGCTCCCAATACTGCACTTGTGAATCATGGTATCCAGTTGTGACAAAGATTGCCGGATAATTCATCGCATGCACATTGTCGTAAGGGGAATATTTCAGCATATACCAATAGTAATCAGCTTCATTCGGATTTCCCCATTCTTCGTATTCGCCTGTTGTCAATGGAATACTCGTGTCTAACATGGTTGTCACCACATCAACGAAAGGAACTTGAGCAACAACCCCTTTCCAGAGGTAAGGCGCCATGTTCAAAACTGCACCCATCAGCAATCCGCCTGCACTTCCGCCTTGTGCATAGATTCTTGTTTTATCGCAATATCCCGCTGTTCCAAGGAATTCTGCGGCATTGATGAAATCGGTAAATGTGTTGATTTTCTTTAAAAATTTCCCGTCCTCATACCAATGTTCACCCATGTACTTGCTACCACGGATGTGTGCCACCGCATAGACAAATCCACGGTCGAGCAGACTCAAACGGGTTGCGCTAAATACATCCGGCAGGGTATAGCCATACGAACCGTAGCCATAAAGTAAACATGGGGCTTTTGAAAGATCTGTTCCTTTTTTGTAAACGATTGAAACTGGAATTTTTGTCCCGTCATTGGCCAAGGCCCAAACGCGTTTCGATTCATAGTTGTCAGGGGTAAAGGTGTTGTCCAAAAGTGTGCGTTGGAACCATACGGTTTTCGTTCCATTTGCCAAATCATACTGGTATACCGTTGCAGGGGTTGTGAGTGAATTGTAGTTGAAGAAGAGTTTCTCCGCTTCGTAGTCGTCATTCAAGCCCAAACCTGTGAAATAGGTTTCTTCATTGAAAAGAATGGTATTCGATTGATTTGAACGCAGGTCTGTGGTGGTAATTTTTCGAAGTCCATTGGTGCGTACTTCGGTAACCATGTAATTCTTTAAGACCAGTAGTCCTTCCAACAAAACCTCCGTAGAGTGGGGAGTAAGGACCTTACATTCATCTATATTTTTCGGGATTTCTGCACTAAACACAATTTTACGGTTCTTCGCGTCCTTGTTCGATAGGATATAAAATCCCGTTTCGTGATGATCGACTTCATATAAATGGTCCTTCTCACGCTTCAAGAATGTTTTCGGAGCATCTGCCGGACTATTCGCATCAATCAATTGCATCTCCGAGGTGGTGGAACTAAAGCTGTAAATGAAGATGAATTTATCGGTTAATGATTTGGTGACTGAAACAGAATATTTTTCGTCATTTTCCTGATAAACCAATACATCTTTTGAATCATCTGTACCCAAGGTATGGCGGTACACCTGAAATTCTCGTAAAGTTTGTGGATCCTTTTTGACATAAAAGATGGTCTTATTGTCATTTGCCCAAACGATTGAACCGTCTGAATCTGCGATCACATCTTTTAGATAACGACCCGTTTTATTGTCACGAATACGAATGGTGTATTTTCGTCGTCCGATATAATCTTCAGAGATTGCCAGTAATTTATTGTCCGGAGACGGTGACCAATCGGCCAGCTGATAAAACGACTGATTCTTCGCACGCTCATTTTCATCAAAATAAACAGCTTCTTTCACACCGCTCAACTGATAAATTACGGCATAATCTTTCCCTTCTAAATTTCTCGACTGATAGGTCATTCCATTTAAAATGTAAGGCGCACTTTTATCATTGGGGTCGATGCGTTTTTCAAATTCGTCCAAGAGATTCTGCTGCAAATCTTCTAAATGTGTAAAGTAGGAGTTTGCGTAAGCATTTTCGCTAGCAAGATTTTCCAGCACATCTTTCGCATCGCGCTGATTCATCCAATAATAGTCATCGATCCGTTCATGACCATGAATAATTAGTTTTTCTGGATGTTTGGGAGCTAAAGGAACTTGAGTATTAGACATAGGAGATTGGGCGTAGATAGAACCAATGGTGATGAAAAGAAGTGTATTTAACTGTTTCATAGGTACTAAATTGTGAAGCACAAAGTTAACTGATTAACTCGGTTTTGCACATTTCTTTCCTTACATTTGTTGCAATGAAAACGCTGTATAAGTTCTTGCTCAATACACTTCCTCGACCTTTGTTGATTCGCTTGAGCTATCCGTTTAAAAAGGTGGCTCCCTTGCTGTACAAAGGCAACAAGGTGGAATGTCCAGTGTGTGAGCGTTCGTTTTCTAAATTCCTTTCCTATGGTTCAGATACGGCACACCGTGAGAATGTGCTTTGTCCGTATGACCTCACGCTGGAACGTCACCGCTTGATGTGGTTGTACCTTCGAGATCAATCGAACTTTTTCAGCGCAGAAAAGCTTCAAGTCTTACATATTGCACCCGAACAGTGTTTTCACGCCAAATTTAAAGCACAAAAAAATCTGGATTACCTCACGGGAGATTTGGTATCTCCCATAGCTGATATTCATTTTGATTTACATCACATTCCACTGGAAGACAATCGCTTTGATGTGGTGTTCTGTAACCATGTCTTGGAACATGTGGACGATGTCAATCAATGCATTGCTGAATTGTACCGCGTAATGAAACCAGGAGGTTGGGGAATCATGCAAGTTCCTCAAGATTTTGACCGCGAAGTGACCTACGAAGACCCTGCGATTACTTCACCAAAAGACCGCGAGATTCATTTCTGGCAGAAGGACCATGTTCGCCTGTTTGGATTGGATTATCCACAATGGCTGGAGCGCACAGGATTCACCGTGTCGGAATTTGATCCACGAAAAGAATACGGTGCTGAAAAAGTAACCCGCTACCGTTTGCATGAAAAGGAAATCTTGTACATTGTACACAAAAAATAAGTAATGAAAGGGTTGATTTGCGTATTGTCTTTGACATTCAGTTGTTTGTCATTCGCACAGAAAAATGTGTTCATTGAGATCTTGCCTGTGGTGGGTTCGACGCCCCTTCAAATAGGAACAAACCACATCGATGCTACTGGAACTGCATTCAAATTAGCACACTTCGACTATTACTTATCCAACCTGCATGTCATTCACGATGGTGGACAAGATTTGGATTTGTCGGATACAGTATTTCTGGTGGAGTCAACAAACTATGTGCTTTACCTTGGATTTTTAAATGTGCAGAACATTGAACAAATCAACTTTGGAATAGGGGTGCCGGCAGCAATGAATACGAGCTCTAGTCCAACTGCTGTTGATATTACTACCTGGCCACTTGGTCACCCCTTGAGTTTTCAAGATCCTTCCATGTATTGGGGCTGGTCGTCAGGATACATGCACATGATTATTGGCGGTTGGGCAGACACAGATGGAAACGGTGATGCAGCAAGTACAGAGAGTTATTTTGAATTACATAATCTTGGCGATCACAACTACGCACCAGTGAATTTACCTGTAGTTCAGTCCAACAGTTATCCCGATCAAATAGACATCCATGTGAACTGTCACGTCGATCAATGGCTTAAAGGGATCAATTTGCTCACTTGTGATATTCAACATGGAACGACGGGATTGAACGAATTGGTCATGAACAACGTCGGTACCTATGTCGTTTTTGATCAAAGTCCAAATGCGGGAACGATCACACCGACACCCAACTCGGGTCAGATTTACTATTCTGCCGATGCTTGGTCACTTCAGCTTTTTTGGAAGGACATGGTTAACGCAGGAAAAGGTGAATTGATTGATGCAGCCGGGAGGGTTGTGAAATCATTCGTTCCAGAACATTCGGTAGGCAGTACGACATTCTCAGAACTTGAAACAGGTATTTATGTGTTTAATATGTACGACACACATCAAGAACTCATTCGATCGATCAAAATAGTTCAGCAGTGATTCCTTGGAAAAATATAGGTTTTATTGGATTTTTCGGGGCATTGATAGTGCCCCTTTTTTTGGTGCGATGCAAAACTGTACCAACTGAAGTTTCTACGATACAAATTCCTGCGCCGGAGGACAATCCAATGAGTGAGGAGAAGATCGCGCTTGGCAGAGCACTGTTTTTTGACAAAAGACTTTCCATAGATGAATCGATCTCGTGCGCGTCTTGTCATAATCCTAGTTATGCATTTACAGATCAAAAGAAAGTGAGTAATGGGGTTGAGAGTCGCTTGGTTCAGCGGAATGCGCCATCGCTTTTAAATTCAGCATTTTTGAAAACAGTGATGTTCGACGCACATTTAGCATCATTAGAGGTTCAAGTCTTGGTGCCAATTCAGGAACATAGCGAGATGGATATTCCGATGAATGAATTGCTCAAGCGCTTGAGGAAAATCGAAAAGTATCAGGAAGCAGCTAGAGCTATTTTCAACAGGGATTTCGATGCGTATGTGCTCACCCGAAGCATTGCAGCCTTCGAGCGTTCCTTGATTTCGATGAATTCTCGTTTCGATCAATTTCAACAGGGAAAGAAATCAGCATTGACAAAAGAGGAGCAACGAGGGTGGGACCTGTTTTCCAATCAGCTGTATTGCACCAAATGTCATCCCGCGCCTTATTTCACAACATTTGTAGCAGAAAACAACGGTTTGTATGTAGATTTCGGCGAGGACAAAGGAAGATTTCGAATTCATGGAGATACTATTGATATTGGGAAGTTCAAGGTTCCATCACTTCGAAACATAGAATTGACCTTCCCGTACATGCACGACGGCAACTTTGTAGATCTTGACAAGGTGCTCAAGCATTATTCAAACGGCGGGGTAGGACACCCGAATCAAAACAAGGTCATTCAGCCCTTTGTACTGAGCGAAAAAGACATGAAAGCAGTCAAAGCATTTCTTTTTTCACTCACAGACACCAGCTATCTGGTGAATTTTAGGTAAAAATCAGTTGAAATAAATAGATTTAATTGACTCATTATCATTTACTTAATTAATAATCGTTACTTTTTTCAAGTCAAGCATTAAAGATACGTGTTACATAACACCATGCGTTGCGTTTTAGCCGAGTAAGGACTGCAAGCCTTGCGAAACAAACCAGAAATAAAACTCAATGTTATGACAGTTAACCCCATGTATCACCAGACAAACCAGCGGATGGAGGAAGAACTCTGCTGGATTACCAAAGCGAAAGAGAACCCTGAGAGTTTCGGACCTTTGTACAGACGGTACCACGAGCAGATCTTTCGGTACATCCACCAACGCATGAATGACGAGGAGACCGCGTTTGATGTCACCTCACAAGTCTTCATGAAAGCGCTCAATAATTTGCACCGTTACGAGTTTCGAGGAGTGCCATTTTCATCCTGGTTGTACCGAATTGCGAAAAGTGAGTTATACCAAGCATTTCGTGATAAAAAGGCGGAGAGAACAGTAAATATTGAAAGTTATCAGTTGTTTGAGATCATTGATGAATTTGATGAAGACAACTCAGAAGCGAACAAAAAGAAATTGTTTGAGTCCTTATCGAAATTAAAAGAAGGGGACATGCAACTCTTAGAGTTACGTTTTTTTGAGAAAAGATCATTTCGCGAAATCGGAGAAATCTTGGATCTCACGGAGAACAATGCAAAGGTCAAATCCTTTAGGGCATTGGAAAAGTTGAAGAAAATTTTTAACAACAAATAATACATATGGAAATAAAAACAATCCGGTTGGATCGAAGCAGATTGAGCTCAGAGTACATCGCTTCTAGACAAAATTTTAAACAGATTGTATCGTGTTGTGAAGCACCTTCTATTTCCCCTTTCAAAAGCCCATTGTTCTTCGGTGCAATGGGCTTGTCTTCGTTAACATTGGCAATGATGTTGAGCATCAATGACCGCATGGTTTCTGATGAAAAAAACATGGAAAATAGGGGAATAGAAATGCACTGAAGTGCAACAAATACATTCAGTTTTTTTATGAGGAATCAGATAAATCGGTCTCAGTATTTGGAGCGATTTATCTGATTTTTTCGTTTACACCTAAAATTACCGCGTTATTAACAACAAAAATTGGAAAATAATCACTGCATTTCCTCGGTAGTTTGGAAAGAAATTGATATTTTCGCTGTGTATAATAGTGTTATAATGCCCTTAAATTAAAGAAATGAGAATTTCAATTGTAGTTATCACTTTGTTATTGAGTACATTAACTTATGCTCAGCACACAAACTTTAACACTCAGAGGAACTGGTCTTTGAATAAAAAAGAGCTGGTTTTTGGTTTCGGCGCGACACAGTTTACTGGAGATTTGGGTGGGCGAAACATGATTGGTAAGGATTACAGTCTTGTAGACATGGATTTTCCGGCAACAGGTTTTGGAGGAATGATTGGTTACCGCTACCGTTTTCATCCATTTTGGGCTACATCAACAAATTTGAATATTTCGATGATTCGGGGAAGTGATGCCAACACCAACGAATTGATTCGTGAAAGCAGAAATTTATCATTCCGTTCAATGGTGATTGAACTAAGTCAGCGTATAGAATGTATCGTTTTTGCCAATGAAAAATTTGGTCAGCGTTACAGCCTTCCAGGTCACTCTGGCGCGCGAAATCACAATGAACAAATCTATATTTTTACAGGAATTGGAATCAACTACTTCAATCCAAAAGCACAATACCAAGGATCTTGGGTAGCTTTAGACCCATTAAACACGGAAGGTCAAGGTCTCGCGGGTGGTGCAAAAGAAACATTGCCTATTTCTGCAACTATCCCAATGGGTATTGGATTTCGATTTGGTGTGGGTAGAATGTGGAGATTTGGTATTGAAGCTACCTATGTGAAAACATTCACAGATTACATGGATGATGTTTCAACAAACTATTACGATCCATCTTTACTTGGTTCACCAGCAGCGCAGTACCTTTCTAATCCAGCAATCGACAATACAGCGTGGTTCGCTCCAGGTCAACAACGTGGTCAAGCCCAAAAAGATGCGTACTACTACTTAAATATTGTTGTTCAAAAGAACATTACTTATAAGGACTATGTACAAAAGCGACGTTCTTACCATTGGGGTAAAAACCGTTACAAATTCTAAGTGTTGAAAATATTGTGAATAGATGAAACGAGGTGGCTGATGTCACCTCGTTTTGCTTTGGTACATTTGTTTAAACTATGTTTATGTACGGTCTGATCCGCTCAGTTTTATTTCTATTCGATCCTGAAAAAGTACATTACTTTACTGCGGCAATGCTGCGTATTGTTTTGAGAACCCCTGGTGTGAATTTCCTTTGGCGCAAGTACTTCGTCTTTGAGGACAAACGACTTGAACGCCATTTGTTTGGATTGACGTTTAAAAATCCTGTCGGACTCGCTGCTGGATTCGATAAGAACGCAAGTATGTACAACGATTTGGCGCAATGTGGATTTGGATTTATTGAAATTGGAACAGTCACTCCATTGGCCCAACCAGGCAATGATAAACCAAGATTATTCCGTTTAAAAAAAGATAAGGCAATCATCAACCGAATGGGCTTCAATAACGATGGGGTAGACGCAGCAGTTTTACAATTAAAAAAACGGAAAACCAAGGTGATCATTGGTGGAAACATTGGAAAAAACAAGATGACCGAAAATGAAAATGCAGTTGATGATTATGTCTTGGCATTTGAAGGTCTGCATGATTATGTGGATTATTTCGTTGTGAATGTGTCATCGCCAAACACGCCGAATTTGAGAGCACTCCAAGAAAAAGAACCTTTAACGGCCTTGCTTTCGGAATTGAAAAGCCGAAACAAAAAGAAAGCAGTTCAACGACCAATATTATTGAAAATTGCACCGGATCTTTCCACAGAGCAATTGGACGATATCATTGAGATTGTATTGAACACCGAAATAGATGGAGTCATAGCTAGCAACACAACAATCCATCGTGATGGCTTATTGGAGGGTAAGCAGGCATTGGAAAAAATTGGTGCGGGTGGCTTGTCTGGAAAGCCATTGACTAAACAGTCAACCGAGGTGATTCGATATTTGCATACACATTCGAAAGGGAAATTTCCTATCATTGGAGTAGGAGGGATTCACTCACCAGAAGATGCCATTGAAAAATTGGAGGCAGGTGCATCCCTTGTTCAGCTGTATACGGGATTCATCTATGAAGGTCCCGGATTGATTAAGCGAATCAATAAAGCATTGATTCAAAAAACTACGATATAAGATGATTGACGTAAAACTAGTTGAATGTCCTAGAGATGCCATGCAAGGCATTCACGACTTTATTCCCACAGACGTCAAAGCAGGCTACATCAACCGAATACTCAAATGTGGTTTTGATACGGTTGATTTTGGAAGCTTCGTTTCTCCAAAAGCAATCCCGCAAATGCGCGATACGGCGGACGTTTTGTCGAAGTTGGACTTAACGGATAAAACGTCATTGTTGGCCATTGTCGCCAATGAACGGGGCGCAGAAGATGCCAGTGTTTTTGATGAAATTGCAGTTCTTGGGTTTCCATTTTCCATCTCAGAGACATTTCAGCAACGAAACACCAATTCTACGCGGAAAGAATCACTGTTGAGAATTGAAGCAATCACCAAAATCTGTCAGCGGAAAAACAAAGAACTGGTCGTTTATCTCTCTATGGGCTTTGGCAATCCGTATGGTGATGAATGGAGTCCTGAGACCATTATCGAGTGGGGGAGCTTATTAAATGATCGTTTTGGGGTATCTACACTCGCATTGTCCGACACAATAGGGGCGGCAACACCTGAACTTGTTAAGTCGGTGTTCGAAACAAGTATCATTGAATTGCCAAAGGTCGAGATTGGAGCACATCTTCACACCTTGAGAGAAAATGCGAAATCATTAACTGAAGCAGCTTACCAAGCCGGTTGCAGGCGTTTCGACGGAGCAATCAAAGGTTTTGGAGGATGCCCGATGGCAAAAGATGAACTCACAGGAAATATGCCAACCGAGTTGATGTTGGAGTGGTTTGAGTCGAATTCCGTTTTAACAGGAATCAATTCAGATTATTTCAATGCAGCAATGTATTATGCTGGAACAGTATTTCCAGTGTAACGAAGATTTAAAATAGAATTATAGAGCACATTATGAGAAGGTTATTGATTTTTATTTTGCTGTCAGTTGTGTTGTTCTCTTGTGACAATACGGAAGAGCAGGACAACATAAAAAAGGATGAGCCCAAGGCTATTGTCGGTGTTCAAACACTTTTTAACGAGGATAAATTCACCGACCAGCGACACCTGGCCTTGTTGAAGGAATTGCAGATTTGCAAGGAGTTTCAAAAAGACACAAGCAACTACATGGAACCCGCATGTTCCCCGCGTTTTTTTCGTGTACTTTCTATTTCAGATGTTGTCCCAGTTGAAAATGCGTTTATCGTTCAGATCAAAGCAATGGTAGGAGGTATAAACCTGAGAAGATCTGTGGTCTTGATTCGAGAAAGAGGGGAGTTGGTAAAAGCAAATACCTTCGTTGCCAATTTAATTGGTTTTCAAAAGAATAAAAGTGGCTACAACGACATAATTCTCCGATTTAACGACAATATCGAAGGGGAAATTATCTTTTACAATTGCATTTTTCAATGGAATAAAGGGAAGTACAACTTTAAGTCGTGTGAGTTGATCGAAGGGGCTACATGGAGACAACGCATTAAACCTGAGTTCAAAGATTCTGTGTCAAATGATATTCGTAATACATTGATTAAGAATCAAATGATTTTATAAAGATGAAGCGTTACTTTATAATTATCCTGTTTTTTTTAAGTGCGTGTTCGACAGGTGTCTCCTTGAAGAAAGTCCCCTTTGGACCGATTTTCCATGACAATGGAAGTAAGGTTTGGATGATTGACGAAGTCATTACAAACGGAAAAAATTATGCCCCTATTGAAAATACAGACAAGGACGTCATCGTTTTCTATGACTCTGGGGTTTGTATGTTTCAACCCATGAAATCATTGGGTGAGATTCAAGGAAGAAAGGGGGAGTATTCCATATATTCCGAAGAAGGGTCCTTGAGCATTTTCTTTAAAAATGAACGGTGGGATTTTACCATCAAAAGCATTAACGATTCCCGAATGGAACTCATTCCACTAAAAAAATCAACGTTCAAGTACTCACTTGTATTGATTCCTTTTCCAGAAATCTAAAGTTTAATGAAGCGTTGGGTGCTCACTCCCAAATTTGTATACACACGCACGATGTGAACTCCGTCAGGCAATGATTGAATTGGAATGTCAGTGGCTTGAGAACTTAACAAGAGACTTCCATCCATTGCATAAATCTCAGAACGTATATATCCTTGGTCAACTCCGATATGGATTGATTCACTAGCTGGATTAGGGGATATATGGAATGATGGCTTTACAAGCTCATTGACTGAAACCGGGTCTTCTTTCCACGCATGAATGTCATCGATATACAGCTTAAATCCATTTGCAGTAACATTGACAAAAGCAATATAGACCGTTTGATTGAGATATCCTTGTGTACTCAGGTTTACAAAACGATCCGTCCAATCGACAAACTCACCGGCTATAGACCCCAAGGTATCTGTAAAACTTGATATGTTGTTGTCAGTAGTTGACAATAGTACTCGGTAAGAATCTGGAAATGAAGCATCTTGAGAACGTGCTGACCATCCAATGTAATTTCCATAAGCGCCCAAATTAAGTGCAGGAGTAATTAACCAACGATCTGCAGTTCCGCTAGGATCAAAAAATGAGGTTGAAGCGGCAACGGAATCGCTAGGATTATTTGGGTCAGTTGCAATAATCCAGGCATCTATATATTCAGCGACTTGTGCGGATGGTGTCAAATGATCATTGTCAACAATCGTATATGCGGCGGGGATTCCAGATTGAAAATCTGTGACAAACAAATCGACCTGTGAGATCAATGCGTGTGATGAAATAAGAACTGCTCCGAATAATAATCGTTTCATGGCTTTAAAGTAAAGTGGTACAAAAATAATCCTATTCGCTGAGTGTGATGAGTATTTCTTTGAATTCCTGGTAGAATTCGTCAAATTCAACCAGCCGGTCGCACAAAAAGGAGTAAATCTCAGGCCAATCTTCATCTCTGTAAAAACTCTTAGCTGTCAATTCCCAACAAATACGTCCGTGGTAAAAGCCTTCTGGGGAAATGTATTCGGGATCCCATTGGGCTTCATAATGAACAGCGTCTTCAAGGACCTTTTTTAATTCAGTCATCTGTTCCCACATGATGGCTCTGATACCAGGATCTTTTTGTTGAAAGTCCATGCACAATCGCGCACCATCATGATCACACTGCAAACGTATGTAAACTCCTTTCACGTCTGAGGGGTAATTTAACCAATTCATACGTCGACCATTGGAGGAGGGGATCTTTTTGATATAGTTCCGAAATCCTTCCCAAAATTGGATGTTCCTTAATTTTTGTTCTTCGCGGCCTAACATGGTGTAAAGTTATGGATCTGTTTGCTGCTTGAAAATCCTGCGTTTTAAAATTATAAATTTAAATTGTTGACATCAATACAGGGGTAATTCTATTTAACATAACTTAACGTCTTAGATTTCGGGAGAATAGTTTTCGTTGATTTGTTGTTTCAAAGGAGGAGTGACGAATTATTAATTACGAATTACTAATGACGAATTACTAATTACGTATTTGTCCATTGTCTTTTGTCCATTGTCTTTTGTCCATTGTCTTTTGTCCATTGTCTTTTGTCCATTGTCCATTGTCTTT
>CAIQQH010000049.1 GCA_903873915.1 uncultured Flavobacteriia bacterium | reverse complement strand
TGCTCGATGAGCCAACGAATGACATTGACATCAACACCTTACGTGCCTTGGAAGAAGGAATTCAGAATTTTGCAGGCTGCGCGGTAGTCATTTCCCACGACCGTTGGTTCCTGGATCGAATTTGCACACACATCCTTGCTTTTGAAGGGGATTCTCAAGCATACTGGTTTGAAGGGTCGTACAGCGAATATGAAGAAGGAAAGAAAAAACGCTTGGGTGACTCAGGTCCGAAGCGCATCAAGTATAGAAAATTGGTCTAAGCGATGGATCCACTGCACGGAATAACTCTCGAACGCATCGTCACCGAACTTCAAGAAGAACTCGGCTGGGAACACTTGGGCTATCTTGTACCGATCAATTGTTTCAACCATGATCCGAGCGTGAAAAGCAGCTTGACCTTTTTAAGGAAAACACCTTGGGCACGTACAAAAGTAGAACAGCTGTATATCGAGAGAATCGTAGATTTTAAAAAGAAAAAAGAGAATTAAACATAAAAGGAAAATAAGATGAGCAACGAAGTACGCAACCTAGAACCGAAAGCACTGTGGAATTATTTTGCAGATTTAAACGCCGTTCCACGTCCATCGAAAAAAGAAGAACGTGTGATTGAATTTATGATGAATTTTGGTCGATCACTTGGACTTGAAACAAAAATGGATGCCATCCAAAACGTGATCATCAAGAAGCCAGCGACAGCAGGAATGGAAAACCGTGAAACGCTCATCTTGCAGTCACACTTGGACATGGTGCATCAAAAAAATGCAGATACGGTATTTGATTTTGATGCGCAAGGAATCGAGATGATCGTAGAAGGAGATTGGGTGCGTGCCAATGGAACAACCTTGGGTGCGGATAACGGCATCGGTGTTTCCACAATTATGGCCATTCTAGCTTCGACAGACATCGCGCATCCTGCATTGGAAGCCATGTTTACCATCGATGAAGAGACCGGAATGACAGGGGCAAAGGAGCTCGATGGATCAAATTTCGACGGTAAAATCTTATTGAACCTAGATACTGAAGACGACGATGAATTGTCGATTGGATGCGCAGGTGGAATTGACACCAACACCTCTTATACCTGCAAAACTGAGGCAATAGCTCAAGGATCAGTCCTGAAAGAAATCCGCATGCGAGGATTGCTTGGTGGCCACTCCGGAATGGACATCGACAAGGGGAGAGGCAATGCAAACAAATTGATGACACGCATCCTGTACCATTTGGTTTCTGTTCTCGATCTTCAACTGGTTTCCTTTGATGGTGGAAGTTTACGCAATGCGATTCCACGCGAAGCTTCAGCTGTTGTGGCTTTTGATGAAGAAGTATTGAAACACTTCGAAGCAGAAATCGCTAAGATATCACAAGAGATCCGTGTTGAATTTTCTACTGTTGAATCTGCCTTGACGATTACCTTACACGACGCGGAATCTTCGGATTCGACAGTGGAGCATGTAGAATTCGTAAAAATATTGAACACATTATATAGCGTTACAAACGGCGTGTACCGCATGAGTCCAGACATTGAAGGATTGGTGGAAGCGTCGTCAAGTTTGGCGCGTGTCATCATTTACAATGGTGAATTTACCACGCAGTCATTGCAACGCAGTTCGGTGGAGTCCTCAAAAGGCGATGTGGCGAATACCATTCGTGCGGCATTTGAAAATATGGGATGCACAGTCGTTCAATCGGGTGATTATCCTGGATGGCAGCCGAATAGAAATTCACGCATTTTGAATTTGATGGCCGACCTTTACCGTGAGATGTACAACGAAGAACCAAAAATCAAGGCCTGTCACGCAGGATTGGAATGTGGAATCCTTGGAATCCATTTACCAGGCGTCGACATGATTTCCTTTGGACCAAACATCCGTGCAGCGCATTCACCGGACGAAAAAGTACAAATCTCCTCCGTTCAAAAATTCTGGGCGTATTTCTTAGAAACAGTGAACCGTACACCATTGGCACAGTGATATCACCCGAAGATCAACGCGCCCAACTCGAGAAACTCGCCAATACTCGCATGCCCTATGGGAAATACGAAGGAAAGCTACTTGTGTATTTACCCGAACCGTATCTTGTTTGGTACCGACAAAAAGGCTTTCCCAAAGGAACACTGGGTGATCAGTTGCAGCTTATGCTGGAGATTAAGGTCAATGGGTTGGAGGATTTGATCTACCCACTGATTAAAAAAAATTAATTACGAATTACTAATCATTGTTGTCCGATAAAAATTTACTGCTCTTCTT
>CAIQQH010000048.1 GCA_903873915.1 uncultured Flavobacteriia bacterium | reverse complement strand
GCTCCCCATTCCTTATGAGTGTGTTGACATTCAACGCGACAGAGGAAGGGAAAGCCAGAAATCGTAGGGTGTTGATGAACTACGTTCTAGGAAATTAAGAATTAAAAATTAAGAGTTAAAAATTAGGATTTATTAAGAAGCCAAAATTTTTAACTCTTGCCTATTAATTCTTCATCCTTAATTCTTCATTTTTCATTTCTTCGCTCCCCAGCGCTCATACCTCGTATCCTGCATTGGTCGATTTTCTTCGATTTCACGCAATGGCTCACATTCCTTAAGTGTGTCTTGACATTCTTTGGGTAAAGCTTGGTAAAGGGCAGTGCCTTCTGTTTTCCAGCTGATCATCTCGTCACTCACTTCTTTGATGATTTTCGCAGGATTTCCAAGGACTAAACTTCGATTGGGAATGATCACTCCACTTGGCACGAAACACAAGGCACCAATGATGCACTCATTTCCTATCACAACGTCATCCATGATGACTGAATTCATGCCTATGAGCGAGTTTTCTCCAATTGTTCCTCCATGGATGATGGCGCCATGACCGATGTGTGCACCTTTCTTAAGGGTAACTGTGGTGCCGGGAAACATGTGCACAGTGCAGTTTTCTTGAACATTGCAGCCATCTTCAATCACTATTTGTCCCCAATCTCCTCGAATGGCTGCTCCAGGTCCAATGTAAACGTGTTCACCAATAAGGACATTTCCAGTGACACTTGCTTGCGGATGCACAAACGAACTTTCCTTGATGACAGGGCGAAAACCATTGAATTCATATACGGCCATAAGAATGGGTTTAAGTTATTGAGGGAGATGCCATTTAAAGCGAAGTAGAGAGGTTTTTCCCTGCTGACCTTCATTCGTGATGATGAGATCACCATTCGGCAAGAAGATGATGCGTTCGGGTCTAGTAAATAGCTTCGCATCGAAACGCACAAAATTGATGAGTTTCCCGGATTTCTCAAAGACAGCCATTGAATGGTCAATGGATGAAATGATGTACACTTCATCGGTCTTTGGATGCACCGCGATACACGATGGCATAAAGCGGCTGCTAGATTCCTCCTCTTTCGACTTTTTCTTTTTCGCGAAGAGGATTCCAGTGTTTTGTCCGAAGGACTCGAGTTCTGAAAGATTGATTGTAAACAATGGATCTTCGTCCATGGCCATCGTTTCAAGGTCTATGGTGTAAATCCCTCGGGTGTTTTTAAGTTCAGCCCCACGGCCCGTAGCATTTTTCGGCGCGACCAAAAGTTGGTGATCTCTGGAATCAACGCAAAGTACCTCATTGTACCAAGATGGAATGTCGAGTTTCTTAAAATTGACGGAAACAGAGTCTTCACTTGGGTCAACTTGCAGAAGAACGGCATCATTTCGCATAATGAAATAAGAACTGTCTGCGTGAGTAAGTCCTTCAAAGGATCCACTATAGCCAAAATCATATTGGGCGCTAATTGAATCACCCGTTATGGAATATACATACAAGGTCCCATTTTGATTTTGAACACAAGCAATTTCATCCTCGGAAAAATCTGTGATTCCCGAAATTTCACGCAATTCGAAAGGAAGATGAATTGAAATGGAGGGGTGATCGAAATCGAACCAGCCGTCTTTCTGAAATATTTCGCGGAGAAAATGGTAATGATCAATACTGGCCTGTTGAATCTTCTTTACCGTAATAAAGGAGATGGCTGCGATGACTACCGAAAAATAGACCTGTTTTTGCATGGCGCTCTAAGTTTGCAAATATCACACAATTTTTAACTGCACATCGAAAGTGAATGCTAAATTTCAATGAATTCACTATAAAATTCTTACTTTGAAGCTCAATTCGAGTCATGAGCTACTGTACCTTTTCCCAAAATGAATCAGAATCGAGTGTACATAGGCACTATCATTTGAATCAGTATGGATTTCCCGTTCGTGATGATTCAGAACTTTTTGGTCGTTTAATTCTAGAAATAAATCAAGCAGGCTTGTCTTGGACAACTATTTTAAAAAAGCAAGAGAACTTTAGAGCTGCGTATTCACAATTTGACATTCGAACGGTAGCAGCTTATTCTGAAGAAGATATTCAACGTTTATTGTCAGATGTGGGAATAATTCGAAATAAATTGAAAGTTCGTGCAGCGGTCAATAATGCGCAAGTTTTATTGAAGTTAATGAATGAATTTGGGTCGTTTGATGGGTGGTTAAATGCGAATCACCCAAAATCAAGAGCAGAATGGACCAAATTGTTCAAAAAGACCTTTACATTTGTGGGTGGAGAGATTGTCAATGAGTTTTTAATGAGCATTGGTTATCTTCCCGGAGCGCACGATGAGAATTGTGCAGTTTATAAAGAGATATTAAAAAAGTCACCGAAATGGTTGGAAAAATAAAATACCTAGTGGTTGTCATCATTCTAATGATGGGCACCAACGCAGCACTTGCTCAATTTGGACTTTCAGGAGGAATGAGCGTTTTGAAAGGATTTGGCGTTCAAAAGCCCTATATTGGTATGCACTTTGGAGGAGAAATTCCACGTGATGATCAGATTTCTCTGTATGCTCGCTTGTCTTTATATGCACGTCAGCAAGAACCAATGAAAGGGGCAACAATAGTGACCGCCACAGATTTCACAACAATTCCTTACAGCCAGACAATCGGTTATTCATCAACATTCAATTACACCATTATCGAAGGAGGGACACGCTATTACATTGGGAATGGGTATGACAGTGGATTTGGAGCTTATGGGGGTAGTACCATCATGCTGGCTGTGAATACAGTTAAACGAAAATATGATGATTATGATCAGGCCAAGTATGAATTACCTACGAATGAATTGTCCAAAGGGTCAATTTTTAATCTTGGCTTTGGACTCGGAGGAGGTGTTAAAAATACCTTTGCAGGAATTGGCACTTTGTATTTGGACATGAATTTAGCGTACATGATTGTTTCAACGGCAAGCAATTCGACCGCACAAAACACATCGCTTTACGCACCATTATTGTTTAATTTTTGTTTGGGATTCCGTAAGGAGTTTTATTGAAACAGCCACCACTTTCTCTTGTGTAGTATTTTCCCCAAATCAGCTATTATTTCTTGTAAGGTTTGGTATCTATTCTGCTGGGCCTTTCGCAAGATTGGATCGACTTCTTCAATCTTCATGCGGTTGGGTGCTGTTTTAAATTGGTGCTTGTAACACATCTTTTGTAAAATGGGATAAAGTCCCTTTGGCAGGTCGCTGTGATCAGGCAGTGGGTAGGTCAATTGCAGATTTGTGAAAATACTCGGGTTGGGATGTGTCAGTGGCAAAGAGCCTGTAAATAGTTTCCAAATTGCAATTCCCAAGGCATAGAGGTCACTTGTGTGATTAAGAACATCTATGCGATTGAGAATTAATTCAGGTGCGGCATAGCCCAAAGGAAATAGAAGTTTGAAGTGCTTATTTTCATTACACCGAATGGCCATGCCAAAATCTATGAGGTGACACGAAATGGAATCTTCCTTTTTTTCAATGAGAATGTTGGAGGGTTTGATGTCGCAGTGAACGATCTGTTCTTCGTTTAATACTTGGAAAAGTGGGGACAAGGCCTTAAGGATGTTTACCAACTGATCCATTCGTTGTTTTCTCGGGATGGTTTGCCAATAGTCGTCGAGTGGGATTCCTTGAACATACTCTTTGATCAGGGTGATTTCATTTTCAGTATGTTCAAATTCAACCAGACCAGGCAATCCTCTTGACCGAAAATTAAAACTGGCCTCGCGCTCTAAGCGTTCAGCAATATGCTGATTGTGATCATTTCGAACCAACTGTTTCATGACTTTTTGCTGTCCTGTAGCCCTGTCTTCAATCAAAGATACAGTCCCGAACTTTCGTACGGCTTGATTTCCAAGCACATTCACGACGCGGTATTTTTCAGAAAGTTCCATTGTCGCAAAGATGTGAAAAAAATGAGCGTGTACGATTGCTTAAAAATTGTGCGTTTATTTTTGCCGTTAAAATCCAAATGTTTCGTGAAAACTACATTTTGTTCATTGAAAAGTGTTATTTATTCGAAAAAAGCGTATTTTCGTTATTGAGATTGATGCGGTGAGCATCTTGACAATTGGAGAAATTCCCACTTTCAAGAATGAAACTTATTGCGCTAAACCAATTTCTTTTGCCCAAATGAAAACGTTAGTCATTGATGCATCTCCTCAAACGCCTAAAATCCATTTCGATGCGATTACCGGTGTAATGGAAATACGAGGCAGATCTATTCCAGATCAAGCGGATGAATTTTGGCTACCAATCTTAAACTGGTTTGAAGGGTATTTGCTACATCCATTGGCAAACACAGTGGTGAAAATTGATCTCGAGTATTTCAATATCTCTTCATCAAAACGCATTCTCTTTTTACTCTACAAACTCAACGAATTGTCTGAGGCAGGAAAAGAGGTGCATGTGGAGTGGTACTACCGTCAATCTGATGAAGACATGTACGAGGTTGGACAGGACTATGCGTATATGGTGAAAGTTCCTTTTATTTTTAAGGAATACATCGATCCAGATATTGCGATTGCCATTTAATCATCGCCTCGACCACTGAAGTGTACTTTTCTTGTCAGCATCAATCGAAAATAGTATTTTTGTTCCTATGCGCACAATCAAAGAAATACCGCACGAACGATATCGAATTTCTATCTTAAATTACAATGCAAAGTACATTGTGAAAATTGAATTGGGCCAATTCGAACAGCTCTTTAAAATTGGAGAATCGGATGTGAATTCACTCGAGGAGATCGAAGCAATGATTACTCAAGATCTGCTGTCCAATTGCCTAAAAAGATTTATAGAAATGCGCACAGATTGGGAAAGTGCCTTTCAAAAAAAGAACGGATAATGAATACGATGAAAAACGGAATGCTCATTTTGGGTGCCATGGCACTGCTTGTTGCCTGTGGACAAAAAGAAGTCAAAAAGGAAAATACAGTTCCGAAGGTTGAATCCCGAGACATGAAAGGATTAAAAATCGCCTACTACAACAGCGATAGCCTTAAAACACTTTTCACCTATTACAAGGATCAAGATGCCATTGTTACGAAGAAACAAAAAGCATTTCAAAGTGAAGTGGATCGCCGCACGAAAGAATTTCAGAGTTATGTGTACCGCAATGAGGAGCGTTTGCGTTCTGGTTTGCTTTCGGAAAACGAGACCGTCCAAATTCAGCAAAAAGTGCAACAAATGGAATCTGACTTGATGCAATACCAGCAAACACAAGGTGCCAAGTTGGAGAAAGAAACGATGGAGAAATTGGAAGTGATTTCAAAAAAGATTGAAACGTTTGGAAAGAAATTCAGCGAAGAAAACAACATTGATATCCTTTTGATTCATGGTACTGGTGGACAAATCAATTACATAAATGGTTCAATGGATGTGACGAAGGAGTTCTGTGCTTTTCTCAATCAGCACCAGGATGACATCGAAAAGGACATGAAGTAAGTATGCTCATCGCCCGACAGAAACGAAGCGAAAATATCGCTGAATATTTGCTTTACATGTTTCAGGTGGAAGACTTGATTCGTGCCTACGACTTCAACCTAGACCAAATCATTGATCAATACGTCCGACCACAACTTCCAGATGATTCATTTGTTGAGCAGTACCGAGATTGGTACAAATCGCTGATCAAATCAATGAAAGCGGAACGCATCGAGAAGCAAGGACATCTCCATGACTTAAAAGATATTCTTGTTGAGATCTCGTATTTACACAATACCTTACTGAATCTGTTGAAGGATGAAAAATACGCGGGGCTTTATGCGGCTGCCGAACCAATCATCGAAGAATTCAAGCAACGTTCCAACCTCAAGGATAGAAACAACATCGAGGTGGCCTTTCAAGCCTTGTACATGAAGTTGTTGTTGCGCTTACAGAAAAAGGAAATCAGTGCAGAATCCGAACATGCCTTCGATACCATGCGGATTTTACTGGCCTACATCGCTGTGAAGTACCGTGAAATGCAGAATGGGGAGCTGAATACTTTCGGGACGAATTAGTAGCGTTTTCACTGTCAGAATCTCTGACACAACACCCATCAATCTCTTTGATATCAATTAATTCATCGGGCTTTAGATGCATTCGTTGAGTGCTTTTGACTGTTGAAAGATGAGGGAGATTATGGATAGTGAAATCTTAGAGGAATCGGTAAAACGAAAAGTTTTTTAATCGGCTTATCGAGAAACTTCGCGTTGATTTGTCCTATTTTTTCTGAAATAGAAACGATGAGATTTAAAATTTCAGGAGTAATTAAATAGGGAGGATTCATGTATTGATACTATCATTTGATACTATCAAAGATAGAACAAATTTGCAGACTGGATACTTTGGTCTTTATTTCAGTTAGCCGTTACTTTCGTAAAAATCTTCCCAGGATTCAAAATTCCTTTCGGATCGAACACATCTTTGATTTGACGCATCAATTGCAATGTGATTTCTGGAAAGGCAATATCCATGTAGGGTTGTTGAACGAGTCCAATGCCATGTTCTCCAGATAATGTTCCTCCAAGCGCAACGACTTCAGTAAACAAGGCACGAATCGCCATCGGCAAGTCTTTTTCCCATTGTTCATCGGTCAGATCGCCTTTGATGATGTTAACATGCAAATTTCCATCCCCTGCGTGACCATAACACACGGAATGCAATCCATATTGACGACAAATCCGCTTCACTTCTGACAAAAGTGCTGGCAATTCATAGCGCGGGACAACGGTATCTTCTTCTTTGTAGATGGATTGCGATTTCACTGCCTCACCAACTTTGCGACGCAAGGCCCATAAACTTGCCTTCTGCGCTTCAGATTCAGCAAAGAGTATTTCGTCGGTTTCGAAGTTTTCCAATACCCCCATAATCTTCTCGCATTCACCCATCAACTGGTCGGGATCGAAACCATCAACTTCGATCAATAGATGGGCTTGGTGATTGTCCTTTACTGGAATGGATGTGTCTCCAGTAAATGCTTGTGTCCACGTCAAGGCATCACGTTCCATAAATTCCAATCCACTCGGCGTGATTCCTGCTCGGAAAATTGCTGCAACGGCTTCGCAGGCTTTCTCCGCATCGAAGAAGGGAACCAACATGAGCAAGTCATGGGTTGGATGAGGGATGAGTCGAAGTACAATTTTTGTGATGATGGCCAGGGTGCCTTCAGATCCAACAATCAGCTGCGTTAAATTGTAGCCCGTCGCATTCTTCAATACATTAGCTCCCGTCCAAATGATCTCGCCATTGGGTAAAACCACTTCGAGATTCAAGACGAAATCTTTGGTCACGCCATATTTCACGGCTTTCGGTCCGCCTGAATTTTCAGATACATTTCCACCAATGAAACAACTTCCTTTGCTCGCTGGGTCGGGTGGGTAAAACAAACCTTTCTCTCGAACGGCATCTTGCAACACTTGGGTAATGACTCCCGGTTCTGTGATGACCTGATGGTTGCGTTCATCAATCGATAAAATTTTATTGAAGCGTTCCATGGAAAGGGCTACACCACCAAAAACAGGAATTGCACCACCACTCAAACCTGTACGCGCACCAGATGGAGTCACGACGATGGAGTGGGTATTGCAATACCGCATGATCTCAGACACCTCAGCCGTCGTTTCTGGCTTTAAAACAAGATCTGGAACAATAGTGATGTCCTCTGTTTCATCGTGCCCGTAGTCGCTACGCACCTCTTGATCGACGAAACAGCGCTCGTTGAGTAAGCTTTGAAAATAGTGGATGTCTTGCGCGTCAATAGGTTTGTAGGTGCTCATTGATCTTAGGTTAGCCTGTATTGTTGGTTCAACTTAGGGATTTCTATGGTCCAATCAAATTCAAACTCAATCTTTGCACGAAGGGCATCGGTTTGATGGGGTTCGCCGTGATTGAGAAAGATTTTTGTTGGTGCTTTTTTAAAGTTCTTTAACCAATCGAGCATTTCTCCTTGATCGGCATGGGCTGAAAGCGATGAAATGGAACGAATTTGACAGTTTACCTGACGGTATTCTCCAAAGAACTTGATCTCAGGACTTCCTTCCAAGATGGCACGACCACGTGTTCCCTCACCTTGAAAACCAACGAAAAGTAAGGTGTTCTTTTCATTTTCAATGTGTTGATTCATGTAATGGAGAATGCGTCCGCCTTCCATCATGCCGCTTCCTGCCAATATAATCTTCGGGTGCTTGTCTGCCACTGTTGCTTTTGATTGTTCAAAATTAGAGATAAAGATAACATCACTATACATGTTACTGAGCTCATAATGGGAAATGTTTTGCCAATCTTGGTATGAATTATACACATTGGAGGAGTGAATGCCCATCGGAGAATCTAAATAGATCGGAATTTTAGGTAGTTTATCTTCCAAACGAAGTTGATGCAAGAGATAAATCAACTCCTGGGTCCTTTCTACAGCAAAGGATGGAATCATCAATACGCCTCGATTCTCGTAGGTTTCATTGATGACTTTGAGTAATTCACTTTTGACATCCGCTACTTCATGCATGCGGTCGCCATAGGTGGACTCCAATACGATGTAATCCGCGTCTTCAATTTTTGCTGGTGGATACATGAGCATCGGATCTTTCCTACCCATGTCACCACTGAAAATAATTTTTTTATCATAAACGAGTAAGTCCACGAATGAAGAGCCCAAGATGTGCCCCGCATTCAAGAGCTGAAATTTAATGTTTGCATCTACGATAATCCATTCATGTAAATCATGTGGGACAAACTGCTTCATGGCTATGACGACATCCGCGATTTTATACAAAGGTTCAGGTTTGCTGTGTTTCGAATAGTTGTATCGGCTGGCACGTTCGGCATCTTCTTCTTGAATTTTTGCGCTATCTAACAAAATGATTTCCGCCAATTCCTTTGAGGGGTAGGTGCAATGAATCGAACCCTTAAATCCTTTTTTTACGAGTAAAGGTATATATCCGCAATGGTCGAGATGGGCATGTGTTAGAATGAGTTCATCAATGCTCGAAGGGTCTATAGGAAAATCTTCCCAGTTGTGTTTGCGCAATTCTTTAATCCCTTGAAAAAGCCCGCAGTCGATAAGTACTTTTTTTTGAGCTGTTTCGATCAGAATTTTTGATCCCGTAACGGTGCCAGCACCACCTAAAAATGTGAGCGTAAATGTGTTTTCTTTTGGATTCATATCGTTCGTTTATTTTTCAAAAGTCGGGTGTTACAGCACTTTATTAAAGAACATTTGTCATGATTTCAGCCATTATAAAAGGGGTTTCTCTAAATCGAGTCGCTCGAAAATTGAGGAAGACTGACACCTTTTTATTTGTTATCTTTAGCTGCGAAATTGAAACTATGTCTAAAGAGGTATTTATAATTGATGGTGTACGTACACCCATCGGAAGTTTTGGGGGCACCTTGTCTGCTGTTCGTGCGGATGATTTAGCTGCACATGCGATTCGCGCCTTGATGGCAAAAAATCAACAGTTGGATCCAGGGCTCATCGAAGACGTGATTCTGGGGTGTGCCAATCAAGCAGGTGAGGACAACCGAAATGTGGCACGTATGGCTGGATTGCTTGCAGGACTTCCTGTTCAAAGTGGTGGGGAGACAGTCAATCGACTCTGTGCTTCTGGAATGGCGGCGACAGTGAATGCTGCGCGTGCCATTGCGGATGGAGCAGGTGAACTGTATATTTCTGGAGGCGTTGAACACATGACACGCGGTCCTTGGGTGATTTCAAAGACATCATCGGCCTACGGTCGTGATGCCAAAATGTATGACTCATCTTTTGGATGGCGCTTTATCAATCCGATGATGGAGGAAATTTACGGGGTTGATAGCATGGGAAATACGGCAGAAAATCTCGCTGAAATGTACAACATCGACCGCGAATCTCAGGATCGATTTTCCGCTTGGTCGCAAGAAAAGGCAGCTATCGCTCAGGCGAATGGACGCTTTGCCTTGGAAATAGCCCCCGTGTTGATTCCACAAAAACGCAAAGATCCTATTTCGTTTGCTGCGGATGAATTTATGCGTCCTTCTACGACAATGGAAACTCTCGCTGGATTGAAACCAGCATTCAAAAAGGATGGAACTGTTACCGCTGGAAATGCATCTGGATTGAATGACGGCGCTGCAGCCTTGTTGTTGGCGTCTAATGATGCGGTAAAATCTCAAAATCTTAGGCCTATGGCACGCATCGTTGGTGCTGCTGTGGCAGGTGTTGAGCCAAGAATTATGGGAATAGGTCCAGTTTACGCATCTCAAAAGGTGCTACAACGAACCGGACTGACATTAGATCAAATGGATGTCCTTGAGTTGAATGAAGCCTTTGCTGCACAGGTATTGGCATGTACCCGAACACTTGGACTAGCGGACAATGATCCACGCATCAATCCAAACGGTGGAGCTATTGCACTCGGTCACCCGCTTGGGATGTCAGGAGCACGCATTCTGCATTCTGCCGCGATTGAACTTCAACGGACCAACAAACGTTACGCTTTGGTGACCATGTGTATCGGTGTCGGACAAGGATATGCGGTCATCATCGAACGCGCTTAGCCAACGAATTAAACCAGAAAACGACTTAAAACTGTGAAAAAAATAGCGCTTTACGTTCTTCTCATCCTTCCCTTGATGATGTCATGTCGGAAAGAGAAAACAAATTGGGACTCCGATTGGGTGGCACCTATAGTGAATGATACACTTACTTTTAAGAATTTAGTCAACGATTCGACCTTAGCCATAAATGGTTCAGGTTTTTATGAATTGGACTTAACGCGAACGATCATTGATTTTGGGATTGATAAATTCATAACGATTCCCGACACAACCATCATTCAGGATTTCAATGTGGGTGGATCTCTGAACATCACACCAGGATTTAGCATTGTGAACCAAGTGGAGGAACATACACTCAATGTGGATGGTATTCAGCTAAAGAAAATTCGGGTTTCCAATGGGAGTATCCGTTTGAAGGTGTTTAATCCAATTGAAACGATTGCTTTTTTTACCGTGCAGCTTCCAGGAGTTTCTAAAAATGGTGTCCCTTTTATCGAAAATTATCAGGCTCCGGCAGGAACCTCATCTGCACCAGGGATAGCCATGGCCGTGCTGGATATATCAGGCTATGACATTGATTTGACAGGAGTAAATGGTGGTGAATTCAATATCTTACAATCCAAACTACAAGTGACATCGGATCCAAACGGACCATCAGTTATGCTCAATGCCCAAGATGTATTTAAAGTCGAGGCAGCATTCAAGGATATAAAAATTGATTATGCACGAGGTTATTTTGGGAATCTGAGTATTTCAGACACCACAGATTATCTGCTTGAACCATTGGCGAATTTAGTTGCAGGAACGATTGATTTGCCCTCTTCTACTATTCAAATTGAAGTCATTAACGGATTAAAAGTCGGAGCGAAGGCTACCATCTCTATGGTGAAAAACACAAACTATACAGGAAACACAGTGAGTTTATCTGCACCTCAAATAGGTACACCCGTATTTTTAGATCCTGCGACGGGGTCATGGTCCACCTTAGTGAATTCAACAGAAGTTTTGGCCTTTGATCAAACCAATAGCAATGTGGAGCAATACCTTGAGAATCTTGGGAAGAAACATACCTTGGGCTATAAAATTGAATTGAATCCTTGGGGAAATGTTTCGGGTGGATGGAATGAAATTTTTCCAACTAGCCGATTGAAAGTGCGGATCAAAGCACAAATGCCTTTATCTGTTGGCGCTGATGGATTGACGCTTCGAGATACATTTGATTTTGACGTGAACCAGAATCAACAAGGCACGCACATCGAATCGGGTGAATTGGTCTTGAACGCAAGCAATGCGATTCCTTTGTCAGCGGGTGCGACTTTATTTTTAATGGACGAGGCAGGAAATGTCATTCATATTGTGACGGGAACATCACCTGTTAAATCTTCGAAATTAGGCACAGTAGATCCAAGTGATAATCTTCAAAAAATGAATTCTGAAGTTTCTTTTGTTTTAACGGAAACCATGATTCTCGATTTGGATTTGATCAAGAAGGTTGCAGTTCAGGTGGAATTAAATACACCGAATCCTTCTTCTGGATTGAATGAAATGATGAGTATTCCTGCTGGGGCATTTATGGCGGTGAAGCTAAAAGCACGGTTTAAATTAAGAGCAGTTGTATGAAAGGGTTAATCTTTGTTGTTGCGCTTGTTTTTGGCGTTCAGACCTATGCACAGCGCTTGCTTCCGCAGCAACACGATACGCTTGTGCATGCCCATGAACTTATTCTTCAAGGACATTATGACCTATCGTCAAGTTCCTTAAGTAGAGAACTTATCCAGAAGTTTGTGAGTGGTGGAGAAATCACCAATGCCATGTCTGATTTTGCATTCAATCGCCACAAAGGAATAAACCGCATCGGCGTAGAATTGACCGGTGAAGTGGAATACCGAAATACAGATCTGAAGTTTTTTGGTCAAGAAAAATATGGGTTAGTTGTTCGAGCTGGTTATACCTCAATTGGTTCATTACTGTATTCCAAGGATTTATTTGGCCTGGTGTTCAATGGAAATGAATCTTACCTTGGGGCAGAAGCATCACTTTCCGGAAGCACAGGGAACTTTTGGACCTTTCAAAAGTTTGGAATTGGTGCCATTGACGAAAAAACTAAATCGAACATTAGCTTGAATGTCTATGGCATAAGTTCATTCGTCACTGCGCGAATGCGTGAAGGAACACTTTATCAAACGGCCAATGCAGATTCGATGAGTCTAACACTCGATGGTGGCTATGCGGCATCAACTGGTGCCAATTATTTCAAAGGGGTTGGATTCGGAATTGACCTTGACTACCGCATGCCCGTTGAAATCGTTAAAGGCAAGACGGAATATATTCAATTCTTGGTGAAAAACCTTGGAGCGGCCTATTTAAGCAGTCCTGTCACAACGTATGCCTCGAATACGCAAATCTCATTCAATGGATTGACCTTCGATCAGCTGTATGGAACAGGAAGTGTGTTCAATGGCTCATTTAGCTTGTCTGATACGCTGCATGTTGATTCAACTTCAGGTTCAGGATGGAAGATGATGCCAGCAGTCATTCAAGTAGGGAAGATGGTAAGTGAGATGGAGGATGCCCTGGTTCAAGGTTTTTATGGGATCCGGATGTATCCAACACTTTCAGCTGTACCCATGATCTATGCTGGAGCTCAATTCAAAGTGAATACAGTGTCCTTTGGTGTGAATGTGAGCTATGGCGGATTTACAGGATTTAGAGCGGGTTATTATTCTCAATTCAATTTCAAGAAATTCAACATCGGAGTAGGTTTGGAGGATGTTTACGGCACTTTGAGTAAAAAGGGCTATGGTGATTCATTTATTTTTCGATTCAGATGCGCATTGTAACATTCATTCTATGCTTGACTGCAGTGATGTGCAGTCAACAAGCAAGTTCGCAAATTGCGTTCTTTAAGTTGTTCTCAAACAATGGCTATGACTTTGGTCAAGGCATTGTGCAACATGCAGATAGCTCATACACTGTCTGTGGTGGGTCAAGTAGTTTTTCTGATGGGCCCTCAGATGCCTTTTTGTTGAAATTGGACAGCATGGGGACATACATGTGGTCAACCCATTATGGCGGCGCTGAGACTGACTTTGCCAGACGTGTGCTTCACAAAGAAGGTATTGGCTATTACCTTGCTGGATTCACCAATTCATTCGGTAACGGAGCCTATGATTATTATTTGGTGAAAACCGATGAAGTGGGGACGATGCTTTGGCAAAAATCTTATGGTGGAACGGAATGGGATAAAGTGAATGATGCTGCACTGACGAAAGATACAGGTGTCATGATGGTGGGGGAAAGCAATTCAACTCTTGGTGGTGACGATGACATTTACATTGTTCGTACAAATTCAGATGGGGATACCTTATGGACAAAAACAATTGGTGGGGCAGGTGAGGATCGCGCCAATGTGATTGAACAATTGGATGACTCTACGTTTATTGTCGCTGGAACGATGTTCAATACGGATTCTTCCATGTACAAGGGTTTTGTCATGCGCATCAAAGATTCAGGTGCAATCGAATGGTTTTTACAAACAGGAAATATTGGCGATGCTGGAATCAATGACATTTCATTGGTTTTGGATCGCGTAAATTTTGTTGGATGGTCCATGAGCGCAGACTACGATGAGTACTTTGGACGAATTAAAACCAATGGTACTTATGACTTTGAGTATGCATTAACATCTGGTGATGATAAAATCGCCGATCAAATTGTGGCGTATGGTTCGAACATGAAACAGTATGTCGCGTTTCGCTACAAGGATGCAAGTACTTTTCCAGGTGGCTACGATATAGCTTTGGTGCGGGAGAGTGAAAACATGTGGTACGACAATTCCCTGTTCAAGGTCGGATATACAGGAGAAGATGTGACGGGTGAACTCATTGCAACATCTGACGGCGGCGCCATTTTTACCGGATATGTTTCGTCCTTCGGTGTTGGAGGGAATAGTGTCTTTGTGTGCAAAATAGGGCCTAACGATTTGTATCCTGTGGTACCAATTGGCCCAAGTTACAACCCACTTGTAAGCATTGAAGAGCAAGAGTCTATCACTGGTGTTCGCGTGTATCCAAATCCTTCAGATGGCGGGGTAACGATTGATTTTCCAATAATAGGAGAATATTCCCTTCAACTCATTGATGCTTTTGGAAATCAAGTGCTAACAGGTTCATTCACGCAGTCCATTCAACTTGATTTGACGCGCTTTGAAGCAGGTCTATATCTGTACCTTGTGCGTTCGAATGGCAATGAGATTTTGAGCAGGGGACGAATTATTCGCAACTAATCACCACTCAAAGGCCTCTTCCGAAAACCATTTCTTCTGTACGCGCAAGGTTTGTTCAATCACATCGCGGACACATGTTTTACCTCCATTAAATGGTGATTGGTAGTGGCTAATGTGTTTGATTTCTACAGCGGCGTCTTGTGGACACGTGGCAACTCCTGCCGCAGTCATCACCTGGTAATCGGGGATGTCATCGCCCATGTACAAGATTTCTTCATCACGCAAATCTTGGCGCAGTTTGATATCGTTGTACACATTTAGTTTATTGAATGAGGAAAGATGTACCTCATGAACGCCAAGACCAAGTAAACGGTCGCGCACATCCGTTGAGTTTCCCCCAGTGATGATGATAATGCGGTAGCCCATTTTCGCGGCATATTGCAAGGCATATGCGTCACGCGAATGAAGCGTTCGAACTATTTCATCTTTAAATAGAATGACTTCTCCAGAGGTCAAGACCCCATCGACATCAAACATGAAGGTGGTAACATGATTTAGTCGCTCCTTGTAACTGATCATTTTTTTGAAGATTGTTGAATGCTTTGGGTAATGAGCGTATAGATTTCTTTGGATTTGCCTTCCAATTCGCGCAGATGGCGTTCTATGGTCTGCTCGTCCTTTCGCACTGCTGGACCTGTTTGCGCATCAAGAGGATCTAAATCTGAAATTTTCCCAATGGTTTCGAAGATCAATGGTTTCAGTACTTCCCAATCAAGTCCATGTTCCTCGACATGAGCTTTTCCTTTTGAAAAGAGATGATTGACAAAATTATTGACAAACACAGCACTGATGTGGTAATGCAGTCGGTCGCTTGAATTGGCCGATTGCACGTGTTGACTTATTTTTGAAGCCAATTTCATCAATTCCGATTCATGTTGGACTGAATTCCCTTCAACTAGAAAAGGCACTGTGGTGATGTTTATTTCGCGGTTTTTTGAAAATGTTTGTAGGGGGTAGAACACACCACAAAAAAATCTATTTGGCAATGATGACAAGGGAATCGACCCCGAAGTATAGGCCAGACGTCGATTTTCTGAAATGCGCGAGGCCAAGTCGATAACGGCATTGTCAGATACACACAAAAGTACGAGATCACCTGACAATTCATTCAGCGTTGGAGCAACAGAACATTCCAATAAATCGGCAAGTTCGTTCGCTGAAGCACTATTTCTTCCAAAAACATCAGAGATTGTAAAACCTGCATCACGAAATGCTTTGCCTAAATGATGCGCAACATTTCCTGTCCCAACGATAGAAACTGAATCAATGCCCGCCATTGGTTAAAAGCTTTACTTCCCGTGACATTGTTTGTACTTCTTCCCACTTCCACATGGACAAGGGTCATTTCGGCCGATTTTTGGATCAGCGATAACAGGCTGTTGCTTTTCTTGCTGTGGCATAGAATTGCGAATCGCCTGCTGATTGGCTTGGTCGCTACTAAATTGAGGCGGAGTAGTGGAAGTCGTATTCGAATCTTGATTCGTTTGCGCCTTCGCATAGTTGTTTTGGTTGGTAATCTCCTTATTGGTGCTTTGAACTTCCTGCTCAACTGGAAGATCCAACTTCATCAACATTTCAAGCGCTTCACCATTTAAACGGAGCAACATCGATTTAAACAATTCAAACGACTCAAGTTTGTAGACCAACAGAGGGTCTTTCTGCTCGTACTGTGCGTTGTGCACAGCAGAACGAAGATCATCCATCTCACGCAAATGCTCTTTCCACTCGTCATCAATTTTTCCAAGGATCACATTCTTTTCAAAGGCGCGTGCAATAGCTACTCCTTCAGACTTGTATGCTTCCTCAAGGTTGATAATCATGCGGATTTCACGACGACCATCTGTCAATGGGAATACGATGTTTTTGTACTTGTCGGACATCGTTTCATACACGTGCTTGATTTGCGGAAATGCGCGGTTGGCTACCTTTTCAGATTTACGATCGTATTGCTCGCGCATAGCTTGGTAAACCTTCTCTGTAAGTTCATTGCGGTCGATGACTGCATATTCTTGTTGGTTCACTGGTGAATCGATTCCAATCAATCGGATCAAATCCAATTCAAAGGCTTCAAACGCTTCTTTGCCATGAGCAAGAACTGTTGATTCACAGACATCGTAGAACATGTTGTCGATATCCAAGTCCATTCGATCGCCATACAGTGCATTGCGACGTTTTTTGTAAATGGCCTTCCGCTGAGCGTTCATTACGTCATCGTATTCCAACAAACGCTTTCTCACACCAAAGTTATTTTCCTCTACTTTTTTCTGAGCGCGCTCAATAGATTTGGAAACCATACTGTGTGTAATGACTTCCCCTTCTTTTAGTCCCATGCGGTCCATCAACTTAGCGATACGCTCAGAACCGAATTTACGCATCAAGTCATCCTCCAAAGAAACAAAAAACTGTGATGATCCCGGGTCACCTTGACGACCTGCACGTCCGCGCAACTGGCGGTCGACACGACGAGAATCGTGACGCTCAGTACCAATGATGGCCAAACCTCCAGCTTCTTTAACTCCTTCACCCAATTTGATATCGGTACCACGACCTGCCATGTTTGTGGCAATCGTCACGGCACCCGCTTTCCCAGCCATAGCAACAATTTCCGCTTCTTTTTGGTGGTATTTTGCATTCAATACTTGGTGATTGATGTTTTTCATCTTTAGCATTCGGCTCAGCAATTCAGAAATCTCTACCGTGGTTGTTCCCACCAATACTGGGCGTCCTTGTGCGACTAACTTTTCAATTTCTTCGATGACTGCCGAGTATTTCTCTCTTGCCGTTTTAAACACCAAATCATTTTGATCTTTACGAATCAATGATCGGTGAGTAGGAATCGCTAACACTTCCAATTTGTAGATGTCCCACAATTCTTTTGCTTCTGTTTCAGCCGTACCCGTCATACCCGCCAATTTGTGGTACATTCTAAAGTAGTTTTGAAGCGTGATTGTCGCATAGGTTTGCGTAGCTGCCTCAACGGTTACGTTTTCTTTTGCCTCAATGGCTTGGTGCAATCCATCTGAGTAACGACGCCCTTCCATGATTCGTCCCGTTTGCTCATCGACAATTTTTACTTTCCCGTCCAAAATGACATATTCCACTTCTTTTTCGAAGAGGGTATAGGCCTTTAAGAGTTGGTTTACAGAGTGAATTCGTTCAGACTTGATGCTGTAGTCGCGCACCAAAACATCTTTTCGCTCCAAATAAGCTTCTTTCTCAAGTTCTTCCTTTTGAAGTCGAGCAATTTCAGAACCGATATCTGGCATGATGAAAAAATCGCGATCGTCTGAACCAGATATCAGTGTGATGCCTTTATCGGTCAATTCTATCGTGTTGTTTTTCTCATCAATAACAAAGAAGAGTTCTTTGTCAATTTTCTTCATATTCTTTCCTTGCTCCTGCATGTAGAAGTTCTCTATCTTCTGCAGTTGCGCCCTTATACCAGACTCAGAAAGGTATTTAATCAGTGCTTTGTTTTTAGGAAGTCCTCGGTGTGCACGGAGCAGTGCAATACCTCCTTCTTCCAACATTTGTTTGGCATCTTGTCCAGCTTCTGCCTCACCGTTGATGACAACAAGAAGTTTTTTCGCTTCCGCCAAACATTGGTTGACATAATTTCGTTGAGCGGCCACCACATTTTCAACACGTGGCTTCAGTTGGTGAAACTCATGCTCTTCGCCTCGTGGGGTTGGACCAGAAATAATCAAAGGCGTTCGTGCATCATCAATCAATACTGAATCGACCTCATCGACAATTGCAAAATGGTGTTTTTGTTGCACGAGTTCATCCACTCCGCCTGCCATATTGTCGCGCAAGTAATCGAAACCAAATTCGTTGTTCGTTCCGAAGGTAATGTCTGCGAGATAGGCTTGACGGCGGCTCTCAGAGTTTGGCGTATGCTTATCTATGCAATCCACCTTCAATCCATGAAACTGATACAGGGGACCCATCCATTCCGAGTCACGTTTGGCAAGGTAGTCGTTTACTGTCACGACGTGCACGCCTTTGCCTGAAAGTGCATTCAAGTATACAGGCAATGTTGCCACGAGAGTTTTTCCTTCACCCGTTTGCATTTCAGCGATATTTCCTCGGTGAAGTACGGCACCTCCCATCAATTGAACATCATAATGAATCATGTTCCATTTCACTTCAGCACCAGCAGCTGTCCACTGGTTGTGCCAGATTGCCTGATCTCCTTGAATGGTAATTCCGTCCTTCTTCACAGAAAGTTCCTTGTCAAAGGCTTGAGCTTTAACGACCAATTGTCCATTCTCTGACCATCGGCGAGCAGTTTCTTTCACTACGGCAAATGCTTCAGGAAGAAGAATGGCAAGCGTTTCCTCGATTTTTTCGTCAATTTGTTTGGCCATTTTATCAATTTGGTCAAACAGAACTTCTTTTTCATGAATCGGAGTTGCAACATTCGAAGCTTCCGCTTTAAGTTCAGCCAAGGTGTCTTCCAATGATTGAATAGAATCCTTTACTTGTTGCTGAAAACCAGCTGTTTTCTCACGAAGTTCATCGTCAGATAGCGTCTGGCATTGGGCACAAAATTCATTTGATTTATCGATAATGGGTTGATATTCCTTGCGTTCCTTTGCGGTTTTATCCCCAAATAGTTTCTTTAATAAGTCTGAAATCATTGTTCAAGTTGCATGTTAACAAAGCGCCAAATTTAAGTAAAATCCAGCAGCTTTAAGGTGGTATTTGTTGTAAATTTTGCTGCATTTGTCATAAATCGTTCCATTCCCAATTGGCTGACAAAATGTCGTTGAAATCTTGTTAACAATTCAGTTGTGCTTGAATGGAATCAAAGCACCTATAATCATCAATTTCAGTGTATCTTTGGGCCATGCATGAAATGATATTAATTCTTGATTTTGGCTCGCAATATACGCAGCTAATAGCACGCAGAGTGCGCGAAATGAATGTTTACTGTGAAATTCACCCGTGGAATAAATGTCCAGAAATCACACCGAATATAAAGGGGGTGATTCTTTCTGGAAGTCCATTCTCTGTGCGCGATGAAGCTTCTCCAAGACCTGATTTATCTGCCATTAAAGGTAAAATCCCATTATTGGGAGTTTGCTTTGGCGCACAATATTTAGCGCATCATTTTGGTGGTGAGGTAATGCCTTCATCCACTCGTGAATACGGGCGGGCGCATTTGAAATTCATCGATCACTCGAATGTTTTGATGCGCGGAATGTCTGACGGCAGTCAAGTGTGGATGTCGCATGGGGACACGATTAAAAAGATTCCTTCTAACTATAAGGTTATCGCCAGCACAGAGGATGTCGAAGTGGCTGGATATGAAATTGAAGGCGAAGATACATTTGCCATTCAGTTCCATCCCGAGGTGTACCATTCCATGGAAGGCGCGATTTTGTTGCGCAACTTTATTGTTGGGGTGTGCGGCTGTTCGCAAGATTGGACACCAGAGTCATTTGTTGATGAAACTGTTGCTTCGCTTCGCGCAACGATTGGTGCAGATAAAGTTATCTTGGGGCTTTCGGGGGGAGTAGATTCATCTGTAGCTGCAGTTTTACTGCACAAAGCAATCGGTGAAAATCTTCATTGCATTTTCGTGGACAATGGCTTGTTGCGCAAGAATGAGTTTGAGCAAGTGTTAGATTCTTATAAGCACATGGGCTTGAATGTGAAGGGTGTAAACGCATCTGAAGAATTTTATACCGCACTTGAAGGGGAAACAGACCCTGAACGAAAGCGCAAAGCCATAGGAAAGGTATTTATCGACGTGTTTGATCGCGAGTCTAAAGAGATTAAAGATGCAAAATGGTTGGGACAAGGAACCATTTATCCTGATGTCATTGAATCTGTGTCTGTCAACGGTGGACCATCACAAACCATTAAGTCACATCACAATGTGGGTGGGCTTCCTGATTACATGAAACTGCAAGTTGTTGAACCACTTCGACTATTGTTTAAAGATGAAGTGCGTCGGATCGGTCGATCTTTAAAAATTGATGATGCGATTTTGAATAGACACCCGTTCCCTGGTCCTGGCTTGGGTATTCGAATCTTGGGCGATGTCACCAAAGAAAAAGTGCGCATCTTACAAGAGGTTGACCACATCTTTATACAAGGATTGAAAGAAGAGGGTCTTTACAATGATGTTTGGCAGGCCGGTGCCATCTTTTTGCCTGTACAATCCGTCGGAGTCATGGGGGATGAACGCACCTACGAAAATGCAATTGCGCTGCGTGCTGTGTCCTCAACCGATGGCATGACAGCCGATTGGTGCCACTTGCCCTACGAGTTTCTTGCGCGCATCTCTAACCGTATCATTAACCAAGTGAAAGGAATTAACCGCGTGACGTATGATATAAGTTCAAAGCCACCGGCAACAATAGAGTGGGAATAATAACTGGCATTCCGATTGGTATGCCCTGAGAAAAATTTAAAATGAAGTATTTAATTTTCACGCTCTTACTTGGAGTTTTTTCTGTGCTTCGCGCGCAAGGAACGCCACTTGTTGAGATTGTTTCTGGGGTAAAATACTATGTTCATTTTGTCCAGTCGGGAAATACGCTCTATGGTATTCATAAAACGTACAATGTTCCGGTAGATAAAATAATCACTGCAAATCCAGGATGTGAAAAAGGTTTGGTTGAAGGACAGAAAATTCTCGTTCCAGTTCCATTGGTGGAAGTAAAACATACGATTGTCGCTAAAGAAACATTGTTTGCCATTTCCAAATTATATGGGGTAAAGGTAGAGGCGATTATAGCCGATAATCCGGGCGCGGATCTTGGTTTGAAGGTAGGGCAAGTGCTTCTCATAAAAGGGGTGATGAAGGATCTTGTTCTTGAAGATGTGAATAATTTCACGGAGGTGCCAGTAGCTGATGTAGATACGATTCGTTTTCAAGATAACCCAAACCTTCAATTGTCGTTTTCAGATTCGATCATCGATCACATCGTGTTGGATCACGAGAACTTGTACAGCATATCAAAGCGCTTTATGATTTCAACCGCTGAACTTCAGCGTGTAAATGGATTGAAAAATACCAAGATTAAGCCAGGAGATCGCATTGTAATTCCAGTTAAAAAAGAAAAAATAGAGATTGTAAAAATCCGTCAAGTATTGCCTAAAAAAGAGATGATTATTGAGGAGTCTATTGAATTTTCCGCAAAAAGCACCTACAAAGTCGCGTTTTTATTGCCTTTATATTTAGACCGCGCCGAAGGATATTCTGAACAGCTCGCGAACTTTGCAACGGATTTTTATATGGGTGCGAAATTGGCTTTAGACTCACTAGAATCTCTGGGACTAAAAGCCAATGTATATGTTTTTGATGTGAAAAGTGACAGTCTCTCAGCAAAGAAAATCTTAGAGAAGGAAGAGTTCTCAGATATGGACATGGTTATCGGTCCTTTCTCCATGGAGGGAGCAGTTGTTGTTTCGCGCTGGTGCAAAGAAAATGAAGTTCGCATGGTTTGCCCAATTTCCTTGCCTACCGCACTGATTCAAAACAATAGATTTATAACTCTTTCTGTTCCATCTGAAGCGACACAACAATCAGATTTGGCGCTTTTTGCCTTAAAAAATAGCGAAGCTGAACATTTCATTTTAATCAAACCGACTGGAGAAAAAGACCAAATTGCGTATTCAAGTTTTAGAAACTCATTTACTACGTCACCGTTCATCGGAAATCGTCCTAAATTGATTGATGCTACCTTGGAGAATTTTACTACCCATTTGCGAAAAGGGGTGCAAACGGTGATTGTATTCCCTGCAAGTGATAAGCTACAAGCATTAAAATTCATGAATTCATTGAACTCTTCAAAAGCTGACGCGCAATTTATTGATGTGTATGGAAGCCGAGAATGGTTGAACTTTGATGAAATGAAAGCGTCTTTTCGCAATCGTTTTCATTTTCATTTTGCTAGCCCAAATGATTTGAATTTTACATACGAAAAAACTGAGCGTTTCTTGCGAAAATACAGAATAGCATACACTGCTGATTTAAGTAAAATGGCCGCTCAAGGATTTGATGTTACCTATTATTTTATTGCCGAACAATTAATGGGAATCGAGGCCAATGAAGGTGTCATGAATGCCTTCACTTTGATTCAGAAAGGTGCAGGGAATGGCTATGAAAATGGCAATGTTTTCATCATCCGGCAAGAAGAATATAAATTGATCCGATCCAATTAAACCAATGGATAAACAGTCAATCGCAGCCGAATTTAGAGGCCTTCAAGATTACATTTGCCAATATCTTGAAAAAATAGATGGTAAATCTACATTTCAGGAAGACACATGGGAAAGGTCAGAAGGTGGGGGTGGACGCACACGAACAATCTCACAAGGAGGAATTATTGAGAAGGGAGGAGTCGCTTTTTCAGAGGTGTTTGGTCCTGTGAATGATGTCATGAAGCGACAGCTCGAATTAGATGGAAAAAACTTTTTTGCTACCGGTGTTTCCATTGTACTTCACCCATCGAATCCACATGTACCGATTATACATATGAATGTGCGTTACTTCGAGCTTGATTCTGGCGAATGTTGGTTTGGGGGTGGAATTGATCTTACACCGCATTATATCGTTCCGGCTCAGGCCATGCAGTTTCATGTCGGATTAAAGGAGATTTGTGATCGTTATGCTTCAACTTTCTATGCAAAATTTAAACCGTGGGCCGATGAGTATTTTTATATCCCGCATCGCGAAGAAACGCGGGGAATTGGCGGGATATTTTTTGATCATATGAAGCCGAATGAAGACTTTTCAAAAGAGCAAATCTTTAATTTTTGTATAGATTTAGGTCGAAACTTCCCCATACTGTACGAGCAACAAGTGGAGCAAGGAAAAAACCTGCCATTCACTGAAGAACAGCTTCATTGGCGTAACTTGCGCAGGGGTAGATATGTTGAATTTAACTTGGTCAATGACCGCGGGACCAAATTTGGCTTGTTGTCAGGAGGAAGGACAGAATCTATTTTGATGAGTTTACCTTCTGATGCTTCTTGGGAGTATTGTGCTGACATTCAAAAGGGCAGCGATGAAAGTGATACCATGATGTTTTTGAGAAAGGGTATTGACTGGGTAGGTCACTTTGCCTAAAAAACAATTTATTTCTAGCCGAAAGTGGCAACTTCTTATTACTTTTATCGTCTTGAAAATTAACGATTAAAGCGTTTCTGCGAATCTACTACTTGTGCCTTGTGCCTGCTGATTTCTGCGCTTTTTTTCTTTATTAAAGGTGTTGTATGAATTGTAAATCATTGTTTTTTACGGCTATACTTATGTTTAGTTGTTTTATTGCTTTAAGTCAAGAATTGACAAACGAAGCAAAAATCATTGAGGTCTATGGACAAGAATGGGTGGATGCGCGAAAAATCGATCAGTCCGATTTATTGGTGCTGATGGACAAATATATAAGTTTTGGATTCATGGTCAAGAATGTCAGTGAAGGCAAATACCAAGAATTTGAACCTATGGAATTTATTCCCTTGACATCAAAAATTGAACTGTTTGTCACTGTCGATGAGTTTCTAACGGACTTCGAAAGTTCTACCTTCAATCCTTTGCAGTATAAGTTTTTCCCTAAGGAAGATGTGCAAATGATCAAGTTGAAAGGGGTGAATAAGATCATATACATTCTTCCACAAAGTTCAATCTTGTTGAAATAAACACTGACCGATATGAAGAAAATATACTATATCGCAGCGTTTATTTTGAGCACCATGATTGGATCGGGTGCTTTTGCGCAGACGTATACCATGACGAATGGAACAGTTTCTGCCTGCTCGGGAACTTTTTACGATCCAGGAGGTACAGGGGTTTATGCTAACTCCCAGTCTTTTACTTATACCATTTGTCCATCGACTCCTGGCGCAAAGGTTGTTGTGAATTTTACATCTTTTGTGACGGAAGCCAATTTTGACTTTTTGACAATATACAATGGTCCAAATACGGCTTCTCCAACACTTGGAACATACGCTGGAACAGTTGGTCCTGGCACAGTATCAGCAACGCCAACGAATGCTTCAGGTTGTTTGACTTTTGTGTTTACTTCCGACGGTAGTGTTACATATGCGGGTTGGACAGGAACGATCTCATGTTCAATACCTTGTCCAACGATTACAAGTGGAATTGCGAGTACAACTCCAGCTGCGGTAGGAGGAATTATTAAACGTTGTCCGAATCAATCAACGTCATTTACAGCTGCGGCAGGAAGCGGGGGAGTTGCGCCATACACGTATACTTGGAGTATGGGCAATGGGACGACCTTGACAGGTCAAACCATCAATTATGCCTACCCAACTTCTGGAAGTTATCAAGTAAGTTTGGTCGTGCGTGATGCGAACAACTGTCCAACAACCTTGTCCTACACCGTGATTGTGCAAGTGGCTACAACACCCACCATCACAACAAGCGCAACACCGAACCCAATTTGTTTGGGTCAATCGTCGAATCTTGCAGCCACGGTAGCCATGACGCCTTATGTGCCTAACTGTACGCCACCGGTATCGGGAACAACCTTCCTGCCCGATGGGTCAGGGGTGTCATATACAACTGCAATTACGGTAAACTGTTTTGCAGCAGGGCAGACGGTTACCGCCGCAACGAACTTTAGTAATATCTGTTTGAGTCTAGAACACTCATACCTCGGGGATTTAAATATAGTGTTGATTTGTCCAAATGGGCAAAGCATGATATTAAAATCCTACGGTCAGGGTGGAAACGGAACCTATCTGGGAAATGCGCTCGATGATGGAACAACCAATCCTGGGACGGGATTCACTTATTGCTTCACACCAACAGCAACGACCTTTTTAGTGAATGGCCCTACCGTATTGGCTGGAAATCCTTTAGGAAACTCAATTGCGGCTGGAAATTACATGCCATTGAACCCATTCTCAAATCTCATCGGATGTCCGCTCAATGGAGCTTGGACAATACAGGTTACAGATAACCTTGCCATCGATAATGGGTACATCTTCAACTGGGATGTTAATTTTACTGTACCTGCGGCAACGGGTGCGTTTACACCCACCATTGCTTCTCAAGGATGGACTGCGGCTGCAGGATTAACTTCTACAGGAACAACGACAGCTACGGTCATACCAACGGCTGCGGGAACCCCTTGCTATACCTATTCGGTTACGGATAACTTTGGTTGCACGTTTACGCAAAATCAATGCATTACTGTTACTGCAAATACTCCTGTGAATGCAGGACCAGATGTAACTATTTGTAATGCTGGATCTACAACATTGACAGCCACAGGAGCTACGACCTATTCCTGGTCACCAGCTACTGGATTGAGTGCGACGACAGGTGCAAGTGTTACGGCCAATCCAACGGTAACGACAACATATACAGTCACGGGAACTACTGGAACTTGTACTTCTACCGACCAAGTGGTGGTTACGGTGGCAACCCCTCCATCAGTAAACGCTGGTCCTGATAAAAGTATTTGTGCTGGTGGTTCAACATCCATTACCGCGACAGGCGCAACGACATATTCGTGGTCACCTGCAACGGGCTTGAGTCCAACGACAGGAGCGAGTGTAACAGCTAACCCAACGACAACAACGACATATACTGTGACAGGAACCACCGCGGGGTGCACTGCGACAGATCAAGTGATTGTGACGGTGAATCCATTGCCAATCATCAATGGTGGAGTAGATCAAACGGTATGTGCTGGTCAGACGGTAACATTGACAGCGACTGGTGGTGCGACCTACACTTGGGCACCAGTGGTAACTAACGGAACAGCATTTACACCTGCGGCAACAGGAACCTATACGGTAACAGGAACAGATGCAAATGGATGTATCAATACCGATCAGGTGTTGGTTACGGTCAATCCATTGCCAGTAGTTGTAGTCGCCGATGTAACAATTTGTGCGACGGCGACAGCCACCTTGACTGCTACAGGAGCAACGACCTATTCATGGACGCCAGCAACGAACTTGAGTGCAGCAACAGGAGCAACGGTAACGTTCACACCTGGAACAACAACGACCTACACAATAACGGGAACAGATGCCAATGGCTGTGTTTCGACAGATCAAGCCATTGTTAGCGTATTGGCAAATGCCCCAATCAATGCGGGAGTAGATGCAGCGATTTGTACTGGAGCATCAACGACATTAACAGCAACGGGCGGCGTGACCTACACTTGGTCACCTGCAACGGGCTTGAGTGCAACGACAGG
>CAIQQH010000047.1 GCA_903873915.1 uncultured Flavobacteriia bacterium | reverse complement strand
CGGAACATACACTTGGAAAATCGAGTTCAAAGTCACCAAAAATGACGAACGAAGAATGGAAATTGGGCATGTCAATGTCATTCGATAACATAAACAAACTCATTTTTAAAAAGACCAGGAAACTGGTCTTTTTGTGTTTTAGGGCAATAAATGTTCACTTAAATGGGTATAATATACAATTTGGACTTCGTCAATATGGAAAATTGTAGGGCATTGAGTATTTTTACGGCAAGACAACGCGAACGAACATTTTGCGTCTACGTGATGTTGCTACTACACTAAACGAATTTATGACACTACAAATACCCGCACTGCACAGGGCTCACTTCAAAACTATGGCATGGACACTGGTTTCTGCTATTCTTCTTTGCATCGCCCCATTTGCCTTTTCACAAACTGTTACATTTAATTATACAGGTGCCGTTCAAAACTGGACTGTTCCACCTTGTGTTACTAGCATTACAGTTACCGCAGCAGGAGCTGATGGTGGGGGAGGAAATGGAGGAAATGGAGCAATAGTTTCCGGTACACTTGCGGTAACACCTGGACAAATCCTTCAAATTCGAGTTGGAGGTTCAGGAGCATGCCCAACTTCTGGTTACAATGGTGGAGGTTTAGGACGAAATGCCAATAACGCAGGAAATGGATCATGCGGTGGTGGTGGTGGAACAGATTTACGCGTTACACCTTATGCCTTGGCTAACCGTCTTATTGTCGCTTCCGGAGGAGGGGGCATGGGTGGTGGAACATCTGATGCTATTGGTGGTGCTGGTGGCTGTGCGAATGGGGTAGCGGGAACATCTCCGTATGGACAAGGGGGTGGTGCTGCCACTCAATTATTGGGTGGAAATGGCGGTCCCGGATGGGCAGGACTCGGTGCGACCGGACAGGCAGGTTCCATTGCACAAGGTGGAAATGGCGCCATTGATGCATGCTACAACAATTCACCTGGCGGCGGCGGTGGCGGTGGCCTTTACGGCGGTGGTGGAGGTGGAACCGACTGCTTTAGTTTATCTCCCTATGGTGGAGGTGGAGGTGGAGGTGGTTCAAGCTTAATCCCTGCTGGTGGAGGATGTACACAAGGAATAAACAACGGTACGGGTTACTTGACTATTACCTATATTGCTGGAACCGGAACGGCAACAGCAACCAATTCGGGACCTTACTGTGCTGGTGCAACCATTCAATTGAACGCAACAGGTACAGGTACATATAGCTGGACAGGTCCAAATGGGTTTACATCAACACTTCAAAACCCTACAATACCAAACTCGACAACGGCAAATGCAGGCGTTTATAATCTAACAGTAACAGCGACAGGCTGCACAGCGACAGCAACAACTACAATAGTCGTCAATACTGTCCCAACCGTGAATGCTGGTCCAGACCAATCCATTTGTCAAGGAAACCAAGTAACCTTGACGGCAACTGGAGCCACAACTTACTCATGGAACAATGCGATTCCTAATGGTGTTCCATTTACACAATCTGTAGGTACAGTAAACTACACCGTAACTGGAACAGTTGGTGCGTGTTCGGCAACAGACCAAGTTGCTGTGACTGTCAATGCATTGCCTACAGTGAATGCTGGACCTGATGTAGCAATTTGTAACACAACAACTGTAACGCTCACAGCAACTACTTCATTCACTCAATCTTTTTCTTGGAATAACGGCGTAGTAAATGGAGTTCCTTTTTCACCTTCCACAACAACGACGTATACTTTAACAGGAACAAGTCCGGCGGGATGTTTAGCAACAGATCAAGTATTGGTTTCTGTGAATGCCTTGCCCACAGTAAATGCGGGTGTGGATCAAACGATTTGTGCCGGAACAGCTGTAACATTAATTGGATCGGGAGCAAATACCTATACATGGGATAATGGTGTAACGAATAGTGTAGCTTTTGCACCTGCCGCTACAACAACGTATACCGTAACGGGTACTGCGGCCAATGGATGTACCAGTACAGATCAAGTAGTGGTCACTGTAAATCCGCTGCCTCCGGTCAATGCAGGTCCAGATCAAACAATTTGTATTGGTGCGGCAGTTGCATTATCGGGAAGTGGAGCAATCACCTACGCCTGGAACAATGGCATAACGAATGGAATCGCCTTTAATCCGACGACAAGCTCAACATATACTTTAACAGGTACCGATGCCAATAACTGTGTAAATACGGACCAAGTCCTCGTAACTGTAAACATTCTACCTCCAGTGTATGCAGGAGCAGATCAAACGGTATGTGCGGGAACAGCCGTTACTTTAAATGGTACAGGTGCCGTAACTTATACTTGGAACAACGGCGTTACCGATGGCGTTTCATTTACCCCAGGAGCAACGACTACCTATACCGTAACAGGAACGGATGCAAATAGCTGTATCAATACCGATCAAGTTGTGGTGAACGTCAACCCATTACCACTTGTGAATGCTGGAGCGGATCAAACTGTTTGTTTTGGAACAGCAGTTACACTTACCGGTGCTGGTGCTGTTACTTATACATGGGACAATAGCGTGACGGATGGAATTGCGTTTATACCAACAAACACAGCAACCTATACCGTTACAGGTACAGATGGAAATGGTTGTATCAATACTGACCAAGTCAATGTCAACGTCAATACCTTACCTCCTGTCAATGCAGGTACAGACCAAACCGTTTGCGCTGGTGCATCAGTTACCTTAAATGGAAGCGGTGCCGTAACCTATACCTGGGATAATGGTGTTATAGATGCAGCTGCATTTGTTCCAGCAGCTACTACAACATACACTGTCACTGGAACCGATGCCAATAACTGCATCAATACGGATCAAGTACTTGTAACGGTCAATGCATTGCCTCCAGTGAGTGCAGGTGCAGATCAAACTGTGTGCGCTGGAACCTCAGTGACCTTAAGTGGAAGTGGTGCTGTGACCTACACATGGGACAATGCTGTGTTGGATGCTATCGCTTTTGTGCCAGTAGCTACAACAACCTATACCGTAACTGGAACAGATGCAAACAACTGTATCAATACAGATCAGGTACTAGTTACCATTAACCCACTGCCTTTGGTAGATGCTGGTTTAGACCAAACTGTATGTGAAGGAACAAGTGTAACCCTTACGGCTACAGGTTCAGCCATCTACTCTTGGGACAATGGCGTTACAAATGGTGTAGCATTCACTCCTGCCGTTGGAACTATTGTTTATACGGTTACTGGAGTTTCCGGTGACAATTGTGCCAATACTGACCAAGTGAGTGTCACGGTAAATCCATTGCCTATAGTAGGTGCTGGTGCGGATCAAGTCATTTGTATTGGAACGCCCGTTACTCTTTTAGGGACGGGAGCAACGACCTATACTTGGGATAATTCAGTGGTAGATGGCACAGCATTTAACCCATCAACTACGGCAACATACACCGTTACAGGAACGGATGGAAATGGATGCATAAATACGGATCAAGTACAGGTAACTGTTAATCTTTTGGCGAATGTCACCGCTGGTCCTGACCAAACTGTTTGTAATGGTGCAGCTGTGACACTTTCAGGAGGTGGTGCCATAACCTATACTTGGAACAATAGCATAACGAACGGGCTTGCATTTACACCCTTAGCAACAACCACCTATACAGTTACAGGAACTGATGCCAATGGATGTGTGAACACCGATCAAGTCATTGTCAATGTCAATGCCTTACCAACGGTCAATGCTGGAATCGACCAAAGTATTTGTCTTGGCGCATCAGCTACGCTGAGTGGTTCTGGTGCGGTAACCTATACTTGGAACAATAGTGTAGTCAACGCAACAGCATTTTCACCAGTAGCAACAGCGACCTACACCGTTTCTGGAACAGATGCTAACGGATGCGTGAACACAGACCAAGCCATTGTCACTGTGAATGCCTTACCTGCAGTGAATGCGGGTGTCGATCAAACGATTTGTATTGGCGCACAAGTGACACTTTCGGGAACTGGAGCAACTACCTACACATGGAATAATGGGGTGACGAATGCTACAGCATTTACTCCCGCCGCAACAACAACCTACACTTTGACAGGTACAGACTTGAATGGATGTCAAAACACAGATCAAATGCTTGTTACAGTAAATCCTTTGCCTAGTGTTAATGCAGGAACCGATGTCGTGGTGTGTGCTGGAGCAACTGTAAGCTTATCTGGAAGTGGTGCAAACACCTATACATGGAATAATGGGGTGACCAATGGAGTTGCATTTGCACCTGCCGCAACAAGCACATATACGGTTACAGGAACCAACCTCAACGGATGTCAAAACACCGATCAGGTCCTTGTCACCGTGAATCCCTTACCACTCGTTAATGCAGGAAGTGATAAAACCATCTGTGAAAGCGCGACAGTAACGTTAACCGCCACAGGGGCAGTGACATACAACTGGTCTCCGCTTGCGACGAATGGAACAGTATTTACACCCTCGGTGGGCGCAACCACCTACACCGTAACAGGAACAGATGCGAATGGATGTATCAATACCGATCAAGTACTTGTCAATGTCAATGCCTTGCCAGCAATCAATGCAGGACTCGACCAAGCTATTTGTTTTGGCACTGCTGCAACACTTACTGCAACAGGAGGGACAATTTACAACTGGTCAAACTCTGTTATTGATGCAACACCTTTCACACCAGTGGCAACTGCAGCATATACAGTGACAGGAACTGATGCAAATGGTTGTATCAACACCGACCAAGTTGTAGTGACCGTAAATCCGTTGCCTAGTGTAAATGCAGGACCTGATGTTACCGTTTGCCAAGGATTTCCAATTACTGTTTCTGGAAGTGGTGCTGCCACCTACACATGGAACAATGGCGTAATCAATGGCGTACCTTTCACACCCGCAAATTCTGGTGCATATACAGTAACAGGAACAGATTTGAATGGCTGTGTAGATACAGACGTACTCAGCGTAACGGTATCTCCTACTCCAGTTGTCAATTTTGCTGCTAGCGTAACCGAAGGATGCGTGCCGTTGGATGTTACGTTCATTAACACAGGAACAATTGGTGTTGATTGCAATTGGACGATTTCAAACGGCACGGCACTTACAGGATGCGGAACTGTTGGTACAGTGTTCGAGGCTGGAGGGTGCAGTGATGTTACTCTCACGGTTACTAGCAATGACGGATGTGTGGGTACACAAACAATTGCCAACATGATTTGTGTGGAAGAGTTACCGGTTGCATCATTTACCGCTACCCCACCAAATTATTCGATGAACAACTCCGAAGTAAATTTCCAAAATAGCACTAGCGGAGCAACATCCTATGTATGGTCCTTCGGTCAAAACCTTGGCACATCGACACAGATAGATCCGACTTTTGATTTTTCAGGACAATCTTCCAACCAAGAAGTTGAATTGATTGCACTGACACCACTTGGCTGTGCCGATACGGCATATGCGATAGTAGAGTATTTGGATGACATCATCTTATATGTACCGAATTCATTTACTCCGGATGGAGATATGTTTAACCAAAGTTTTGAGCCCGTATTTACATCAGGATTTGATCCATATAACTTCAGTATGTACATCTTTAACCGTTGGGGGGAATTGGTTTTCGAAACCCACAACGCAGAAATTGGTTGGGATGGGACCTACGGCGGAAAATATGTGCAAGACGGCACCTATTCTTGGAAGATTGAATTTAAACCGAAGAATACGGACAACAAATTCATTCGTTACGGACATGTGACGATTGTGAGGTAGAGTGAGTTACGAGTTACTAATGACGATTTACTAGTTACTAATGACAAATTACTAGTTACGAGTTACGAATTTGGTGGCTCCGCCGCAACGGACACGTGAGCTGCGCTAGCAGACTCGAAGCCACGAATTACGAGTTATGAATGTTTGGTGAGTCGACACTCAGCAAGAAAAAAATAAAAATCCCCTCGTGGAGTGCCTGTCCCGCGAGGAACGCTGCGGGAGGGATTAAGGGGTGGTTTATACATGCTTCCTAAGCCATAACGCAGGTGTCAATACCAGAGAAGTTCACTAAAATCCGCTTTTGATATTCCGCCCCGGACTTAAGACTAAATCCTAAATACACCGACAGACCTCAGCGGCTTTTACGCAGCGGAAGTGAGCGAACAAAACCAGTTGACAAATTACTAGTGACGAGTGAAGAGTTACTAATTTGGTGGCTCCGCCGCAGACATGTGAAGTGCGATAACAAACTTAAGAGGCGAATTACGAGGTAAGAGTTAAGACTAAAATTAATTAGTAATTCGTCATTAGTAATTAGTAATTAATTGGTCATTAGTCACAATCTTTAAAATCCTCTTCTCGGTTAAAAATAACCCAATATTCGTAGAGCAATCCTGCTGTAAATAGATTCGATTCAATGCGTTTGTAACCTGCCTTCTTCAAAATCTGAATAAACTCCTTGTGGTGTGCATCGGCTTTTCGGCGATTATCTACCCAAGTGCCGCGGTGATCGATGCAGGTAGTAGCGTTGCAACGGTTGGTCTTTTCGAAGGGAATCTGAATGGTATAGGTCACCGTGTCTCCTGAAATTACGGTTAAATCAACAGCGATACTGTCCAATAACACACGCTTGTAGTCACTTTTCTCAAAGGACCATTTTAAGTACTTCCCAACACTATCTGCCACATAATTGGAAAGTTGATGCCCTATATCTTCGCCATTCAAAAACTCTGGACCCGAATAACACGCCATCGCAATGGAATCATCAATGTAAATTTCATACGGACTGCATACCAATGGTTGGTCTTCCTCCTTCTGTTTTTTTTCTGGAGTGGAACAGGCGACAATCAGTAAAAAGAAAATAAAACGCAGCATAGTAACAAAGTTAATGATACAATCAAATGTATTCACCAATGTGCCTCACAAATTAAATTGGTTAGTGTATATTTGACGTTAAGAAAACCTTTCGCTGTGCTGAAATCATCATGTCAAATAGCTGTCCTTCTGCTTGTGATCTTCACATCTAGTTCTGTGATTGCCCAGTTGCATCCGACAGATAACAATGCATTCATTCAAAATGAAGTAGCATCGGTCTTTATTGAAATAGACTCTGCCGATCTGGCATTGATGCTACACCCGGATAGCCTTCAAGCAAACCATGAATATTCAGCCAAATTCAAATATGTTAGTTCAGTATTGGTCGATTCAGTGGACAACGTTGGTTTTAGACTCCGTGGAAATACATCCCGATTTGCCGCAAAAAAGTCCTTCAAAGTTTCGATGAATAGCTTTGTACAAGGACAGAAATGGCTTGGACTAGAAAAGCTCAACTTAAACGGCGAGCACAACGATCCCTCTATCCTACGTTCATTTCTTTCTGCTTCACTTTTACGCGATCAAAATGTGATCTCAACACGAAACAGTTACGTGCGGCTATATGTCAATGGCGAATACAAAGGCTTGTATTACAATGCTGAGCATATCGATGAGAATTTCATCACTTTGCGTTTCCCTGGGGATGACTATGGCAATCTATACAAGGCCAATTGGGGAGCTGACATGACCTTTCATGGAACTGGACAAGCTGCCTATGTGCCCTACTATGAATTGAAAACAAACACAGCTCTCAACGATTACAGCGGATTAATTTCCTTTCTCAACACACTAAACACCTGCAGCGATGCAGATTTTCCGTGCGTCATTCAACAAATTTTAGATGTTGACCTCTACCTCCGCACCTTGGTGATTGAAGTACTGGCAGGCCATTGGGACGGACATTCCTACAACAAAAACAACTTCTACCTCTATCAGCGTCCTTCAGATGGAAAATTCGTGTTTATCGAGTATGACATGGACAATACCTTCGGGATCGATTGGATGGGGATCAATTGGGCAACAAGAAACATCTATCAATGGTCCCAAAGCAATCAGCCTCGACCACTTTATACGCGGCTAATGAATGTGCCTTACTTCAAAGACTTGTACACCTATTATATGGATCAAGCCATCACGAGTTTTTACACTGAACAAAGCATCAACACATTACTTACCGACAAACAAGCACTGATTGAAAGTGCAGCTCTGGAAGATACGTATAAAGCACTTGATTACGGATTTACAGATCAAAATTTTCTAGATGCAATAACACAAGCAGCAGGTGCTCATGTTACCTCATCCATCTATTCTTTTGTTGTGAACCGCAAAGGATCAGCGAACAATCAAACATCATATCAAGGCTTGCAAAACCCTTGTCCCTTGGCAATCAATGAACTTGAACCTAACCTATTTATCCCTGTGAAAGCATTCAACCTGATGGGACAAGAAGTTCCCTTAAGTACCAAAGGTCAGCTCTTGATTCTTCAGGATGCCAATGGCCAAACCCGCACCTATTTCCCAATACATTAACCAATGAAATACCTTTTCTCACTGCTTCTTCTTGCAATTAGCGTCACACCCTTAAGTGCGAAAGACTCGCCAATAGATCGCATTGAACCTGCTTTTTGGTGGGCGGGTATGGCGCATCATGAAGTCGAAATCATGATTCATGGCAAGGACATTAGTCAACTCACTCCGAGCTCAGATCAACTTCAGATTTTAGGCCTTACGCGCACTGAAAACCCCAACTACCTATTCGTTAAAATTGCGACAAGTGGAAAAAATCCTGGAGATTATGCCCTCAATTTTAAAAAGGGGAACAAGATTGTGCATACCGTTTCTTATACCTTAAAGCAACGCCGTGAAGGTTCGGCCGCACGGTCAGGTTTCAATGGTTCGGATGTGATTTATCTCTTAATGCCCGATCGATTTGCCAATGGAAATCCAAACAACGATAGTGATCCAAGCACCATTGAAAAGGGCAATCGTTCCCTTCCGGGAGGAAGACATGGTGGTGACCTTCAAGGAATCGCGAATCATTTAAGCTACATCAAAGATCTTGGAGCAACAGCCATTTGGAGTACCCCTTTATTGGAGGACAACGATGCCGAATACAGTTACCACACCTACGGACAGAGTGATTTGTACCGTGTCGATCCGCGCTACGGAACCAATGATGAGTACTGTTCGCTCGTGAAACAATGCCACAAAAATGGGATGAAAATGATCATGGATGTGGTCCCTAATCACTGGGGAGCAGCCCATTGGATGATGAATGATTTACCGACCTACGAATGGATTCACCAATTTCCAGGTTACGGACAAACCAATTACCGCACCTCCACACACATGGACAACCACCATTCAGCGCGCGATACCTACTACTGCGAAGATGGATGGTTTGTGCGTTCCATGCCCGACTTAAATCAACGCAACCCCTTGGTCTTGAATTACCTCGTTCAAAATACCATCTGGTGGATTGAATATGCCGATTTGGATGGGATTCGGATCGATACCTATTCCTTTAATGACAAGGAAGGAATTGCCGATTGGACAGCACAAATCATGAATGAATATCCCAACTTGAATATGGTAGGTGAAATTTGGCTACACGACCAAGCACAGATGTCTTATTGGCAAAAAGACAGCCCTATTTCAGCCATACAAGACTACAACACCCACTTGCCTTCTGTGATGGACTTCACCTTGCACGATGCGATTCTAGGAGCGTTAAAAGAAAATGAGCAAGGATGGGACAAAGGCGTTGTGCGCTTCTTCGACAATTTCTCAAACGATTTTCTGTACAACGATCCGCAGAATTTATTGGTGTTCTTTGAAAATCACGATACCCAGCGCTTCAATGAAATCTGTCCAAGTCTCGATGATTACAAACTTGCATTGACGTTGATTTCCACGTGCCGAGGAATCCCACAAATTTACTACGGTTCAGAAATCGGAATGGCGGGAAAAAAAGAAGTGGGTGATGCCGACATTCGTCAGGATTTTCCTGGTGGGTGGCCAAGTGACGCACTCAATGCCTTTCAAGCTGAAGACAGCAAAGAAACAACGGGCTTTCAGCACAATGTGCCTGGTCGAAATCCTCAACAAGAGGCCTACCATGCATTCACAAAAAAGGTGTTGAATTACCGAAAAAATAACGCTGTTCTTCACTCCGGAAAAATGATCCATTTTATTCCAGAAAACAATGTCTATGTGTATTTTCGCATCCTTGAACACAAGGTAGTGATGGTTATTTTAAACAACAGCAATATAGCTCAATCGATCAATCCTTCGCGCTTCAATGAAGCATATAGCGGCCTTTCAACAGGTACCGATGTTTTGTCTGAACAAACCTTTGAACTTAATGCAAACAGCTGGAATTTAACTCCAAAAACCTCCTATATAATCGAATTGCGATGAATCATATTTTCAACTTGTTCGCTTTTATTCTAATTGGCTTAACTGCCTTTTCACAAGGTCAATCCCGCAGCTATGAATCGGTGAAAAAGGAGGGTAAAACGATTGTTGTACTTGTGTCCGACGGAAGTTACCACTTCTCCTATTTTAGTCCTTTTGTTCTGCAAACTGCCTTCGTTCCCTCTAGCGAAACGATGAACACCGAGTCACACGCAGTGATTGCCAATCAAACAGATGACATTGAATTTATAGAAACAACAGATGTATTGAGCATATGCAATGGAAATGGGGTGCGTGTTGAGATTCAAAAAAAACCTTTCAATGTAAACTACTTCCAAGGGACAACTCTCCTCTTTTCAGAGAAAAATGGCTACCAAAAATTGACCAATGACAACAAGTCGCTCTCCTTCAGCATCACAAAAGATGAAGCCTTGTTTGGAGGTGGCGCACGCGCTTTGGGTATGAACCGTCGTGGAAATCGACTCGAACTTTACAACAGGGCACATTACGGGTATGAGGAACGTTCGGTGTTAATGAACTACACCATCCCGATTGTGATCAGTTCAAACCGCTACATGATTCATTTCGATAATGCACCGATTGGATTCTTGGATCTGGATTCAAAGGGCGATAACAGCATCGTCTATGAAACAGTCGCTGGACGAATGGTTTATCAAGTCATCGGAGGAGATTCATGGGAAGACCTCATCGCGAATTATACAAGCATTACAGGCAGACAACCCCTGCCTCCACGTTGGGCTTTTGGAAATTTCGCTAGCCGCTTTGGTTATCACTCACAGGATGAAGTCGAATATACGGTGAACCAATTTTTCAAGGACAGCATTCCACTCGATGCAGTAATCTTAGACCTGTATTGGTTTGGCAAAGAGATCCAAGGCACCATGGGGAATTTAAAATTTTACACCGACTCTTTCCCTTCACCGGATAAAATGATTCAGGACCTTAATACGAAAAATGTACATACCGTGCTGATCACCGAACCTTTTGTTCTCACCACATCCGACCGCTGGAAAGAAGCTGTTGACAATGATATCTTGTGCAAGGACAGTCTCGGAAAACCATTTACCTACAACTTCTATTTTGGAAACACGGGCTTGATTGATGTTTACAGCGATGCAGGAAAACGCTGGTTTTGGAATATTTATTCTGGACTGATTGAACGAGGCGTAAGCGGTTTCTGGGGAGATCTTGGCGAACCAGAAGTACATCCGCATGATTTAAGACATGCCAATGGCCCTGCTGATTGGGTGCACAACATTTATGGGCATGACTGGGCGGGCTTGATTCACAAAGGATATCAATCGAAGTATCCCAACGTTCGACCTTTTATTTTAATGCGTGCTGGTGCCGCTGGATCTCAACGCTATGGTATGATTCCATGGTCGGGCGATGTAAACAGAACATGGGGTGGATTGCGTCCGCAAACAGAGATCTCACTTCAAATGGGACTGCAAGGCATTGGATACATGCACTCTGATTTGGGTGGTTTCGGCGGAGCAAATGACGATCCAGAATTGTATGTGCGGTGGTTGCAATATGGTGTTTTCCAACCCATTTTCCGACCTCATGCCCAAGAAGAAGTGGCGAGTGAACCAGTCTTCAAAGATGCGGAAACAAAAGCCCTGGCGAAAAAAGCAGTGCAGTTGCGCTATGATTTATTGCCCTACAATTACACCTTGGCTTACATCAATAGTACGAAAGGAACTCCGCTGATGCGTCCTCTATTTTACATGACACCAAACGACACAGCATCCTACCGCATCTCATCCACTTATTTGTGGGGTGATGCCTTTTTGGTGACGCCTGTGACCGATCCAAAAGCGAGTGAAGTGACCGTTTATTTTCCAACTAACACAACATGGTTTGATTATTATTCACCGGGATACATCCGCGTGAATGGTGGCGAAGGAATCAACAAACAACGTATACGCACTACCATGGACCACATTCCTACCTATGTGAAAAGTGGGACCTTTGTTACGCTTTGTCCAGGTATGCAGCACACCTCCGAGTTTAAGACAGAAAACATAGATATTTTATTCTACCTAGATCCAAACATACCCGAAGCCAATGGAATTTGTTATACAGACAATGGCACAGATGCACAAGCCATAGAGAACGGAAACTATAGCCTCATCCAAATGCATTACAAACTATTGGGTGGTCGTTCGGTCTTTGATTTTTATGTTACTGAAAAGCCAATAAAGGGTGCGATTGCAGATGAACTTGTCGTCCGAAATGTACCAAATTCGCCTAAATCCGTGAAAGTAAACACGAAAAATGTGAGCTTTTCATACAATGAAGCCTTGCATGAGGTGCGCATTCAAGATGTTGGAAATGGAAAGAAAAATCGCGTGAACATTTTGTGGTAACACTTTCTTAGTGTCATTTTGACATATACATATTTTTTTTATTACATTTGAACCTGATCTACTAAATTTAAACTATGCTAAAATCAGTACTTACTGCGCTTTCAATGGCTTTTGTCGCAATGACAAGCACGGAAGCGTTTGCCCAAGGAGCGACGATCAAAGGTACCGTAACAGACTCTTTGAATGAACCTCTGTACAATGCATCAGTCATTCTCGAAGGACAATCTAGAGGGGCCTTGACAAACGACAAAGGGTATTATTCCATTACGAACATTCCTGCAGGTGATTACAAATTGATTTTCAGATCGTCAGGATTCACTACGGTGACACGGTCAATTACCTTGAGCGCGAATCAAACATTGATTTCTGATGCCGTTCTTGTTTCTGCAGTACAAGAAATTGATGAGGTAGTCGTGATTGGCTATGGAACAACACGCACCACCGATATGACAGGTTCTGCATCGGTTTTGACCGATAAGAATTTCGTTCAGGGTTCAGTATCAACACCAGAACAGCTCATCATGGGGAAAGCCGCAGGGGTTAAAGTAAACTCCAACGATGGTGCGCCAGGATCAGGAAGTACCATTCGTTTGCGCGGTGGAACATCCATCAATGCGAGCAACGATCCATTGATCGTTGTAGACGGTGTTCCTTTGGACAACGGAGGAATCTCAGGAGCTTCGAGCCCCTTATCACTCATTAACCCGAATGACATTGCCTCTTTCGTCATTTTAAAAGATGCCTCTGCAACAGCTATTTATGGTTCGAGAGGTGCCAATGGGGTCATTCTCATTACAACGAAAAAAGGAACAGGACTTAATGATAAAGTCACGGTGGTTGTAGATACGAAGCAATCGCTTTCTACAGTAGCAAAATATGCCAATGTATTAAGTGCTGATGAATACCGCAATTTGATTACAACGAACGGAACAGCCACACAAGCAGCTTTGTTGGGTACTGCCAGTACAGACTGGCAACGTCAAGTCTTCCACAATGCTTTTGTCACCGACAACAACGCTTCAGTAACCGGAGGAATAAAGAATTTACCATACCGCTTATCTATGGGAAATCGAAACGAAAATGGATTGCTCCGTCGTGACTTGTTCAACAGAACATCTGCTTCATTGAGCATGACACCATCCTTCTTCGACAAGCATTTACAAGTGGAATTGAACACCCGAATTGTACATACACAAAATTTCTTTGCCAACAGAGGCGCGTTGGGTGCGGCTTATTTCGATCCAACAAAACCTGTGAATGACACTGCTGGAATCAACAACTATTACGAGTGGATGGACGGCAGTAAACCTGTGACTTTGGCACCAAAAAATCCAGTTGGATTACTCTATTCTCGAGAAGATGTGAGCAAGGTGAACCGTTTGATTGGGAATGTGAAACTGTCTTACAAGCTTCATTTCTTCCCAATGGTCAAAGTTGTTGTGAATGCTGGTACTGACCAATCTGAAGGATCAGGTAGCGTAACAGTTCCTGTAAACTCTGCATCTGGTTATTTTTCTTTAGGAAGTTATAGCCAATACCGCCAAACGAAAGGAAACAAGTTGTTAGAAGCTTACGCAAATTTCAACAACGGAGAAAAAAAATCAAAACACTTGGTGGATGTCACACTTGGGTATTCATACCAAGATTGGTACACTGCAAGTCCAAATAACGCAACATACAGTTTGGGGAAGCCTGATTCAGTGATTCAAGTTGCTGAAGCAAATCCATTCTATACGAAAAATGCATTGCTTTCCTTCTATGGTCGTTTGATCTACACCTTCAACAATAAGTATGTGTTCAATGCTGTACTTCGTCGCGATGGATCTTCTCGTTTCAGTCCCGATACCCGTTGGGGTCTTTTCCCATCTGTTTCTGCAGCGTGGATTATAACCAACGAAGAATTTATGAAAAGCATCAAAGGATTAAACCTTTTAAAAATTCGCGGGGGTTATGGGGTTACAGGTCAGCAAGATGGGATCGGTGATTACGCCTACATTTCAAACTACTATCAAGGAGCGACTAGCGCACAATATGCTTTTGGTGGACAATACTACACGGTATTCCGTCCAGGAGGATTTGATGCAAATTTAAAATGGGAACAAACCGCAAGTTATAATGTCGGACTTGACTTTGGCTTCTTGAAAGACCGCATCAGTGGTTCGATAGATTTGTACACGAAAACAACAACAGACCTTTTGGCAACTGTACCTGTTCCTGCAGGGTCAAACTTCACCAATCAGATTTTAACGAATGTGGGAAGTATGAACAATAAAGGAATTGAAGTGAGCACGAATATCGGTGTAATTGCGAAAAAGGACATGCGTTTCGACATCATGGTAAATGGTACCTACAACAAGAATACCGTGTTGAAACTATCACAGGTAAATGATCCTAATAGCCCAGGGATTTTGGTGGGAGGAATTTCTGGAGGAATTGGAAACACTGTGCAAGTTCACCAATTGGGCAATCCAACCTTCTCTTACTTTGTGTACGAGCAACAATACGACGCCAATGGAAATCCAATTGAGTCAGGTGCACCAATCGACCCTAGTAATCCAACAGGAACAAAATACACGGATTTGGATGCATTTGTAGACCGAAATGGCGATGGAGTAATCAATATCGACGACCGTTACATTTCACACAAAGCAGCACCAAACGTATTCCTCGGAATGACTTTAAACTTTAGCTACAAAAAATGGTATTTGGGACTTTCCATGCGCAGCGAGTTGGGTGGATACATCTACAACAACATTCACTCAAACAACGCAACATTTCAATCCGTGAATGGAACACAACAATATCTGAGTAATATTTCACAGTTGTACTACAACGAACAATTCCAAAAAACCACAGAGCGTCAGTTGTTGAGCGACCATTATTTGGAAAAAGCGAACTTCCTTCGCTTGGATTATATCAATCTTGGATATAACTTCGGTAAGATGGAATGGACAGGGAAAAAAGTTGGTTTGAATGCTTCGCTTGTCGTTTCCAATGTGCTTGTGATTACAAAATATAGTGGACAAGATCCTGAAGTAAATGGTGGAATCGATAACAACATTTATCCTCGTCCACGCATGTACTCACTCAATTTGACGTTTGACTTTTAATCTACGAAACCATGAAGAATATTTTAAAACATACACTTATCCTCTTCGTTGGAATAAGTATTCTTTTCACCACAGGGTGTAAAAAACAACTCAATCAAACGCCAAAATACGGGTTGAACGCTGAAGTCATTTACGGTGATCCAAGCAACTACATCAATGTATTGGCGAAATTGTACTCCGGTCTTTCTATGACAGGTTTGAAAGGTCCAGCTGGAAATGGTGATATCGCAGGCATTGACGAAGGATTCTCAGCCTATGTGCGCGTATTGTTCAACTTGCAAGAGTTGCCAACAGACGAAGCTGTTTGTGGATGGAATGACCCAGGAATTCCCGAATTGAACAAGATGACATGGTCACCTGAGACCTCATTCATCAAAGGAATGTACTACCGCGTGTATTACCAAATCACCATATGTAATGAGTTCATCCGCGAATCGAGTGATGACAAAATGTCGGAACGCGGCTTCTCAGAAGTGGACAAAGCACGCATCCGTGTGTACCGAAATGAAGCGCGTTTCTTACGGGCCTTGAGCTACTACCACGCGATGGATTTATTTGGAAATGTTCCTTTCGTAACGGAAGCAGATAAGGTGGGTGCATTCTTGCCAGATCGCATCTTGCGTGCAGATCTATTCAACTATATCGAAACAGAACTTATTGCGATTGAGAACGAGCTTCCATTTGCTTCACCAGCAGAATATGGACATGCAAGCCGCTCTGCTGCTCAGTTCCTACTGGCACGCATGTATTTGAATTCAAAAGTATACACAGGAACAGAACGTTATACTGATTGTGCTACCTATTGTTCTAAAATCATCAATACAGGTGGTTTCGCCTTAGACGATAAATACACAGATCTTTTCCGTGCTGACAACAACACATCTCCAGAGATTATCTTCCCAGTGATTTACGACGGAATTAATGCCCAAACCTACGGAGGAACAACATTCATGGTATGTGCCTCTTTGGGTGGGTCAATGGTCGCTGCAAATTACGGCGTAAATGGCAAATGGGGTGGACTTCGCGCAACAGCACCTTTCGTGAATAAATTTGCAGATACCACTTTAGATTCTCGTTATCAATTCTACACAACAGGTCAAACAAAAGACATTACCAGCTTGTCGACATTTACACAAGGGTATGCACTGCCGAAATACCAGAACATCACATCTACAGGGGCTCTTGCTTCAAACAGTGCGACATCCGCATTCGTTGACATCGACTTCCCAATGTTCCGTTTGGCAGATGTATATTTGATGTATGCAGAATGTGCAGTACGTGGAAGCGGAAGCACTGGGACAGCATTGACCTATGTTAACTACCTGCGTGAGCGTGCTTATGGCAATGCAGCATCCAACTTCTCAGCTCTGACTTTAAATGACATCATTGATGAGCGTGCACGTGAATTGCATTGGGAATGCACACGCCGTACCGATTTGATTCGCTTTGGCTTGTTTACTGGTGGAACGTATGTATGGCCATTTAAAGGTGGAGATGTCGCTGGAGTTAGCGTATCTGACCACTTGAACTTATACCCTATCCCAACTGCGGACCTCGTGTTGAACACGAATCTCATTCAGAATCCTGGATACTAAGACTTAGGTTAAACCAAATCATAAAAAAAAGGGGGAAGATGTTGAAATCTTCCCCCTTTTTTATCTTAAAACCCCAGATTAAAACCCAGGGCTGGGATAAACAACCCGTCTTAATGCCTCCCTAAGTTTTGGTTAAAATCCATTACTTGAGCATCCATGATCCACCAACGCTGATCACATTGGAAAGCGCGAGATAATCTGAATGTGTTGTGCCGTTAATGCCTCCTGTTGGACAAAACTTTACCGCAGGAAAAACTTGACCATATGCCTTTAATGCGTCTATGCCCCCGAATAAATTTGCAGGAAAAAACTTAAATGTCGTCAAGCCCATTTCTAATCCCGACATAATTTCTGATGGTGTAACGGCTCCAGGAATAAATGGAATCGTTCCATCCTTCAAGTGCGTGATTAAATCCATCGTGGCGCCAGGTGAAACAATGAAGTCCACTCCAAGGTCAACCAATGGCGCCACTTGACCAATAGAGATTACCGTTCCCACTCCGACATCGATCGTGGGATAATTTTTCTTTACATGTGCAATTGCGGTGAGGGCATATTCCGTTCGAAGTGTGATCTCCGCGACATGTATATTTTGCTCCAATAAGCGGTTCATGACAATATCCGTTTCCTCCTTTGAGTTCACCGTGACGACGGGAATCATGCTATGTTTTGCCAAGACCTGGTCTATTCCGTGTTGCATACCTTCTAATTAAATAATAAAACTAGCCCCTTGTTCACTGTCACTGACCGTGCGTCGTGCATGCGCAAACAACTCCCGGCCGAGACCATGCGTTGCCGCTTTCTTCGTACGAACAGCGCGTGCTTCAACACCTTCTGTTAAACATTCCAATGTTCCTGCTGCAGCATCCAAACGCAACAAGTCGCCCGTTTGAATTTTACCTATAAAGCCTCCATCACTTGCCTCTGGCACCATGTGGATCGCAGCAGGTACTTTACCCGAAGCTCCCGACATACGCCCATCGGTCAATAACGCGACTTTGAATCCGCGTTTCTGAAGGATTGTCAATGAAGGCGTCAACTGATGCAATTCTGGCATTCCATTTTGTTTTGGCCCTTGAAAGGCTAGCACAGCGATGAGATCTCTATTCAATTCTCCTCGTTTGAATGCAGCGATGAAATCTTCTTGTTCATCGAATACCATAGCAGGTGCTTCAACGATTAAATGTTCGTTATCTACGGCAGAGGTTTTAATCACCGAGCGACCAATGTTTCCTTTCAGGACCTTGATTCCACCTTCTGGTTTGAAAGGGTCAGATACAGGCCGTACAATGGCTGTATTCAATGATTCCTTCGCGCCTTCGCGCCATACCAACTTTCCACTCTCAATACTCGGTTCCATGGTAAAATTCAACAAGCCATGACCAAGAATGGTATTGACATCATCATGCAACAAGCCATGCTCAAGCAATGAGCGCATCACAAATCCAACCCCGCCAGCTGCATGGAAATGATTGACATCTGCAGCACCATTTGGATATACGCGCGCCAACAATGGAATCACTGAAGATAAATCTGAGAAGTCATCCCAATTGATGATGATTCCTGCTGCGCGTGCAATCGCAATGATGTGAATGGTATGGTTCGTAGATCCGCCTGTTGCGAGTAAGCCGATAATGGCATTGACAATAGTCTTTTCAGTGACCATTCCAGCCATCGTCGCGCCGAATTCTTTTCTGCGGCTCAAAGCCAATGCAGACTTCACTGCTTCTTCCGTCAACAAATCGCGCAAAGGCGTTCCCGGATTCACGAAGCTTGAGCCCGGCAATTGCAAGCCCATGATTTCCATGAGCATCTGGTTGCTATTGGCCGTTCCATAGAAGGTACAGGTTCCCGGTGAATGGTACGAATCTGATTCGCCTTTGAGCAATTCAGTACGTCCAATTTTTCCTTCGGCATAAGCCTGACGAATCTGTGATTTTTCATCGTTGCTTATTCCTGTTGGCATTGGTCCCGCTGGAACAAACACCGTTGGAAGGTATCCAAATCGCAAGGAACCCATCATGAGTCCTGGGACAATTTTATCACAAATTCCAAGATTGAGTATCGCATCAAACATGCGGTGAGAAAGTCCAATGACACTCGACATCGCAATGACATCTCGACTGAAAAGCGACAGCTCCATACCCACTTGACCTTGCGTCACCCCATCGCACATCGCTGGAACTGCCCCTGCAACCTGTGCAACGGCATTGTGCGCTTGTGCGTATTCACGTATTTTCTCTGGATACTGTTCGTAGGGTTTGTGTGCCGACAACATGTCGTTGTAGGCTGTTATAATTCCAATGTTTGGCACTACATCCTCAGACAGTTTCGCCCTGTCATCGTGACCACATCCCGCGTAGGCATGTGCGAGGTTTCCGCATTGCAGCCCTGATCGAGAGGGAACCGTTCGAAACTGCTCGTGCATGGCATCGAGGTACTCTTGACGCGTTTCCTTGCTGCGTTCAACGATTCGTTGGGTGACATCTAGAATTACTTTATTCATATCAAGGAGCGTAAAATACATTTAACTGACCGAATTCGCGCTGCAGATATCCCACAGGCAAACCGCTTTCTTTATTGTCATTGAATATCGTTTCTTTTTCCGTTCCGGTAATCATCAATACCACTTCTTTGGCTTGTTTCAGCATGCCTTTGCTGCATGTGATTCGCTCCGTCGGAAAATCGGGTGCCGTTGTGCAAAGAATCCTGACCGAATCAGTACGTAAATCAATTTCTGATGCGTCGTCATTCGGAAAGAGCGATGCAAAATGTCCATCCTTTCCCATGCCCAACAGGATGAAATCAGTGCGGTCCATGAAAGGTTTGTATTCTGCAGAAACCACCGATAAATTGTGTTCGGCATCCTCATCATCATGCACCATTCCGATAAAATGTGCTTGATCACAGACAACTTCACCCAATGCCTCTCTCAAGGCCCGTTCGTTATTTTTTGGATGGTTTAATGGAACATAGCGTTCATCGACCAAGCCAATCCATACTTTATTCCATTCAATGTTCTGCTTCGATAAACGCGCATAGACCACCAAAGGTGTTGTTCCTCCCGAAAGAAGGATATGCGCTGAACCATGCCATTCGATCGCTGAGCGAATAAGACCCGCGATAGATTGCGTGATTCCTTCTTCTAAGGAAGTGAGGTCATTATAGGTTGTCATTGAGGTAACTGTAAGATGTTGACCACATGTGATCCTCCTTCATGATTTGTTCACCCGGACCCCAAGTTCCTGCTTCGTATAAGACATTCTTTTGTTTGGATGCTGCCCATCCGTCAACGATAGACTCAATCCAGATCCATGCTGCTTCCAATTCATCTTGGCGCATGAACAATGTTTGTTCACCACGAAGTACATCGACGATCAATCGTTCATACGCTTCAGGGAATCGTTCATTGAACGAATCCATGTAATCCAGTTTCAATGAAATTGGCTTATAGCGGTATCCACCAGGACCAGGTATCTTTGTCATTTGCACCAATTCGATGCGCTCTTCTGGTTGAAGACGTATAATCAATCTGTTCCCGGGAATTTCTTCATACGAAAACACATTGTGTTTCACCGACTTGAAATTGATGACAATTTCTGAGTAGCGTTTCGGCATTCGTTTGCCTGTTCTCAAATAAAACGGTGTTCCTTTCCATCTCCAGTTGTCAATGTGCGCTTGAATGGCAACAAAAGTTTCCGTATTTGACTCATACTCTTCGATATCCTCCAAATAAGAATTCAATTGCTTTCCATCAACAATTCCTCGTGTATACTGGCCACGAACCGTCTCCGTCACAACCGACTTTTTATTGAACAAGCGCAGGGAGTTAAGAACTTTCAGCTTTTCATTACGCACAATATTGGCTTCCAAGCGAGAAGGCGGCTCCATAGCGATCAAACACAACAATTGGAGCAAGTGGTTCTGCACCATATCGAGTAAAGCCCCACTATTGTCGTAATATCCCCCGCGGTTTTCAACGCCAAGGCTTTCGGCTACAGTAATTTGTACATTGTCGATGTGATCAGCGCTCCACGCATTTTCAAACAAGTGATTTGCAAAACGAAGCACCATTAGATTTTGTACCGTTTCCTTTCCCAAGTAGTGATCGATGCGGTATATCTGGTTCTCATGAAAACAACTGCTAATCATTGAGTTGATTTCTTGTGACGATGCAAGGCTATTTCCTAAAGGTTTTTCCAAGACTACTTTGCTGCTTGAATTGACCAATCCTGCGTGCTTCAAGCACGCGCAAATTGGACCGAATGCTTCAGATGGAGTGGATAAGTAATAAAGATTCTGATGATTGGGTGTTTTTTCGAGCGACTTTTGCAAATCCTCGTAATTGACCAGCTCATGTTCGGGGATACATTTTAGGTGAATGCGTGAAATAAACACATCAATTACCTCAGGTTTTACGGCATAGTCCGTAGATTCAGCGATGAACTTTCTGACCTCATCTTTAAATGTCGCATGTTTGCGAGTTGATCGAGTTACTGGAAAAATGCTAAAATCAACCGTCAATTGGTTGTCTGCATAGCGATGAAAAAGCGCTGGATAAATCTTTCGAAAAGCCAAATCTCCATCCCCTCCGAAAACGATCACATTAAATGGTTTGATCGGTTTTACTTGCTTTTTCCCATTGGATGGTTTCATAGTTGTTGCGTTAGTGCGGTACAAAAATACATGCTTTATGTCAAAAATACACTAAGTATGCATGAAATTCAAATGAAGTCTCAAAGAATGCCTTTAAAACGCAAAATTATCGAAGCCTGTTTTCAATAAATCGTGGTATTTCTGTTCATTAAACTTATAGAATTGAGAGGGTTTGTGAGGGACCCCTTCTTGACGCTCTTCCAAACTTTCAAGGATATCCATTTTTAACATTTTTCGGCGAAAATTCCGTTTATCCAGTTCAACACCTAAAATCGCTTCATATAGTCGGTGCAGCTGAGACAAGGTAAATTTCTCTGGAAGCAAATTGAATCCAATGGGTTGCACATTTAATTTTTCCTTCAATTTTTTCAATGCACCATCCAAAATTTGGCGGTGGTCAAAGGCCAACTCACCAATTTCCTCAATCGGAATCCATGTCGCTGCGCGCGCAAAAGATGCCGGCTGAGGCACATAATTGTTCATGCCAACCAATGAATAATAGCCGATTGTAATAACTCGTGCATCCGGATCTTGTCGCACTGCCTTCAACCATGCACGGTCCTGTGGCTTGCTCAAACGGTCGGGATCACCAAAGGCTCCAACCTGCTCCAAATAGATGTCCTCCAAGCCGGTTAGTTCATTTAGCACACGATTTGCCGCGGTGTCTAGTGGTTCATCTTCAAAAATTAAATCTCCTGGTAGGGCCTTGTAGGTATCCAAACCCACAACGGTTTCTCGTTCAATCAACAATACATTGAGCTTGTTCAGGTCAAATCCAAAGATTACGCAATCGGCAGAAATGCGAGGATTTAATTCATGGTTCATTTTATCGTGCATGCACAAATTTAATGAAGTTTTTTCTATACATTCGCAAAGTGTATTTTTGACACAAAGGTCCTTAACTATTTTTTTTATATGGTACTTATCGTTGATAGCGGTTCAACCAAGAGTGATTGGGTATTGATGAACAATGGTGAACGACACTCTTTTTCTACAATGGGCTTGAACCCATATTTTCATGACGAAGATACAGTTTATAATGCTGTGCATGGAAATACAGGTTTAAATGAGGCTTCTTTGAAGGTTGAGCGCGTATATTTTTATGGTGCTGGATGTTCAGCTCCTCATTTGAATGATGTCATTCGTCGTGGCTTAAAGCGCTTGTTTATCAATGCCGAAATTTCTGTGGACCACGATTTAACGGCTTGTGCTTATGCCACCTATCAGGGAGCGCCGAGTATTTCTTGCATCATTGGAACCGGATCAAATTCATGTTACTACGATGGGAAAAATGTATCTGAAGTTGTTCCTGCATTGGGCTATATTTTAGGCGATGAAGGCAGTGGATCTTACTTTGGGAAGAAACTTCTCTCCAACTACCTCTACCACCGCTTGCCCGAAGATATTTCTGATGTGTTGAAAAATGAATTGGGATTGACCAAAGACTTGATTGTTGAACGCGTGTATATGACACCGAATGCCAATGTATATCTTGCTTCTTTTATGCCTTTCATTACCCGTTTCGCAGAACACCCATATATTCAAGAAATGGTGTTTGAAGGATTTCGTCATTTCATTGACGTCCATGTATGCTGCTACTCGAACTACCGTGAAGTGAAAACTCATTTTGTAGGGTCTATCGCACAGATTTTTGAAAAACAATTGATTGCTGCCTGTGCATCTCTTGATGTGCAGATCGGTTCAATCATTCGCAAACCCATTGATGGACTTGTGAGCTATCATGAAAATCACCTTAAATTGCAGAAATCATGAAATTAGGATTGCTATTCTCACTGCTTTTTAGTGTCGGAATGAGTTATGCTCAGCCCGGAGAAAAAGGACTCTTGGTAACGCCAGATTGGGCCAAGAATGCAACCATTTATGAAGTCAATGTGCGTCAATTTACACCAGAAGGGACATTTGCTGCCTTTGAAAAACACTTGCCGCGCTTAAAAGCAATGGGAGTTGATATCCTATGGTTGATGCCCATTAATCCGATTGGAGAGAAAAACCGCAAAGGTTCGCTAGGAAGTTACTATGCAGTTCGGGATTACAAAGCGGTGAACCCTGAGTTTGGAAACAAAGATGATTTCAAACATTTGGTGGATGCCGCACATGCTTTGGGAATGAAAGTAATCATTGACTGGGTAGCGAACCATAGCTCACCAGATAACATTTGGATTGAAGAAGGCCACTTGGAGTATTACACGCTCGATTCAACAGGAAATGTTCAACCGACCATCGGAACAGACTGGTGGGATGTTGCCGATTTGAATTACGACAGCAAAGAAATGCGCGGTCGAATGATTGATGCCATGGAATATTGGGTACGTGACTTCGATTTGGACGGATATCGTTGTGATGTTGCCGGATGGGTGCCATTGGATTTCTGGATTGATGTCCGCACAGCATTGGATAAAATCAAACCGGTATTCATGCTTGCTGAAGCAGAAGAAATAGCCATGCATCAAGCCATGGACATGACCTATGGTTGGGAATTTCACCATGTGCTGAATAAAATCGCCAAGGGAGTAATGGACATCGATGATATTCGTGCCTATTTCGAAAAAGATAAAACCTATCCTGCCAATGCTTACCGCATGATGTTCACGTCCAACCACGATGAAAATTCATGGAACGGAACTGAAATGGAACGCATGGGAGAAGCACGATTTGCCTTGGCGGTGCTTGCAGCAACCATTGACGGAATGCCATTGATTTACAACGGACAAGAAACAAGCTTGGACCGACGCTTAAAGTTTTTTGACAAAGACTCAATAGATTGGCAAAAAATGGATTTGGTGGATTTTTACACCAAATTAAACGACCTTCACCATACCAATCAAGCACTTTGGGGTGGTCGATCAGGAGGAGAATTGCAATTATTAAGTCCTGCAGGAGAAGAGCACATGCTTGTCTTCGTTCGTGAACAAGGAAAACAGAAAGTTCTTGTAGCCATCAACCTCTCGCCTTCTAATGGAAAAATCACACTGACAGATGAGCGTCTTTGCGGGAAATACACGAATCTTTTCAGCGGGAAAAAGCAAAAAATCGGAAAAACAATGTCCCTCGAGATGAAGCCTTGGGAATACATCGTACTTTCAAAATAAACCTATGAAAACTGCTACTACCAAACCAAAACTTTCGTTCTGGCAGATCTGGAACATGAGCTTCGGATTCCTCGGAATTCAAATGGGGTTTGCCTTGCAAAATGGAAATGCAAGTCGAATATTGACTGATTTCGGTGCTGATGTCGAAAGCCTGTCGTGGTTTTGGCTTGTAGCACCTTTGACAGGGTTAATTGTTCAGCCTGTAATTGGGTATTGGAGTGACCGTACTTGGTCGAAGCGCTTTGGCCGCAGAAAACCATTTTTCCTCGCTGGAGCCATCCTTGCCTGTGCTGCCTTGGTCCTATTGCCCAATGCAGATCACTTTACCGCCTACTTCCCTGCCCTTCTTGTAGGCGCTGGATTCTTGATGCTTATGGATGCCTCATTCAACGTCTCCATGGAGCCTTTCCGTGCCTTGGTAGCAGATAATTTGCACGATGACCAAAGCACCAAAGGATTTTCCATTCAAACGGCATTGATTGGAATTGGCGCTGTCGTCGGATCCTTCCTCCCTTGGATTTTAACAAATATTTTTGGGGTTTCTAATGATGTACAAGGCGTAAAAATTCAGCCCAACGTTGTTTATTCCTTTTACATTGGTGCCCTTGTATTTATGGTTGCCATCTTGTGGACCATCTTTAAAACGAAAGAATACTCGCCCGAAGAACGCATCCAGATGGGCATCGTTTCAGAAGAAACGAAAAATGAGAAATTCCGAATCCCGAAAGAAATGTGGCAGCTCGGTTTTGTACAGTTTTTTTCCTGGTTTGGCTTATTCTGCCTTTGGGTATATACAACGACCGCATTGCGCGAACACACCTATGACTTGCCGACAATGGAAGTCATTAAAGCTGGGCTCGAAGCCAATCCTACGGATGCCGTGTTGAAAGGTCAACACAAGTTGAGCGAAGATTTGGGCGACTGGGTTGGGATTTTATTCGGAATCTACAATGGAATCTCCGCTATTTTTGCCTTTTGCATTCCTTACATCGCGAAGAAACTCGGTAAATTGAAAACACATGCTGTTTCCTTATTGATGGGTGGAATTGGTTTGGTTTTGATGTACTTCATGCCAGATAAAACCATGATGATCATCCCGATGATTTTTATCGGGATTGCTTGGGCAAGTATTCTAGCGATGCCCTATGCGATCCTCGCAGGGGTTATTCCCGCTTCCCAAATGGGAATTATGATGGGGATTTTTAATTTCTTCATTACCTTACCTCAAATTTTTAGTGCACTTTTCTCTGGACCAATTGTGAAATACATGTTTGGTGGAAATGCCGCTTATGCGCTTGTTTTAGGTGGATCGATGATGATCATTGCCTGTATTTTCACCCTTAGAATTAGACTAAAATAAATGAAAATCAAAGGCCTCATTTTCGACTTGGATGGTGTCTTGGTCTCTACAGAAAAGAACCATTTTATCGCTTGGAAAAAAACCGCTGAACGACTTGGATTCCAATTCACAAAATTGGATAATGAACAATTGAAAGGCATAAGTCGGATAGATTCATTAAAAAAAATCATCACTTTGGCTGGAGCAACAGTCTCATCTGAAGTCTTTGAGGAACTCCTGGTGTTTAAAAACGAGATCTACCTAGAATCCATTCGAACACTTGGACCTGCCGATGCACTCCCGGGTGTTGTTGAACTTTTGCAACACGCCAAAGCACACGACATCAAACTTGGGGTGGGATCATCCAGTAAGAATGCCAATGCTATTCTCGAACTTCTTCAAATCAAATACATGTTCGATGTCATCATCGATGGAAATGGGGTGAGCGCACCAAAACCAGATCCTGAAGTATTCCTCAATGCAGCGCAAGGGATGGGATTGAGTGCAGCCGATTGTTTGGTCTTTGAAGATGCCGAAAGTGGAATAATGGCTGCAAAAGCAGGTGGTTTTAATGTCATTGCGATAGGAAATCCACACGTAGCTGAATTGGCACACGCCTATGTTGAAACATTGACAGACTTTAATCTTTCCCTCTATGAAGAATCTTTTTGAGATCGATGAATGGAAAGTGATCGAGCGGAAATTCGATCCACAGCGGCAAGAGGAAGCGGAAAGCATCTTTTCAATTGGGAATGGATCCTTCGGTCAACGCGCCAATTTTGAAGAAACCTATACAGGAAAAAGTCTCCAAGGAAGCTATGTGGGTGGTGTCTATTATCCCGACAAAACGCGTGTGGGCTGGTGGAAAAATGGGTATCCAGAATATTTCGCGAAGGTACTCAACTCCTGCAACTGGATTGGCATAAATATCCATGTCGACGGGGAAGCACTTGATCTGGCAACATGTACCGTGAAATCCTTCTACCGAGAACTCGACATGCAAACAGGCACGTTGACACGAAAATTTGTCTGTGTCCTGAAAGGAAATAAAGAGGTGGAAGTAGAAACCGTGCGTTTTTGCTCCATGGCAAATGACGAACTTGCCGCCATACGTTACACCATTAAGCCACTCAATTTTTCGGCGAACTTTAAGATCGCTCCCTACCTCGATGGACGTGTGAACAATGCGGACTCCAACTACAACGAATTTTTCTGGACACCTGACATTCAGCGTATCGGTGTGCGGAAAGGTGTCGTAAGTGCCAAAACAAAAAAGACAGATTTCTTGGTGGCGAATGCCATGCGTTTTTCTTTTTGGGAAGGGTCAAAGATTCTAGACATTCATCCAAACCTCAAGGAAGAGGAGCTCTACATTGAAAACAATTTTGAGCATTTCTTGGAGAAAGGGAAAACCTACACCATCAAAAAGTACGTGTCGGTGACCTCATCCATCAATCACTCCCATTTCAATACCGTGGCAGCATCGATTACACATGTTACGGCTGCCTATGTGCGTGGATTCGATGCCTTGTACGAAGAACATTGCGCAGCATGGAAAGCCATTTGGGAAAATGCAGATGTAGTGATCACCGGAGATAAAGCGGCCCAACAAGCCATTCGTTTCAATATCTTCCATCTCTATCAAACCTATACGGGAAAGAATCCGAAGCTCAACATCGGGCCAAAAGGCTTTACTGGTGAAAAATATGGCGGTGCGACCTACTGGGACACCGAGGCCTATTGCATTCCCTTCTACCTGAAAACGGCACCTTCAAAAATTGCCCGTCAGTTGTTGAAGTACCGCTATTTTCAGCTCGACAAGGCCATTGAAAATGCAGAAAAACTAGGATTCACAGATGGTGCAGCATTGTATCCGATGGTGACCATGAATGGGGAGGAATGTCACAACGAGTGGGAAATCACCTTTGAAGAAATTCACCGTAATGGAGCCATCGCCTTTGCCATATACAACTATGTACGTCACACCGGCGATTTCGATTATGTTGGAAAGTACGGGATTCATGTGCTTACCGCCATTGCGCGCTTCTGGGTGCAACGCTTCAACTGGTCCGCTGACAAGAACATGTATGTCATGCTTGGAGTTACGGGTCCAAACGAATACGAAAACAACATCAACAACAACTGGTACACCAACTTTTTAGCGCGTTGGTGCATTCAATATGCCTTGGAATGTAATGACCGTTTAGGCAAAAAGGGAATTGCATTGTCGACCGTAGAACGCGAACAATGGGTGCATGTGAGTGAAAACATCCACTTTCCAAAACTTGACGGAACAAAGGTTTTCCTTCAACAAGATGGCTTCATGGACAAAGTCATGATGAATGCCGCTGACCTGCCCGATTCGGAGCGACCGATCAACCAACATTGGTCTTGGGACCGCATTTTGCGTTCTGTATTTATCAAACAGGCCGATGTGTTGCAGGGAATTTATTTGTTCGAAGACCGCTTTAGCGAAGAAGAAATTCGAGAGAACTTTAATTTTTATGAACCAAAAACCGTTCATGAGTCCTCTTTATCACCATGCATTCACTCCATTTTGGCGGCACGAATTGGCGACCATGACCGTTCATATGACTTGTACCTACGCACCTCGCGTTTAGATCTCGACGACTACAACAACGAGGTCAATGAAGGCTTACACATTACCAGCATGGCCGGTACATGGATGAGCATTGTCGAGGGAATGGCTGGGGTGCGCGTAATTGACGGAAAACTATCCGTTCGTCCGATGATTCCGGAAAAATGGAAATCGTATTCCTTCCAGATTTTCTTTAAAGAACAGCCCGTACATATTCATGTTTCAGGAAAAACAATGGAGATATCCAACCTTGGAACAGATGAGCTCGACTTTAACATGATTGAGCAAAAATACACCCTAACTGCTGGACAAAAACAACTTATATCTATCCCATAACTATACGATTATGAAAACCATCTTTCGTCTTTTTATCCTTGTTTTTCTTAACCATTTAACATTCACAAATCCTTTAAGCGCCCAGGTGAACGACCCGAGCAGACAGATTGTCCTACAAGGATTCTGGTGGGATTATTACAACACAAATTTTCCCAATGATTGGGCAAACTACTTGGCTGAACTTGCTCCGCGCTTGAAGGCTTTAGGGATTGATGCTGTTTGGATTCCACCTTCTATAAAAAATACAGGAACGAACAGCGTTGGATACGCGCCCTTTGACCACTACGATTTGGGGGACAAATACCAGAAAGGGTCAACCAACACCCGATTGGGCGATAAGGATGAATTGCTTCGTTTAGTTGCTGTTCTAAAAGCCAATGGGATAGATGTCATTCAAGACATTGTTCTCAATCACGTTACAGGAGCTGGAAGTGGCGCTGGTCAAGGAGGCAATGATCCAAGTGCTATGGACGACGGTTCAACCAACAAGTACAAGAATTTTCGCTACACCTGCTACAACACACCAGCCATTACAGAAACGGCCGCCGACTATTTGGCACGTCAAGGACGGTTCTCTAAAAACTGGCAAAATTTTTACCCAAACGTCGGCAATCCATGTTGCACCAACGAGATCAATTCGCCGTATTGGGGTCCTGATATTTCCTACGAAACAAGCGCCTTTGGGTTGAGCAGCAATGCCACATTTAATCCAACACAAAGCACAGATTACATGCGCACAGAAACACGGAACTGGCTCATTTGGTACAAGAAGCAAGTTGGTTGGGATGGAGTTCGAATTGATGCTGTGAAACACTTCCCAACGTATGCTGCAGAAGATTTTCTTTGGAACCTTCAGTTTGGATCTTTGTGGGCGAGTGGTGGAGATCAGATGTATGCCGTAGGCGAATGGGTTGGTACTGCTACAGAACTCGATGCATGGGCAAACAACGTCCAAAACCGGGCAGGAACCTTTGATTTCGCCCTCCGAGGTGGTTTAACCTCGATGGTTTCAGGCAATGGCAATTTCGATATCGGATCGATTCCCAATTACCAGCAGCAAAACCGTTTGCGAACAGTTCCTTTTGTCAACAACCACGATACTTACCGTCCAATTGTCGATGCAACGGGGAACATTACAGGATGGAACACCGGCTCACAACTTGGACAGCAAATTGAACCAAACGACGGAAGACGCAGCGCTGCTTATGCCATTTCGTTTGCCGTAGATGGCTCGCCTCAAGTGTTCTTCGAAGATTTATTCAACATCGGTTATTTGGGAAATCGTTTCAATCACGATCCAGCGAATGCTGCTCAGCTTCCTGCCTACAGCGACCTTGAAAACTTGTTGTGGTGCCACCAAAACCTTCGCTTCAAAGAGGGTGCTTACAACGTTCGTTGGCAAGCAGCTGATGCCTTGGTGATTGAGCGTTCAGCAAAAGCATTGATTGCTGTGACAGATTCTTGGTCAAACTGGCAAAACCTCAATGGCGTGCAGACAAGTTGGCCCGATGGAACGGTTTTGATCGATTATTCAGGTGCCAATGGAACGGCAACAGCAACTGTCTATGGCGGAGGAAAAGTAAACATTGCGATCCCACCGTGTGACGGTTCTGCCTTGCAAGGACGTCGTGGATATTCCATTTGGGCGCCACAAGGTATTGCAGCAAACTATGTTCGCCCGACAAAGCGTACCACGCAAGAATGGGAGATGGCAGGCGATTTAGGAGACAAAAGTCTTCCATCCCTTCAGCAAGGAGGAAACTTACCTACAAATAGTACCGATTGCCGCTTGGTGGGGCGCATCTTCGCACAATCTGGACAACAAATTAACCTTGAGCTCTATCCTGAAAACCCACTTTTACCAATCACGGTTTTCTATTTAGACAAAGATTGCAATGTCATTGATTCTGTGAGTGCGTCGGGAACAATCCTCGATTCAATCGTTCCTGCCTACTCCGGATGGTACAGCATACGCATAAAAAATGCTACGGCTACACAGGCTGGACAAAAATGTTATGTCAAACTCATCTATACCGCTCCAGGCATTGTGGACACAAGCGTTCCAAAAAATAAATGTGCGTGCACTTCTTCGTCGGCCGGAATTGAAGAATCTGCGAATGATGAATGGATGGTATATCCCAATCCTGCGAAGACAGAGGTCACTGTTGAATACCTGGTTCCTATGCCTGTTGATGCAGAAATTCAGCTGTATAGCATGGATGGGAAACAAGTGCCTATAGCTGTTCATCCCATCGATTCGCGAAGTTTCAGTTTGGATGTCTCCGCTATTGAAGACGGCAACTATCTCCTTGTGATCAACTACGACGGACACATTTTCCGCCAGCGCATCGTTCGACAGTAATTGTCCGTTAACAATAGTTAATGTCAAATTGACACTAACTATTTATTCGTACATTAGCAAAAACGAAGGACATCATGAAACTAGCGATTAACGGATTTGGTCGTATCGGCCGCTTGGCGTGCAGGGTAGCTGCTGCTCGAAAAGACATCACCATTGTAGCGATCAACGACTTAATGGATGCTGATTACATGGCGTATCTATTGAAATACGACTCCACGCATGGACAGTTCGATGGCACCGTTTCAGTTGAAAACGGGAAATTAATTATCAACGGTCAAGCTGTACGCATGACTTCTGAGCGCGATCCTGCCAATTTAAAATGGAATGAGGTAGGTGCAGATGTTGTGCTCGAATGCACAGGTCTTTTCCTTACTCAAGAATCCGCAAGCGCACATCTTAAAGCTGGAGCAAAGAAGGTGGTACTTTCTGCACCTGCAAAAGACGATACGCCAACCTTCGTTATGGGAGTGAATCACCTGCTATTGACAAAAGACCAGCACATCATTTCCAATGCGTCCTGCACGACAAATTGTTTGGCGCCGATCACGAAAGTTCTCAACGACACCTTTGGCATTGAAGAAGGACTGATGAGCACAGTACATGCGGTTACAGCGACCCAAAAAACGGTAGATGGACCATCGCAAAAAGACTGGCGTGGAGGACGAGGTGGATTTCAAAACATCATTCCATCGTCGACGGGTGCAGCCAAAGCGGTTACTTTGGTAATTCCTGAGTTAAAAGGAAAACTCACAGGCATGTCGTTCCGAGTTCCAGTTGCTGATGTTTCTGTGGTCGATTTAACCGTTCGATTGAAGACACCAGCAAGTTATGAAGCCATTTGTGTAGCTATGAAAAATGCTTCCGAAAATGAGTTAAAAGGCATCTTGGGCTATACGGATGAAGACGTAGTTTCAAGTGATTTCATTGGTAATCCATGCACCTCCATTTTCGACGCGCAAGCAGGAATTGCCCTCAACGAGCATTTCGTCAAGGTAGTGAGTTGGTACGACAACGAATGGGGGTATTCCAACAAATTGGTCGATCTTGCTTTCCTCGCTAATAGCTTGAGAGATTAAGGTGATTATTTATCCATTGTCCCTATACCCGATATACGTTTTGTCTTTTTACCGCAGAGGCGCAGAGAATTGAATTGAATTGACAAATAAACACAATCACAAAACCTCTGTGGCTCTGCGGTGAACACTAAATCCAATGTCCGTTTGCCGATAAACGTTTTGTTTTTTTACGGCAGAGGCACACAGAAAAAATTTCCTTTCTCTAATCAATTCTGCTTTACAAATTCTTGCGAATAATATCCTTCAGTACTTTCAATCAACAGTAAATACGTCCCATTGACGATGTCATTGAGCGTGATTTTTAACGCCTCATTCGCCAACAATGAATTCTGCTTGATTGACTTCATTGCGCGGCCGCTATGATCAATCACTCTCACCACAACTTGCGTTAGATCACGTTGTGAACGAATGAACAATTCCTCCGTAGCTGGATTAGGATAAAGAGTGCAATCAAAATCATCCATCGCCAACTCCTCGTAGCCTACCGTTGAAAGAATCGTTGGTTTTGGTAGATGGACAGTTGTATAAACACGGTATTCCGCTGGAGTCATTGAAATTTGCATGTTCACATTGGTCACATCGATACTGTCTCCCGTGTAGTATTCATACCACATTCCTGTGTGTGGAAATCCAGCATAAGGTGTTTGCTGTGTCACCGCAAAATTGGCAATCACCATGGCGTCCATTGACGGATGTGCAAAGGTGATTTTCTTCACAGAACCATTCAAGGCATGAGAAAACGTTCCATCATTGAAGACTGCGTTTTCCGTTCTCAACTTTAACGTCGCTGCATACACATCGAACAATTGACGGCGATTGTTTTGCAGATAGTACGCCCACAAAATGGGTTTATTGCAAATGCGGCAAGGGTTGTCAATGGAAATATCGTATCCGAGTTCACCAAACTGCCAAATCATCTTTGGACCTGGTGTTGTGAGCAGCATTACTCCTGCAGCTTGCGCGCGCAACAGAGCGATTGGTAATTCCTTGACGTTGTGGTCAGGATTCGTCGAAACACCGGCCGACAAACATTCATACATACCGCGTTCTTCGTCATGACTTTCACTATAGGTGACCAAATGAGGACTTGTCCAGCCGCGAGAGGAATAAATCCCATTGGTTAGGTTAGAATTGTACCCTTTCATCGCTTGATGATATTCGTAAGTTAAGTTACCCCAGAGCATCATGCCGTAGTTGGCGAGTTGCGTTTCTTCTGCATTATCGGCCCAATGTTCCAAAATCACATAGGCCTCTGGCTGTTGTATCCAAAGAGAATCAGCCATGCGTTTGATGATTGCGATGCGTGTATTGCTGTAATTCGCTCCACTGTTGACAAAGCCCTTTGTAAAGTCAAAGCGGTATCCATCGATGTGAAATTCATTCATCCAATGGCGATTTACGCGATCCACATAGTCCTTGGTGGCTTGTACCTCATGATTAAAATCGTATCCCCAACAATATGGGCTATGCGGACAGATGGCATTGAACCAAGGGTTATTTGCGGCAGGACGGTTATTCGCTGCATCCCAGTACATATTTACCATCGGGTTTTGTCCGAAAGCATGGTTGAGCGCGATGTCCATGATTACGGCAATCCCACGGCCGTGGCAAGAATCTACGAATTCTTTAAACTTCTCTGGCGTGCCATAATACTTGTCAAGTGCCATGTGAAAACTTGGGTTGTACCCCCAACTTTCATTTCCTTCAAATTCACCTACAGGCATCAACTCAATGGCATTGACACCAAGTTGATCTAAGTAAGCCAAGGTATCGATGAGTGTCTGGTAATTTCGTTTTGCCACGAAGTCGCGCACAAGCAATTCATAGATCATTAATTCTTTTTTCGCCGGCTTTTGGTACCCATCATTTTGCCACGAAAAATTCGTTGGATTAGTTTCAAAAATAGAAAGCAAACCAGTAGTCTGTCCTGTTGGATAAACATAGGGGTTTGGATAGGTTGCAGCACTAATTGTTCCGTCATTGCTCGGATCTGCCACACGCAAGCTCAATGGGTCTGCAAAACGCTGCACTCCATCGATGTAATACTGATATCCATATTTTGTATCGGGCTGAAGTCCGCTGAGTTGAATCCACCAGGTCTTTAAATCCTGTGACAGGTTCATGTGATAGGCCAAACTTGGGGACCATCCATTGAAGTCACCCAGTACATAGATGTTGTTTTTATCCGGTGCGTAAAGCTTCAAGATTACCGTATTCTGATCGACATAATTTAATCCGTTGAGCAATCCAGCTGGTGGATCGATAAGTGTGGGTTGTGGATTGACCACGATGAGCACTGAATCGGTAATCACCTCTATACCGTTATCGGCGGAGAAACGAATCCAGTGTTCGCCTGGTGTATTCACTGTATAATTTTGAGACAACACGGCAGCAGAGGCTGAATTCGCAATCGGAACGTTGTTGTCTGTAAAAGTCAAGTTTGCGTTTTGATTGCTTTTTCCTACGAGTGGCACTGAGGCCCCGAGGTTAACAGCCATCACATTTTCAGGGGAAAAGATTTTAGCGAGAAATCCCGCTGTTGCCGGATACACATCGTAGTAGATGTCGGATCCATCGGCCGAACGACCAACTGTTGTTCCTGCAGCATTGCGAAAAACGAATGCCATTTTCTCAACCACCGTACCTGCTGGAAATCCATAAAAAACGTCCATATCGACCGTGATCTGGTGAATGTTGTTTCCGAGATTTGTCATTTGAACGCTGGCATCTGCTGTTCCCCAGGTACCCTGAACAAAAAGCCAATTGCTTAGAGAAGTGCTTTGATCAGTAATCAATCCCATGTGCGCATACACTGCACTTGTTCCCAGCAAAGCGCCATTTCCTTCTGCGGCATTATAGGTGATTGTAACCACATCATTTACAGTCGGGAAAGCTGGACTTACATCCAGAATTTGTGCGGACACAGACCACGTAAAGCACATGGCAGTTATTAAAGCAAAGGATTTTATAGCGCGCATGGGTAAAAGATTTAGTGCAAAGAAAACCCGGACACTAGGCCCGGGTTAACCAATAAGTTATGTCAGATTACTTAACAATCTTTCCTGTAACCGTGCTTTCGCCAGCTTTCACAGTGTAGATGTAAGTTCCTGCGTTCAACGCAGCAGTGTTTACCGCAGCAGATGATTGATTAGAAACTGTTGTTGTAGAAACAACTTTACCAGTAAGGTCAAACAAAGTGATTGTCACATCATTTGTTCCGTTCAATGCAAATGTAAATGTTGCAGTTTCGTTTACTGGGTTAGGCGAAACAACAACATTGTTGATCGCTGCTTCAGTCAAACCAGCAGCACAAGCAGTACACGCATCCCATACATAACACAATGTTGTGTTAGAAGAAGGGATAGTCAATGTACGGTTGATGTTACCAGAACCGTCGTCAACACCACATCCACCAGTAGCGATTGTGTTTGCTGGATCTGTTCCTTCGTTTGTTCCCCAGTCACCGTTTACAAATTTGTAGTACTGAGTAGCACCAACAGAAGCAGTAGGGTAAGTTACGTCGATTGACCAAATACCGTTTCCAAGATCTGTCATTGCAGAAGCAGCATCAGCAGGAGTCCAATCAAGTACTGCTGCACCATTTGATGTGAAGTTACCACCAACACGCATACCGTTAGCGTTTAGGGTGTTACCCGCAGCAATGTAAGCATTGATGTCAACCTGATACGTTACAGTTACCTGCGCGTAAGAAGCAATACTCAAACCGAGTACTGAAAGAATTGTAAAGATTTTTTTCATATTAAATAGTTTAATTGTTTAGGCAATATTACGATAAAATTTACTTAGTGTCATTATGACATTTGTTTTTTTCTTCATCCGTGATTATTTTTTTCTGCGTACCTTCGAAAAAATTATTTTTTAAGGCACATGAATGAACTAATTCAAGGGTTCAGCGACCAGATCCTGACCACTGCAAATGATGCAAATGCGCTTACTTTTAAAGGAAACAACGCGCAATTCGATTCAATTCTTTTTACTGGTTTAGGCGGGTCGGGAATTGGACTTAAGTTGATGCTCGATTGGACAAGTGCTTCACGCACAGTTCCTGTCGTTTTAACTCAAAATTATACCTCACCAAATTTTGTCGGCAAAAATACACTCGTCATCGCTTCGTCTTACTCCGGAAATACGGAAGAAACGATTTTCACATTGAAGGATTGCATGGAGCGCGGTGCACACATCGCTGGAATTACTTCAGGTGGGAAATTGGAAGGCATTTGCAAGGACAACGCATATAGCCTTTTGAAAGTGCCAGGTGGATTGCCACCACGTGCTGCCTTGGGGTATTCCCTTGCTGCACTTGCTCGTATGTTGGATGCTTATGGAGTCACAGAAGGCTTTACTACACGCATCATTGATGCTGCCAATCAATTGAAAGAAATGTCGGATGCCATCAATGCACATGCACGCAAGGTAGCGACAGAAATCGTTGGAAAAAATATCGTTTTCTACGCGGAAGCACCTTATGAGGGATGCACGATTCGCGCGAAACAACAGTTGAATGAAAATTCAAAGTTGCTTTGTCGTTGTCATGTGATTCCAGAGATGAACCACAACGAACTTGTTGGATGGGGCTGGGGAACAGACAATGATGCGGCGATCTTCTTCGAAAACAGCGACATGCACCCACGCAACAAACGTCGTTTCGAATTGACTCGTGAAGTTGTTGAAACAAAGACTCCACACATCTTCGACATCAAAGCACCTGTAGGTGACCCAATTCTTCAAAGCTTGTACTTCATTCACTTTGCGGATTGGTTGTCATACCACCTTGCAGTTGATAGCAAAACAGATATTTACGACATCAAAGTCATTGATCATTTGAAGTCTGAATTGGACAAGATCTAATTCGATTTTCGGATTTAATGAAAAGGAAATACCGCGTGGTGTTTCCTTTTTTTATGATGTTCAATTTAAATACTGGAAATTTCACCTGAGGCAAACCATTAAAATGGTTCATCAACAATACCCTTTTGACATACACCACCCCAGGTTGAAGCCCGGGGCTGGGGTAACGAAAAAACATGTAATATTAAGCCATGAAAACTTGTGCTGCGCTCATCTTCCTGCTGATTGGATTAAACGCTTCCGCTCAAACCTATTTCATCCATGATGCATTTACCGGTGAAGCCATTCCTTTTGTGAAGGTTCTTCCATCGGCGGGAGAACCATTTTTGGCGGATCTTGATGGCGCTATTCATTTCACTTCACTACCTGAAACCGTTGAACTTCGAGCGGGAGGATACCGCGACACCATTGTTTCATTGGCAACATTGAAAGATAGTATTTTGCAGATGCAACCATATGTTCAATTCATTCAGGAGATGCGTGCTGTGGCGGGTGAAAATCCAGCGCACCGCATCATCAACATTGCCATTGCGAATCGAAAGAGAAACAATCCCTTGGAGAATGATGCCTTTCGCTATGAGAGCTACAGCAAATTTATTTTTGATGTCAATCGCGATGGGATCGAGGGCTTTTTAACAGACACAAGCAAGGCGACTCCAGGGAACTTTTTAGATCAACAGCACATCCTGATCCTAGAAAGTGCCTCCACCCGCACCTTCATCCCACCAGCACACGACAAGGAGGAAATCACCGCTTACAAAGTATCAGGCTTCAGCGACCCTGCCCTTTCGACCTTTGCGAATGAACTGCAGTCCTTCAGCTTCTATGAAAATCAGTTCAACCTTCTTGGTAAAACCTACATCAATCCAATTGCTTTTGGTGGAACAAACCGCTACGTCTTCGTATTGGAAGACACCACCATCGTCAATCGCGATACTACCTTCACCATCTTCTACCGACCGCGATCAGGTAAAAACTTCGATGGCATGACCGGACGACTCTACATCAACACCAATGGGTACGCCATTGAGAAGGTCACGGCAAAACCCTACCTGGATACGGCAGGCACTCCTGTTACCATTGTTCAGGAATACGCCTTTGTAGAAGGAAAAAAGTGGTTTCCATCCAAGCTCAGCACAGAAATCGAACTGCGTTCCTTGCCCATCGTTCTCAAGGCCAAAGACAGTACAATCGTCACGACCTTTCTTGAAGGCCGGGGCAGTACTTACATCAAACAGGTAGAAATCAATCCCGAAGGACTGCGCAAACGCGACTTCAGCAATGTGACCGTGATCTCCAATCAAGAAGCCAATGCCACTGCTGACGAAACCTGGGATAGTCTGCGCGTCTATCAAATCACCGAAAAAGAAAAACGGACCTATACCGTGATCGACAGCCTCTCCAAGGCAGAGCATCTCGATGAACGCTTGACTATGGTGTCAAGCTTAGCAGACGGAAAAATCCCGATGAAAGCACTCGCTTTGGATCTTAACCGACTCCTCGATTTCAATTACTACGAGCGCTATCGTTTTGGATTCGGTTTAGAAACCTCCAAAAAAACGATGAAAAATGCGGTCATTGGTGGCTATTATGGCTGGTCAACTGGTGACCGAACGAATAAATTTGGGGCTTACAGCACGGTACATTTATCCCGCAAGCACGGTGTCAAAATCGATTTGCGCTACCAGCAAGATTTGTTAGAACGCGGAGGAACCAACTTCATTAAAGACGCCTTTAACCTCAACTCAACTTCGGTGTACCGCGATTTTTTCATCAGCAACATGGAACGGCAGCGTTTGGGTGAATTGTCGTTTTCAGCCAACATACTGCCCAACCTCAAGATGACACTCATTGGCAACTACCAGCGCATTTGGTTCACGGGAGATTATCAATTTTATCCGAATGGCATTGCTACAGCCTTTCCTTTGCGCGATATTGATCTCGCCGAAACGGGTCTTGAGTTCAACTGGAACATTGGTGAGAAAGTCATGATGCTCGGCAACAAACGCATCTCCAAAGGGACAAAATACCCGAAGATACGTGTTCGCGCGGTGAAAGGTTGGAAGGGCATTTTTGAATCTGATTTCGACTACTACCGCTTCAACGCAGAGATTCAGCAAAACATCAGCATCCGCGGCATCGGCACCTTCATGTGGACCATCCAAGCCGGACAAACGATTGGAGCTGTGCCCTTATTTCTGATGCACAACGGGAATGGAACCGGAAAAAACTGGATGATTTCAGCGCCCAACACCTTTGAGACCATGATGCCCTCAGAATTTTACCAGCAGCGTCAGGCAGCATTGTTCACACGCTTGACCTTCTACAGCATCAAGACCGGCAAGAAATGGACACAACCGCAGTTTGCCTTGCATCACGCGGTTGGTTATGGCGACATGTCGCACAAGGAATACCACTCCACCACTTTCAAGACCATGGACAAGGGCTTTTTCGAGGGGGGACTGATCATCAATAGTTTACTAACCTCCAACATTTCAGGGATTGGAATCGGTGTGTTTTACCGCTACGGGGCTTATGCGAATAGCGACTGGAAGATGAATCTTGTACCGAAGATTACGGCGACGATTAAAATGTAGAATTGTGAATTTTAAATTTGTTGCTGCCGCAATTTGACGCTGCGCGATTTGATGCCCTTGGCAATTGGAGATTTTTAGTGATGGGTTTAAACCCGCCGTGGTGGAACGAGTTACGAATTAGATGTCTGATTTACTTAACGCTGCACTATTATAATGCCGATTGAAAACTAATTTTCTATAACCAAAGCTACTTTAAAAGTAAGGAGATGTTACCTATGATATTTGATTCTCTGCTTCATTTTTTCGTCAAAGTTTTCCTCTAGATCTATTAATCTGGTAGAATATTCTTCAATACTCTCTTCCTTGCAATCTTGTGAATCACTAAGGGAAAATCCCCTATTCAAACTTTGTTTTAAATCATTAAGAGCGTCGAGCCTGTAAGATTCCCTACGATCAACTTCATTAACCATCAACTCTATTTTTTTAACCAATCTATCGGCAATCAACAACGACTTCTCGAATTCCTTTGCATTATCAAGTAACTTTTTCAAATCTTTCTCATTAAAAGAGTCACTGTATAATTTCTCTCTGATTTCTGTTCCTTCAGATTTACCAAATTTAGACTCATATGAACTCCAATAAATGTCCATTAAGTCGATTATTTTCCTTATTTCAACTTTAATTTTTTCATGTTCCTTAGATAATTTCCACATCAGTGCTACAGATATTTGACCCCGATGGGGTCTTTACGTGTCCTTGACGTCGAACGCTTAAGTCAAACAAATTCAACTGAAAAATAAATGCTTATTTTAGGAAAAATACTTTTGTCGAGATTAAAATCAAATTGTACCATTAACAATTGACACCTTACATTTTACCTTTCTACCCAATCGGGGTCGAATAAATGAATTTAAAAGGAAACT
>CAIQQH010000046.1 GCA_903873915.1 uncultured Flavobacteriia bacterium | reverse complement strand
GGACAAGGGACAAGGGACAATAGACTTTGAAAGTTGACTTTTATTTTGTAAATTGAATAGAAAAAAAATGGCGACACACAATTTTAGACGATTGGAAATTTGGCAAAACTCAATTGAGTTAACCAAGTCGGTTTATTCAATTCTACCACAAATTCCGAATGATGAAAAATTTGGTTTAAAATCTCAAATTTCGAGGTGTTCCATTTCCATCCCTTCAAATATTGCAGAGGGGTCTGGAAGGTCAACAAATAAGGATTTCTGTCATTTTCTCAGTATTTCACTTGGCTCAAGCTACGAACTAGAAACACAATTGATTCTTATTCAAGATATTTTCTCCATTGAATGTGGGGATATCATCCACAATTGTCATGATATACAAAAGATGATTTTCAATTTTAAAAACACATTAAGCAAAAACTGATGAAGTAATTGAAAGTCATTTGTCTATTGTCTAATGTCCTTTCGTCTTGAAATCTAAATATCTTAACGTCTTAAAATCTTATGCAATGAAACAACAAGCATACATAGTCACCGGATTTCGGTCCGCAGTTGGCAAAGCAGGTAAAGGAGGATTTCGGTTTTACAGACCCGACGATTTGGCAGCAGATGTAATCAAACACTTAATGGCTTCTGTTCCACAATTGGATAAAATGCGGGTGGATGACGTGATTGTTGGAAATGCAACACCTGAAGCCGAACAAGGGTTGAATGTCGGAAGAATGATTTCGCTGATGGGATTGAACACCGACAAAGTGCCTGGAATGACAGTCAATCGTTACTGTTCATCAGGATTGGAAACGATCGCTATTGCTACTGCGAAAATTGAAGCAGGAATGGCCGATTGTATCATCGCTGGTGGGGTGGAATCGATGTCGGTAATGGCGATGGGTGGATGGCGCATCGTGCCAAATCCAAAAGTGGGCAAAGAGAATCCAACCTGGTATTGGGGAATGGGACTTACAGCCGAAGCGGTTGCCAAGCAATACAATGTAAGCCGAGAAGAACAAGATGCTTTCGCACTTCACTCACATGAAAAGGCATTGGCTGCGATTCAATCAGGACGCTTTCGAGACGATATAGTGCCGGTTAATGTGGAACGCATTTTCCTTGACGAAAACGAAAAGCGACAAGTTCAGCACTATATGGTGGACACCGATGAAGGTCCGCGCGCAAGTAGTATTGATGCATTGGCAAAACTAAAACCTGTTTTCGCCATGGGTGGATCTGTCACTGCAGGAAACTCCTCACAGACATCCGACGGTGCAGCCTTTGTTTTAGTTATGTCAGAGCGCATGGTGAAAGAATTGAATCTTGAGCCAGTTGCACGCTTGGCATCATATTCTGTTGTTGGGGTTGAACCACGGATTATGGGAATTGGTCCTGTGGACGCCATTCCAAAAGCCATTGCCGCTGCAGGACTAAAATTGAATGATATCAAGCTCTTCGAATTGAATGAGGCCTTCGCCTCACAGTCCATCGCGGTGATCCGAGAAACTGGCTTAGACCCTAGCCTTGTGAATGTGAATGGCGGTGCGATTGCCTTAGGTCATCCACTCGGCTGCACTGGAGCAAAGTTGAGTGTTCAGATCATGAACGAACTGAAAAAACGACAGCAGAAATACGGTGTTGTAACGATGTGTGTAGGTACTGGTCAAGGTGCTGCTGGGGTGATTGAGATGTTTTAGGGATTTGATGCCTGCGGCAATTTGATTGCTGCGCAAATTTGATCCTGACGGAATTTGAAGCCTACGGCAATTTGGAATTTGATCCTAAGGAATTTGGTGCCAGAGGCAATTTGATTGCTGCGCAAATTTCGAAGTACGATCAAGTCCTTTGTCATTCAGCGAAGCGGTCCTTTGTCCTTCGAAGCTCAAAGAGCGAAGAAGTGTCCTTTGTCCTTTTGTCTTTTGTCTTTTGTCATCCAGTCCCTTGTCTTGACATCTTAAAATCTTGACGTCTTAATCTCCAAATAGGACTACCTTTACCACATGAATAAACCACAACACATCATTGACCGCGCATTGAAAAGTGCGGGATTTGAATCCTTGAATGAGCTCCAACGTGAAACCATCGACGCACATACAAAGCACAACAATCTTCTGATTCTGTCACAAACAGGTTCAGGAAAAACCTTGGCTTTCTTGTTGCCAACGCTATGTCAATTAAATCCAGAATCCAATTCTATCCAAGCCCTAATCCTTGCGCCATCAAGGGAATTGGCCATTCAAATTGAAAATGTTTTCAGGTCCTTAAAATCCAATTTCAAAGTACTTACATGCTACGGTGGACATTCGATGCGCACAGAATTAAACAGTTTAACAGAAGCGCCAGCAGTGCTGATTGGCACACCCGGTAGAATTTGTGATCACATTACTCGTGGACAATTGGAATTGGGCGATGTGAAGCAATTGGTCATTGATGAATACGACAAATGCCTTGAACTCGGATTCGAAGACCAAATGAAATTCATTCAAACAGAACTCATTGGAGTGAAAAACACCTGTTTAGTATCGGCTACAGAACTGAAAGAGTTTCCAAGTTATTTATCGTTTAACGATCCCGGAATCATCAATCATCTAGAGAATTTTCAAGCGCCTGACATCACTTTTTACAAGGTGTCCTATACCGCAGACACCAAATTTGAACGACTTTTCGATTTACTCTGCACATTCAATGGAGAATTGACTATCGTGTTCTGCAATTTTCGGGAAGCTACAGAAACAATGGTGGACTATCTCAAGACAATGAACTACGAGGCCGTGGCTTACCATGGGGGGCATGGAACAAGAAGACCGTGAGCGCGCTTTGATTAAATTCAGAAATGGCAGTTATCATACCCTTGTGTGCACAGACCTTGGCTCTCGCGGCTTGGACATTCCAGAGATACAGCATGTGGTGCATTTTCAATACCCTCAAAACGCCGATGCTTATACCCATCGCAATGGACGAACAGCACGGATGAAAGCCAACGGAAGTGCCTATTTGATGATCAATAAAAGTGAAGAGATACCCGAGTATTTAGATCTACCCGAAACAGAATTTAAACCGCCATTTGGCAAAGCTACACCTGTAAAAAGTCCGTGGGTAACTCTATATTTCAGTGCAGGCAAAAAAGATAAAATAAACAAAATTGACTTGGTTGGTTTTCTTGGTCAAAAAGGGTCCTTGCAGAAACACGAAATTGGACTGATCACCGTTCAAGATCGATCTTCTTTTGTCGCTGTTCCAAGAAAGAATGTGAAAGCACTACTAGAGACCATTTGCGATCAAAAAGTGAAAGGACAAAAACTCCGCATAGCTATCGCACGATAAGGGATAAATTGTCAATTTGATTGCGTTTCATGAAACTGCTGTGCGAGTTTAATTGCTGCGTAAATTTTTAATAAACGGCTCTAACATGCTTGAAATCGAAATAAACTTCAATATGCACGCATAACATAAAGAAGGATTTTGTACATTCGATTAGTCCAAATTAAAGGCTCAAATCATCATGGAAAACACAGCGAAAAATCCAATCAAGGGAGGTGAGTTCATCATCAGAAAAACAAGCCCAAATGAAATATTCACTCCCGAAGAGTGGTCGGAGGAACAACGCATGATTGCCCAAATGTGTGACGATTTCATTCATCAAGAAGTCACACCGAACATTGAGCGAATTGATGCCATGGAACCAGGCCTTATGGAAAAACTGCTCGAGAAATCGGGGGAACTTGGATTGCTCGGCTTGTCTGTTCCAGAAGAACTTGGAGGAATGGGGCTTGACTTTAAGACATCTCTACTTGCCGCCGAACGACTAGGAAAAGGCTTTTCTTTCTCTGTTGCTTATGGCGCTCATACTGGCATTGGAACTCTACCTCTACTCTACTACGGAAACGAAGCACAGAAACAAAAATACATTCCAAAATTGGTGAGTGGCGAATGGAAAGCTTCCTATTGTCTCACTGAGCCAGGTTCGGGGTCAGATGCCAACTCGGGAAAAACGAAAGCAACGCTCTCAGCGGATGGAACACATTACCTCTTGAATGGTCAAAAAATGTGGATCACGAATGGTGGCTTTGCCAACTTCATGACTGTATTTGCAAAAATTGACGATGATGAAAATCTATCCGCATTTTTGGTTGAAGCCGACAGTGAGGGCATTAGCTTGAATCCCGAAGAAAAAAAGATGGGAATCAAGGGGTCATCGACCCGTCAGGTGTTTTACAATAATGTAAAAGTTCCAGTAGAAAATTTGCTTTCTGAGCGTGGTAATGGCTTTAAAATAGCACTCAATATCTTGAATATTGGCCGCATCAAATTGGCCGGCGGTGTGCTTGGTGGAGCTAAAGAAACCATCTCCGAAAGTATTCACTACGCTACACAGCGTGAACAATTTGGTCGTGCTATCTCAAAATACGGTGCGATTCGCTACAAATTGGCAGAGCAAGCCATAAGAACATTTGTTTTAGAGTCTGCAACATATCGTGCCGCACAAAACATTGACGATGCCATCGATGCATTGATTGCCTCAGGCATGGACAAAGGCAAAGCCACATTAAAAGGAATTGAGCAATTTGCCGCTGAATGTGCGGCATTGAAAGTGGCTGGATCCGAGTGTTTGGATTATGTCGTGGATGAAGCGGTACAAATCTATGGCGGAATGGGTTACTCAGCAGAATCACCGGTTGAACGTGCTTACCGTGATTCCCGCATCAACCGAATTTTCGAAGGGACAAATGAAATCAACCGCATGCTCACTGTCGATATGATCTTGCGTCGTGCGATGAAAGGAGAATTGGACTTGATGGGGCCTGCCATGAAAATTGCTGGTGAACTGATGAGCATTCCAGACATGTCCAGTTTACCTGAAGGGATTTTTGGCAATGAGTACAAAGCGCTTGAAGGATTTAAGAAAACCATCTTGATGGTCGCTGGAAGTGCTGTTCAAAAGTTGATGATGACCTTGGCAAAGGAGCAAGAAATCTTGATGAACATTGCCGACATTGCCATTTGGACCTACCAAGCAGAATCCGTTTTACTGCGCGTAGAAAAAATCATTGCCGCACAAGGGGAAGCCGCAGCTGCTGTTCACATTGCGATGGCAAAAACCTATGTGTATGATTCGGCTGACAGAATTGAAAAAGCAGCGAAGGATGCCATCAATTCATTTGCTGAAGGTGATGAAGCACGCATGATGTTGATGGGTTTAAAGCGATTTACAAAGACCGAATACTTCAACCCTAAAGCTGCACGACAGCTGATCGCAGAGACATTGATCGCAGCAAATAAGTACCCGTTCTAAGGATACACAATACTCATTGAGGAAAGGTAAATAACTTATTTTACCTCGACACAGAAACCATTTTTTTCTGTGAAACAACCTATTTGATGCAAGGCTACGTTTTCGCGTTGAAAAAGTGCTTGAACTTCATCGATAGCACAAGGGTCAACAGAAAATAACAATCCCCCATTGGTCTGTGGATCACAAAGTGTAAGCAGTGATTCGCCTGTGATGCCATTCACTTTCTCACCGTAGGCCTTCCAATTGCGCATGGTATTGTCGGGATAGATCATGTTCGCGGCATGTTGATGTGTGCCATCAAGCAGTGGAATCTTTGCATACTGAAGCTCAGCGGTGAGTCGACCTTGGTCTGTCATCTCCGTTAAATGTCCAATCAATCCAAAACCTGTCACATCTGTCATGGCATGAACACCCTCCACGTCACCTAAAAATTCACCCATAAAATTTAAGGTCGCCATCGACTCAACGCAGGATATGAGGTGGTCATCACTGAGTAAATTTCGTTTCATGGCCGAGGTGAGAATACCTGTGCCGATTGGTTTTGTGAGAAAGATCACATCCCCTATTTTAGACGTGTTGTTTCGTTTGAGTTGATGATAATTCAGCACCCCATTGACCGACAGTCCGAAGATTGGTTCCGGGGTTTCGATGGAATGACCTCCACCGATAGCTATTCCCGCTTGTTTACAAACCTCTACTGCACCACGAATAACTTCTGATGCGATTTCCGTTCCCAACTTTTCCGTTGGCCAACCCAAGATACTCAAGGCCATGACAGGACGTCCGCCCATCGAATAGACATCGCTGATTGAATTGGCGGCAGCGATCCGACCAAAATCATAGGGAGAATCGACAATCGGTGTAAAAAAATCCGTGGTGGACAGCAGACAAGAGCCATTCAACAAATCGAGTACAGCCGCATCATCTCCTGTGCTGTTTCCAACGATTAAGCGAAATTCATCGTTCGTCAGGTGACCGTTTAATATTTCGCTCAAGGCTTCTGGTGCTATTTTGCAGCCACATCCACCACCCTTCGTATATTCCGTTAGTTTAATCATTCGTCGATTTTATCAATAGGTAATTTTCCATAAGTACAAGCCATGTGCGGGAACCGAAGTCGATGCTGCTCCGCGGTCCAAGGCTGAAAGAATCTCTGATAGTTCATTAGGTATACGTTTTCCTGTACCCACATCCATTAAAGTTCCAACCGTCGCACGCACCATATTTCTCAAAAAACGATCTGCCGTAATTTCAAAGTACCACTCGTTCTGCTCATTTTTCCATTCCGCATGACTTACAGTGCAGATATTGGTTTTCACATCGGTATGTAACTTCGACAAGGAGGTGAAATCCTGTGTGCCAAGCAGGTGTTTTGCAGCAATGTTCATCGCGTCAAAATCAAGCTCTTGAGGTACATACCAACTCAATCCTACGCGAAAAGGATCTTTCTTCTGATGAATGTAATACCTGTACGTCCGTGCTGTAGCATGAAATCGGGCATGCATTTCAGCGTCAACTTCTTTCATCGAATACACCGCAATAGACGCTGGAAGCATGCGATTCAGCTTAAAGCAAAACTGATTCGTGTCGTCAATTTCAGGAAGGTCGACATGAAGAAAATACTGTTTGGCATGCACACCAGCATCTGTTCGCCCACAACCCACAACTTGAATCGGTTCATTGGAAAACAGCTTACTCAGGTTATCTTCCATTTCTTGCTGCACAGAATTCTGCTTAGGCTGACGCTGCCAACCAAAGTAAGTGGAGCCGTCGTAAGCAATTTCTATGAAGTACCTTTTCATGGGGTACAAAGGTAAATGAAAAAGGCCGATCTGTTGGGAACGGCCTTGATTCTATTTATTGAAATTTCTATTCCACATACAACACATACCCCGGATTTGAATCCACCGAATAATTGAATTTCATGGATTTGTTTTGAGATGGCGCTAAGGTTATTCGCCAAGTCAAGATTCCTGTTTTCTCATCGAGCACAGCTCCTTCGTATTCGCCGTTTTTCACTTTGATGTCGGTATTCACCGAAAGTGGCATTTGGTCTTTGATGATGATCGGTATTGCTGCACCTCCATTGTTTTTCACTTTAATCTCGTACGCCACTTCAAACTTCTGACGACCACCGATGGTCTTCTTTGTGCTCTTCTCATCGATGCGTATGCGCTCAATCTGAATTTTCTTGTCTTTACCCAAAGAGAATGACAAGGTGTCTTTTGTTGAATTCACGTCGATGTACGATTTACCGATGTAGGTTCCATCAAAGTACAAATTCGATTCGCCGCTGAGTAGGTTCAGTTTTTCCCAACCCGTCACCTGTGCAGTTAAGAAAACAGCAGGATCCAATTTTGGTGCGGTGTGGTATTCGTAGTTTGCCGGCAATTCAAAATCGTCGATGTGCACGCGGTGGTCATTTCCATCTGAAGGGATACTCATTTTTGACTGAATCGAATATTCCACACGCAAGTCTTTTTGTACCACTGTTGATTGCGCCTGTTGAGACCATGAATAAGTGCTTGACTGTCCGACTGATAATTCAACGGAATTTCCGTTTGCCGACATATCATTTCTGTATTTTTCCTTTCGATTTTTACCGCGTTTATTAATAATTACCCCATCGATTGATTCTGCCGACAATTTATAACTCGCAGATGCGGTGTACACTTGATTTTTGTCGGTCACCATTACTTCGTCCAAATCCAATTGATCTGCTTGCAAGAAAAACTTCAAATAAGGTGCTGTGATTTGCAACTGCATCGGCTGATACCCGACATAACTTGCTGTCGCATAGTATTCACCTCGAGGCACATTGACCTCAAATTTACCGTCACTATCCGATACTGTACCCACATTTAGATTCGATGGAAAACGAATTTGAGCAAAAGGCATCGGTTCACCTGTAGTGGCATCAATCACAATCCCCTTCAACAATTGTCCGGAATAATCCACTGTCGGCAATTGGCGTGTCGCCACAGTACGTTGCTGCGGATAATTGTTGTAATTGAGGTACCATGGATTGAGGATGGGTTCGGCTGAATTTTCATACGGATCATTGGTAGAAAGTACCAAGTCCACATTGTCCCAGGCAATTCCAGTAGATTGCATCACTAGAGCTTTTGCTTCCAAGCGCACCGGTTCACCTATTCCATTGGAACGCATGTCGTAATAAGGCTTCCAAGATGCACGTGGCGAGATGTAGGAAAAGAAAAACTCACCTTTGGTCGCTTTGTCGACATCAATTTCCACGATGACCTCAGTATAGTTCGTAACGGGCTTGTTTCTGCGGCTAACAATTTCTTGTTCAATCCGGTTCATGTCCTTATTCAAGGTTTCCAACTCTTCCTTTATGGCCGATTGACGGATTGTAATCGCATTCAATTTTTCGTGCATAAAGGCATAGGCCTCTTTCAATTCAGAAACCTTCAATCCGAGATCAGTGCCTTTCAATTCGCGGTTCTTTAGGATTAAATCCTTGTCATACAGTAAGATTTCGTATTCATCGCGCAGATTGAGGTCGCGTTTTTCCAGTTTCTTTTTTTGATCATTCAAGGCATTTACTTCCTCGTTGGTGATCTTCATGTCCTCGAAGTTCTTGCGTGTTTTCACAGAAATGATGGTCAAAGCGCCCTTAGCCTTGACTTGCACCGTATTCGGGTCTACGAAGTCGGTCAGTTTCTGAAACACCAATTCTTGGCGGCCAGGTTGCAGTTCAACAGAGCGATAATGGTCCAATTGTGCACCCTGAAAGAACACCGTGACTTTTTGAATTGTTGATGAGAGCGGAATCTCTTTTTGAGCATTCAACGCAACTGGCAAGGCCAGCATTAGGGAATAGATTAATTTCTTCATAACGGTTATTTAGACGAAAAAAGCACCCGTTTGGGTGCTTTGAAGATGCAATTACATCTCACTTTTCATAAGGTTCAAAAATTATTTTTTTCCAGGGTATGAAAATGTACTCATGTCCACCTCATACATGTTTATGCTCGATTTCTTTCCGAAGACCTCAAATCCAGCCATAACGGCTTTTTTCAAGGCTTCATAATATTGGAAATGGGTATCGTTGTTTACACTGTTTACAACAATACCTAAATTCACAGGATCACCCCAAGTGGAGCCAAGATTCTCTGCAACGTATACATCCAATCCTCCCATACCCGGCAAGCCATCTGAACTGAAGAACAACCATCTTCCATCAGGAGAAATAAATGGTGTTGTTTCACGTCCAATGGTATTGATTGTCATAGGAAGTGGTTTTGCTTCCCCCCAGTTTTTACCGACTTTTTGAACCATGTAAATATCTGTCGAGCTTTTATCACCCTTACGGTCCGATACAAAATACATGGTGTTGCCATCGGCAGTCATAGTGGCGGATCCTTCAAAAAAGCTCGTGTTGATTGTTTTATTCGCTATGAGCTTAGGCGTTGACCATTTCCCTTTATCTGACATCGTAATTTCAAAAATATCCGATCCCTTGGTTACCGTCTTCTCATCTGTTGCTGATGTATTCACCGTCATAAGTCCATGCATTCCGTTTGAAGAAATAAACGTGATGCAATCAAAACCTTTGGTATTGATTCTCCCTAGCTCATTGGAAACACTGTCCCACGTGCCCGCAGAAGGACTCCAAACTGCTCGGTAAACATCCTCAAAATACTCTTCATCAGCTGGATTTTGTAGTCCACCTTTCGTGTCGCTGCGACGCGAGGCGAAGTACAGGACAGTGCCATTGTTCGTCAGTACAGGACAATATTCGTTCTGTGCTGAATTTACCTCGCCGATCATGTTGGAGCGCATCGAGGTTTTTGGTCCTGCCATTTCCGCCTTTGCAAACAGGCATTGTTCTATGTGCAAACCAATCAATAATTCTTTTGCACGCATTGGATTGATTTTCTCTAGTGAAATTTGGTAGTAATGCAGCGCAGAATCAATATTTCCCATGCGATGATGCGATCGAGCCAACAACTCATAGGCCTCATTGTCTACATTTTCCTTTCCGTAAGAAATCGCATCGCTTGCATACTCCAAGGCAATCCCATACGAATTGAATACATAATAACACTGAGCAGAATAGTACAATACCCTCCAGTTTTTAGGGTCGACTGTACCTGCATCGCGGAAAACAATTAAGGCTTCACGGTATTTCCCTTCCGACAACAATGTTTTTCCTTTCTCAAGAGTCAAAAGCACATCTGCAATTTCTTTAACTGTTTTTGTGGAATCTGGAGGAGTCGTTGGATTTTCGATATTCGCGATTGAAGAAAATGAAGCGATCATCGCAAAAAATAAAATATAGAATGATTTCATCGAATGAATAGTTGGTTTGGATTAACTCAGCACAAAAGAAACGAAATTTTCGCGTAACTGAAAATTTAAGCTCTTCAATTTAATGACAACTCATTGTTTAGGCTTCAATTTCACCAAGTCATTCATCGCAATAGTTGCTGCAACAATCGCAATTACGGGTGCTGCTGCTGCACAAATCCAAAGTAAAATATGGAATAGGAACTGTCCAAGTCCTGCTAAAAACCCTTCTTTAGTGATATTCAAACCAAATACGATATCCGTATTTAAAGGAAGAAGAATTAAAAGTGAATATCCTGCGCCAATAGAAATGGCCAAACCGCGATGTTTGCGCATAAATTGAATGCTCTGTTCGACCGTCAATTTTCGTCGTTCATTGATGTAATCGACAAAGCTAAATCCGTAGTAGTAAAATCCAATCACCAATGTCACGATGGAAATTGGCAGGTCTTTGTATTCTTGCCAAACAAGGAGCACCAGAAGTACAAAGCTCATCACCAACGCGTAATGCCAGAGCAAATTTCGAAATGTGATGCGCAAGGCACGTTTCACATCCCGAACAAATTGATTGAAATCGAAGGGATAGACATTCCCTGTTAAAATACGCTCAGTGCGTTCACTTAAATGAGTAAGCAGCGGTGAGAGCAGGATGACGACCAGATACTTGGTGAATTTCATAAACAGCAAGGCTACTGAAATTTGAAAAAGCTGGCCCAGAATAAACCAAACAATATCGTTGACCGAGTGAACATCGGTCTCAACAGGACGCTTCAACACATATGCACCAAGAATATAAATTCCTGGCATCAGTGCGGCTGGTATAAGCATGAACCAGTACAATTGGTGTTCACGAATAAACTTCAAGGCCTTCCAAAAAGACTTAAACCCAAGAAGTAAATCGTTGAAAAATGTCATGAATCAAATTTAATCATTGGGACCAATTTGGCATCATTTGCTCGATTTGTATTTCGTATCTTTGGCGTTTAATTCCAAGTACAACGTAAAATGGAAGAACTTTCCTTCAGTAGCCTTACCGCAATTTCCCCTGTCGACGGACGCTATCAGCGTAAAACAAATGAGCTTCAACCTTATTTTTCAGAATTTGGGCTTATACGTTACCGTGTATTGGTTGAAGTTGAATATTTCATTGCCTTGGTTTCATTTGGCATCGAGCCCTTGGTTGACTTTCCACTGGAGAAATTTAGTGAGCTTCGTGAAATATACTCACGCTTTTCTGAAGAAGACGCCTTGTGGATCAAAAACACGGAAAAGGTAACCAACCACGACGTAAAAGCTGTTGAGTATTTCTTGAAAGAAAAAATGCAAGAAATCGGCTTGGAAAGATACCTCGAGTTCATTCATTTCGGGTTGACGTCACAAGACATCAACAATACAAGTGTTCCACTTTCCTTGCGCGATGCGATCCATGAGCAATATCTCCCCTTGATGGAACAACTCACTGGTCGTTTGTCTCATTTGCAAAACGAGTGGAAGGACATACCTATGTTGGCTAGAACACACGGGCAACCTGCAACACCAACGCGATTGGGCAAGGAAATAAAAGTATTTACAGAGCGGCTATCCATTCAATTGGATCAGTTGAAAAACGTACCATTCTCTGCGAAGTTTGGAGGAGCAACCGGTAACTTCAATGCGCATTTTGTGTCATTTCCAGAAAAAGACTGGGTGGGATTTGCCAATCAATTTGTCGACAACATCCTTGGGCTGAAACGCAGCCAGACGACGACACAGATTGAACATTACGACAATTTAGCCGCATTGTTTGATTGTTTAAAACGCATCAACAACATCCTCCTCGATTTAGACCGCGACATGTGGACCTACATTTCGATGGAATATTTCAAGCAGAAACTCAAGGAAGGTGAAATTGGATCATCAGCGATGCCGCACAAAGTAAACCCAATAGATTTCGAGAATTCCGAGGGGAATATTGGTATTGCAAATGCGTTGTTTGAACACCTTTCTTCCAAATTGCCAGTATCCCGTTTGCAGCGCGACCTCACAGACTCGACAGTTCTTAGAACCATAGGAATGCCGTTTGCACATACATTCATCGCCTTAAAATCTACCATCGCCGGCTTGGACAAATTGCTGTTAAATGAAAGAGCATTTGAAAGAGACCTTGAGAACAATTGGGCTGTAGTTGCCGAAGCAATCCAAACGGTTTTGCGTCGTGAAGGATTTCCAAAGCCCTACGAAGCATTGAAAGGTTTGACTCGAATAAATGAGGCGGTGACCAAAGAATCCGTGCACCTCTTTGTAGATGAATTGCCTATTTCAGAAGCACTAAAAATAGAATTAAAGGCGATTACGCCACAAAATTATACAGGAATTCAACTCATCTAATTCTAGTCAAATGAAAATTTTTCTACTCATTACTTTGTTCATAGGTCTGAACACTTTTGCAAGAAGTCAAAACAACATAGAGTGGAGTGAACTATCGCGCCGAACGGGTAGAATGATTTCGATTCTGCCAAATTCCGGCAAAAACTTCTATGCCCTTCGTTGGACTGGAGGTATCTTGCTTGGAAATTACACCATGTCAAGCCATGAAAATTTGGCGCTAACAGCAACGGGTAAAGTAGTGATGCAAGCCAACGAAGGCATGGCTAGTTTTGAAGGAATCACTACTATTAATGGCAAGGTCATCGTTTTTTTATCTGACCGAAAAGAAGGCAGAAGTCACATGTATATGCAGGAGTATGACCGTGAAATGCAACGTTCTGGTAGCGCTCAAGAAATTGCATCTTACGAATTGGAAAAAGGCCGTTCAAAGGGTTTTTTCAACATTCTCACTTCACGCAACAAAGAGTTTTTCGGAGTGGTTTGGGAGATTCCAGGAAAAAAAGATGAACAAGACCGTTACGGTTTTAAGGTGTTCGACAACGACTTGAACACAATAACCGAGGGCGATTATAAATTGCCCTACCCTGGGAAACTATCTGAAATCTATCAACATTACCTCACAAACAAAGGGGATTATTTTATCTCGGTGATGGAATATTCTGAACCTGAGAGTAGGGGAGTTTTCCGAAATTACCTGTATTATAAAGCAATGCACATCCTGCAATTGACCAATGAAGGAATTGAAGATTTCACCATCGACCTTGAAGGAAAACGGGTCGAAGCAATGACAATGAGTTCGGATAATGATCACATTTTTACCTTCGTTGGAATTTATGGCGACCAAGGAAAAAGTGGTGTTACGGGATTGTTTTTCCTACGTGCCGACTTTGATAAAAAGGCACTTGTTGATCAAGGATTTGAGAAATTTGGGAAAGATTTCATCACCCAGGATTGGAGCGATCGGGACAAGGAGAAAGCGCAGAAAAGAGAGGATCGAGGAAAAGGCGAACCACAACTTTACAATTATGTTGTGCGCCAATCTGAAGTATTGAAAGATGGGAGTATAGTCGGATCAATGGAACAATACTATGTTGTGGTACACACCTACACAGATCCGAGAACTGGGGCGATGAGAACCACATACACCTATTACTACAACGACATCATCGCTTTCAAAATTGGACAGAGCGGTGGATTTGAATGGCTGAAAAAAATCAATAAATACCAAGTTTCGTCCAACGATGGAGGTCCATTCTCTTCCTATGAACGCTATGTGAATGATGGAAAACTATGCTTCATTTTCAACGATAACATCCGCAACTACGACGAGCAGGGAAACTTTATTCCCAATGAACGGTTCTATCCAGCAAATTTTGGGAAAAACAAGAATGCTGTAGCCCTCGTTGAACTGGACTTAGAATCGGGAGAAATGCAACGCAAGACTTTCTTCGACCGAAAAGAAATCACAGCTTTGGCAGTGCCGAAATTGTTTCAAATTGATTATGTTTCCAACGAACTTCTTTTGTATGCAGTGTTTGGCAAAAAAGAACGATTTGGTGTGATGAAAATCAGTGAGTAATTGGTTTTATCGGGACGAAAAGACGATACACACTCAACAATAGCAGCGAGAAAGCCAAGGCCATACCAAGCTTGGCCAGTAAGTCACCCGTGCGCATGTAGATTGTTTTCTTTTTGTTTAATGAAACATCTGCGCGAATCACTGTTGGTTTCCACCAATCTGTTTGTTGTGATAAATCGCCCCGTTGGTTGACAAAACAGCTTGTGCCCGTATTGGCTGCTCGAACGATTGACTTCCTGTTTTCAATAGCGCGAAGCGAAGCAAAGCTGCAGTGCTGCTTGTACCCTGGGGTGTTTTTCCACCACCCATCGTTGGTCAAGATAAAAATTGCTTCGGCACCTTTGACGCATTGTTGGCGAACAAAATCTCCATAAATCGACTCGTAACAAATGACCGGTGCAAAGCAAAAATCACCATCTCTCAACACCTTTGGCTCCTTTTCCACACCCAAAGTTCCTGAAGTTCCGCCATTGTCTATGGACCATTCCTCCAAAATTGGAAACCAATTAGAAAAAGGCAATACTTCTACCCCGGGAACGAGTTTCGATTTATGTAAAAACTCAAAATCTCCTTCAGCACGCAAAATCATTGAGCTGTTGTAGCTTTCAATGTATCCTGGTCCTCCGTTTATTTTCATGGAAGCCCTTGAATGTTTGCGTTCAAAAAATTCAGCGGTCGATGCACCAGTTAACAACTGTGCGTTCCCCCATTTTTTCATGTGATCAACGAGCATCGGGTAGATGGGCAAGCGTGGGAAATCGCTTTCGTAGAAGGTCCAGCTTAGTGCTGTTTCTGGAAAGATCACCAACTCCGTTTTTTGAGTAACCTTCTGATCCGCCAAGAATAACATGGTATTGAGTTGTCCTTCAATAGAGCTGCTGAACTTTTCATTGTAGGGATCGATATTGGGCTGTACAGCAACGACTTCAATTTTCCTTCCTTGATCTGTGAATGAAGCATATTGAATCAGAGAACATACCAATGGCACGAAAATTACCACGACTGACATCAAGGCGTATTTTCTAAGTTTCAAGCGATTTGAATTTTTCCAAGATCGAAACATCTCGAACAAGAGAATATTGACATAAAGCACCCATAAAGTACCGCCGAGCGCACCCGTGATGGAATACCACTGCACCCAAGAAGGCATGATTGAAAAAACATTTCCAAACATTAGCCAAGGCCAAGACATTTCCCATCGCAAATGCAGGTATTCAAAAGTTACCCAAAACAAAGGGAGCGTATAAATGGCAAATTTTAAATTCAATTTCCTTTTTGAAAAATGGAAAAGTTGAAAGGTAAGCGCCATAAGTAGTGAATTGAGCAAAATCGCCATTGCAGCTCCTCCTTCCGACGCATTCCAAACCCACCACGTCGTTCCAATATTGTAAATGAAAAAAGTGAGGTATGCATGAACAAACACTTTTCCGCTGCGGTACCTTTTTTCAGAAATATTCTGTGCAACAAGGAATAAAGGAACCCAGGCAACAAATACAAGAGGAGTTAAACTTCCTGTAAAGGGGAAAGATACGATCATCAGTAATCCCGAAAGGATACTGAGTAGATAGCGCTGTGATCTTAACAATTCAAACATTACTCAAAAATACCGATTTTTTCACGCAAAAAAAGGGGGAAGTCAAACTCCCCCCTATCAAGCTATATTGATCTCAATTATTTAAAGATGATCACCATATCTACACGACGATTCTTTTGTCGTCCTTCAGGCGTATCATTCGGCGCAATCGGCTGAGATTCTCCGAAGTACAAGACATAGAATCTTGACTCATCTAGGCCTTTCGATGCCAAATATACCTTCACCGCTTCAGCACGTTTTTTAGACAACACCAAGTTTTTCTGATCATCACCGACGTTATCCGTATGGCCCGTCAATTGAAGTCCCCATGTTGTTTTCTTTTTCAACACCTCCGCCAATTCATCCAAAGAGGCAAATGATATTGTCTTAATGATGTCTTTTCCATTTTCGAACTCCAAGGCTGAGAATGCTGTTTTCAGAATTTCTTCCACTTCTTTCTCGATTACAGGACATCCTTTGTTGGAAGCAGGTCCTGCCGTTGCCGGACAATCATCATCCTTATCCAATACGCCATCCTTGTCCGTATCTTGGTAAGGACATCCTTTGTTTGGAATTGGGCCAGCGAGAGTTGGACAATCATCGTCTTTATCCAACAATCCATCTTTATCTGTATCTGGCCAAGGGCACCCTTTGTTTTCTTTCGGGCCGGCTATTTCCGGACAATCGTCCAAGAAATCAAACAAGCCGTCTTTATCTGTATCCGGACATCCTTGATTTTCAAGTGGGCCATTGACGTCTGGACAGGCATCTTCATCGTCTTTGATGCCATCACCATCCGTATCCGGACATCCTCTAAAACGCTTCAATCCAGCAACATCTGGACAATCGTCTTCTGGATCAATGATGCTGTCATTGTCGCGGTCTGGACATCCTTTAAACTGAGCAAGACCCGGTAATTCAGGACATGCATCCTCTTTGTCAATGATTTTATCCCCGTCAGCATCTGGACAACCTTTAAATTCTGCAGGTCCAGCTACTTCTGGACAGTTGTCCTCTGTGTCTTTAATTCCGTCCCCGTCCGTATCAGGACAACCTTTGAAGGCCCAAACACCCGGCACGATGTCGCACTCATCCACTTTATCAGAAACCTTATCCCCATCTTGGTCTTTTGGATGACCATACAAAATTGGCACACGCAAACCCATATAGAATTCTGTTCCTCGCACTTTACCTGCGGCAAACAAAGTTCTGAAATCAGTCATACCGATGGTCAAAGGACCCAAACGCGTTGCCAAACCGGCTTTGAAACCTGAATATTGGTTGTACGACATTGGCAAATAAACCCCTACCCATGGGTGGTCAAACGACGGAGTAATTGAGAATTGATTGGCAACGTGCACATGATTTCCATTGCGTTTAGACAACACATTCAACATGCCCGTAGCATTTACATAGAACCAGCTTCCAAGGTGATAATCAAGTTGCAAGCTCAAAGCAGTTGGTGTTTTCATAAAATACGTTGAGCCAACATTTTCTCCTGCCGTCCAATCCGGTGAGGCTTGAATTAAGCTATCCACAGTACCGTTAAAATCAGCCAATGAAGTATCTGCATCAAAGGTGTGCAAGTCGAATAAATTAGCTGAGTTCACAGAGAAGTTTCGGCTATTGTCGCTTTTTTGAAACTTCATGCCACCCATGTCTAGCAAGGAAATACCAGCACGCAATTTATATTTATTGGTATTTCTTCTCCAGATGTTTGTCTCACCATCCATGTCATATTTATGTTCTTTCCATTCAGGACGCCATTCGTATACGAAGCCTAAATCTCCACCCATACCAAAGCTTGAGGTAACAAAACCTGGATTTGATGATGTAGATACCCCGTTCAGATTTGCCGAATAGCCGTAACTAAAATCTCCACTCAGGGAGTTTGAGTAATCGTCATTTTTAAGGTCATAATTGAAGTTGTTGGTCTGAATGTACATGGATGCAATGCCCGTCAAATATTTCAGGCGACCACCAACTTTCATAAAATGCTCACCGTCATCCTTGATTACCTGCCCATAGTTAAAACCATATTCACCCCAGGTCATGTGTTGAACAGAAAATAGTTCTTCGTTAAATTTTGTATTCCAAAGTGAAGGAAAGTTCAATGAATTTTCCGCGAGAACAACAAGTTGTGGGTCGACATTGTCAATGTTCGTGATAGAACGCAATTTCGTTGAAAATCCGATGGCAATTTTCGGATTAATGTGAAAGGCAAAATTCAAGATGTCGAGTTGTACATTGTTGTATGCACCCAATGTTTTTGTTGAATTTTCTGAATAGTTTTTAATGATGAACTGATCCATGAAGGCCTGACCATCCTTTGGTGCCCAAGAATTGTATACCGTTGTGTCTAAAAATGACTTTGTCCACCATGCAGGCATTCCTTTGGTATCGAAAGACAATGCGTTCGTGTAGAAATTAAAGCTCGAACTTCCAAGATTCACATCTACCACAAATCTTCCGTCCACAAAACTTGCGGGTTGTAAGTCGGTTCCCATCACCCCAGAATAATTGCTAGTAATAACTCCCAGGTAATTTTGAGCATACGATGCTGTAGCAGTAAACACCGCTGCAGAAAATAAAATACGTTTAATTAGGTTCATAAGTTAGTATTAATCAAGTGTATATTGTATTAGGTAATCATCTACGATTGTTGTCAAACGGAGATTCACACCAACATTATGAAGTAGGCACTTTGTGCTTCCTTCGATTCTTCTTTCAGTATATTTATCACCCACAAGTCGGTAGAGATAAACATTGTTTTCAAGTCCATCAATTACGGCAACCACTGTACCTGTACTCGACCGGCATGCGCTAATAGATTCAACTTCATTGCATTCAATTGTAAATCCACCAATCGAGCTCAATGAGCGATCAAACACATCGATTCGTCCAGCGCTTACTGCAGCGAAAATTTCTCGAGCGCCATCATACGCAGCGAACACTTTAGACGATGAACTTGCCAAATCCGTTGGATTCCCTTTTTGATCAAATCTCACGAGTCTGTTTCCTTCAGCAGCCATCAAAATTAGTTCATTCCCTTTGATTGATGACGCTGCATTTCCTGAAAATGCAATCGTGCGCAATTCCCTTCTACGGTCAGCCTCAAAAATACTGTATCGGTCGACACTGCGCACCCCGTACATTATTTTCCCTTGGCTGAGCCAAACATCGGGAAGTTGTTTCACTGAAGTAAGACCTGTTGAGATTGCTGCCACCACCTTTCCCGACGATCCAATGGTCAACAGCTCTCCTCCTGTCGTCATCAAAACGCCATATGCTCTTCCTCCGTATAAAAAAGCGCATGCACCCGTCGCGGCTGTTTTCCCTTGCAAAACAACCGGAAATCCATTAACAATATCGCCATTGTCCTTAAATGCAACAATCTTTGTTGAGGTAGTTACAAAGAAGATTAGTCCGTCACGTTCTGTTTTAACACTACTCACCTGACCAATAACACGTCCGCTCACTCGGCGTTCCCATGACTTCTGCCCTCCTTTAAAGCGCAATACCTTACCACTCGAAGATAGAACGAATGCGTTGCCATTTCCTTCTTCCACGAGGAAGTCAGCAATTTGATCATCTACATGCATCGTAAATGACTCTGGAGCCGACTCATCGGCAGTATTGACTGATTTTTCAGGCATATTGACAATGGTCTGCAAGATTCTATCCCGGTAAATGGTCTTGCTAAAATGTGAGGTTGCCCCATAGTTTCGTTCAGACACTTTCCTTGGCAAATCACCAAAAATAACCAAGAAGCGTTCGCTTTCGCGTTGTAAGGTGTTACCCATTTTGTAGGCTGCCACAATTTCTTCGCAGACGGCTTGATCATCAGCCAAAACCACAAAATCACCCATCAAGTATGCATGAAATCCTAAGCGCGTAGAGGTAGGAAAAGTCGATGTCAATTTTATCTCTGTAAATTGTTCATGTTCAACATTTTCAGCATCTTTATGCGCTTTTTCATATAAAATTTGCAGTGGATCCTGACCATCGATGTAATCAGAAATTAATGCTGTTTTTCCTTTGAATGCAACTTCGATGTATCCCGTTGACGACCATTGAGATAAAGGTCCTTTGGCATAATCAACATCCAAGGCCTTGCGGTATTCCTTTTCATAAAAATGGTATGAATTAATTCCTGACGGAATGGAAGGAAGAAAAACCTCGGCGTCATCCACCTGTTTACCCACCAAATTGTCTTCATTCTTCATTTTAAATTGAACGATCCCGCCTGAACGCACATAGACATCAGATACCTCAACACCCGTAGCCTCAAATGACACCAGTGCTGCACTTGACTTACGGTCAAAATGTGTCCATCCTTGAACATCTGTGGTGGATAAATCTCCACTTGAAAAATAAAGGTAGTCACGAAGATACCGAAGATTGAACCCCTTGATTTTAAATGATCTTAAGCCAATTTCCGTCACATCCATTCCCGCTTTTTTAAGCAGATTTTTAACTTCTGCTGACGACCAACCGTGTGTTTTTTCAATCATGAAATGATTTCGGCTATCGCTTAAATAGATGGTGTGTTCATTATTCAGTTGAAGCATTAGGGGATAAACTACTTTTTCCACCTCAGATGTTGGGGTGAAGCCAATTAAATCTGGATTTATTTCATTGACCCGATTGACAATCAATACGCGTTTATCTTCTTGCCCAAAAACTGCACCTGGTGAAAGCGATTCATTTGTTTCAACAATTTCGAGTGCTACATATCCAATCCACAGCAAGCTGATCAAGCCAAAAACAATGAGAAGATACCGTGCAAACATAGCTAAACTAATTTATCCAAAAGTACGGCAATGATGCGCATCCTTGTAAATGCGAATCAATAGAAATGAACATTAAAATGTTTACCCGAAGAGCTCAAGTTGCTTCACAGACAGTAAGGTAAAACTCATGCGGTGATAAGGTGTAGTTCCATGCTCTGCAATGGCCAAACGATGTTTTTGCGTTGGATAACCCTTGTTGGAACTCCAATCGAACATGGGAAATTCCTCATGCAAGGTTAACATATAATCGTCGCGGTACGTTTTTGCTAAAATAGATGCTGCGGCAATGTTTAGGTATTTCCCGTCCCCTTTGATGACACAGCTTGCTGGAATATCCCTGTAGGGTTTAAATCGATTTCCGTCAATCAACAAATGTTCGGGCACTATAGAAAGGGAATCCAAGGCCTTGTGCATCGCCAAGAAACTAGACTGAAGAATATTGATTTGGTCAATGGTCGGTGCATCTACAAAAGCAACCGAATAAGCCAAGGCCTCGCGTTCAATTTCGTCCCGCAACTTTAAACGAATTTTTTCACTTACCTGCTTGGAGTCGTTCAGGATGCTACTGACAAAATCTGGCGGAAGAATTACTGCCGCTGCAACAACAGGACCTGCCAAGCAGCCTCGACCGGCCTCATCACATCCTGCTTCAATGATCCCCTGATTCAAAAAAGGTAAAAGTTTTGCCATCACAACAAATATGGCAAAAAAATTGTAGTTTAGTGCTACCAACATTTGCAGTAGAACAACGATTACTCGTATTTTTACGTCTGAAGAAAAACCGATATTATGAAAACAATCTTTGCGATTTTTACAACATTATTCTTAGCAGGAACATCCGTACATGCTCAGGACCGATCAACAGTCGCTGCGGCGCAATCAAAAACTGAATTGGCTGCAAGCAAATCTTCAGGAAAATACTTGATTACACTTCCTGATGGTATGACTGCCAGTGAAGTTGCTGAAAACTCAAAATTTTATACGCGTATTTTCACCATTTCGTTTGATGAAAAAACTGATATTGCAACAATTACAATGATAGAGAATTCTGACAAATCGCGTCATGTGATCGTTCGTTTCTTGACTTCTTGTGGTGTTCAATCGGTATTGGTTGATGGTCGCGAAATGATTCTCGAAGATTTCTTTACGAATTTCATGCTCTAAGCACTATTTTATTTTTCTAAAGAGGATGTCCAATGGCATCCTTTTTTTGTTTTATGCCCCGAAATACTATTAAATGTATCATCTTTGCAAAAATATTATCCCATGAAAAAAATCCTTTTCGTTTCATTAATAGCTACACTACTTTTCTCTTGTGGTGGGCACAAATCAGAGAATTCTATTGAACTTGGGAAAAGTTACGGTCCTATGAAAGTGGACACTTCAAACGCGATGGATGTGAAAGAAATGCTTGAGGCCTTCGAAGGAAAAAAAGGAGAACAGGTATTTACATTCATTGCGCCAATCGATGAGGTTTGTTCAAAAGCGGGTTGTTGGATCAATGTGGATAAAGGAAATGGTGAGACATTTATGGTTCGGTTCAAGGACCATTTCACCATTCCACCAAAAACGAAGATTGGGACGCAGGCCTATTTGCATGGCAGAGCCTATATGGACACCATCAGCGTAGACTTATTGCGCCATTTTGCCGAAGATGCAGGAAAAAGTAAAGAAGAAATCGAGAAAATCACGAAACCTGAGTTTGAACTTAGTTTCGAAGCCGACGGAATTACACTCATTAAATAAGTACAACACACAACATGAGAGCAGGCCTAGGTCTGCTTTTTTTAGCCCTCAACCCGAATCCCCATGGTGAAAAAGATTCCCATCGATCAATTTCTTTTATTGCGAAAAGTGCTTCCCATTATTGACGTTCGCAGCCAAGGAGAATATATGGTTGGTCATATTTCCGGCGCTTTAAACATTCCTATTTTGGACAATGAGGCACGTAAAATTGTGGGCACGGTGTACAAGCAGCATGGTAGACAAACCGCTGTTTTAAAAGGGCTCGAACTCACGGGGCCGCATCTGAGCACCTTGCTGCGCAAAGGGATAAAAGTATCTCCTGACGGACGTGCATTGGTGCATTGCTGGCGTGGGGGTATGCGCAGTGAATTTTTCTCATTTTTACTCCATTACTATGGATACGAAGCCATCGTTCTTGACGGTGGGTACAAAGCTTATCGTGGGGCAGTACATGAATCCTTTCAAGAAAAGTACAACATTAAACTCCTAAGTGGAAAAACAGGTTCTGGAAAAACAGAAATTTTGGCCGCACTCAAAACTTTAGGAGAACAAATCATCGATCTCGAAGGATTGGCTCAACACAGAGGGTCATCGTTTGGCGCAATTGGAATGGGGCCACAACCCAATCAAGAATCGTTCGAAAACTCTTTGTTTGAAGCACTCACTACAATGGATGTCACACGAACCATTTGGGTCGAAGACGAAAGTAGAGTGATTGGTGACAAGGTTATTCCTGAGGACTTTTGGCATCAAATGAAACAAGCGCCAGTGACTGAAGTTCAACGCACAGATACCGAACGACTGAATCAAATACTGCATGACTACGGCCATTTCCCAATTGCTGATTTGAGAACCGCAATGGAACGTATTGGAAAGCGACTTGGGCCGCAACATGTCAAGAAAGCATTGCTTCACTTGGACAATCACGATATAAACGCTGCTTTTGAAATTGCACTCGGCTATTATGACCGTGCCTATGCCTATTTGCTGAGCAAACGCAACTTTGAAAACATCCATACCATTGATTGCAGTAACATAGACTATGCTGCTATTGCGGAGAAATTGCGTAAAATTTAAACCTTATTTGATTTGAACCCCACGAGAAGAATATAGTCCTCCCGACTGACTTTTACTTCGATCAAGCGTAAAAGAGAATGTGCTTCCAATGCCCACAGTGCTGCGCACAGAAATTGATTGACCATGTGATTCAACAATATGGCGAACGATTGCCAATCCTAGTCCTGAACCTCCTTCATTGCGATTTCGGCTTTTTTCTACGCGATAAAAACGTTCAAACAGACGAGGCAGGTGCGCCTCATCGATTCCAAGACCATTATCAGAAACCTCAATGGTCAATATTTCATCCATTTGGTGAAAGCGAATTATGGTTTCACCTTTTTGATTTCCGTAAAAAATAGAATTGACCAATAAATTGGTTAACACCTGGGCTATTTTTGAACGATCTGCATCGACATAAATTGAATTATAGTCCTTTAAGAAAATGACAGAAATTTCCTTTTCTTTTGTTCTCATGTCGAGCGATTCGATAATCTCTTTTGCAAGTTCAACAATGTCAAAAGAACGGATTTCCAAACGCAAAGATTCTGCTTCAAGGCGAGTAATTTGATCCAAATCCTCGAGGATATGTGCCATGCGATCTGTAGCTTTAGAGGCGCGCTCAAGAAACATTCGGTTTACTGATTCATCTTCTAGTCCCCCTTCCAGTAAGGTATCCACATATCCTTGAATGGAGAAAACGGGTGTTTTTAATTCGTGGGCAAGGTTTCCAAGAAACTCACGACGAAATTCCTCTTGTTCTTTCAAACGGGAGATTTCTACATTTCGTTCTTCCGTCCAGCGATTAGTTTCAATTTCTGCATCAGCAATTACATCATCCGTTATTCGAAACCTAGGTTCATTCACTGCAGTGATTTTTCCCTTTCGAATGGAGCGATATAAAAGCTTTAATCGATCATTGATGAAATATGTAATGAAGAAATAGAATACACCAAAGGAAATCAATCCAGATAGAAACGGGAGCCCCACCAATACCCAAAACGGAAAATTGAGCACTTGATAATCAATGATAACCGTTACAATGAAGGTTAAAATGAAGGTGATGGCGCTTCCGCCAATGAGTAAGTGTATCGGTTTGAGGTTTTTCACTATTCGCTGAATGTATATCCGACTCCTTTTATAGTGCGAATATAATCATCTCCTAGCTTTTCACGCAATTTACGGATGTGAACATCGATAGTTCGTTCACCAACAATCGTTTCATTTCCCCAAACGATGGTTAAAATTTGTTCTCTTGTATATACTTTACCTGGTCTGCTTGCAAGCAATTCAAGTAATTCAAATTCTTTTTTAGGAAGAAGGATTTTCTTTCCTTCTACTTCAACGATGAACTTTTCACGGTCAATTTTGACACGTGCATTACTCACCACTTCTTCCGCCGCAATGGGACGAGTTAAACGCCGCAAGAGTGATTCAACTTTGCTGATTAGCAATCTTGGACGAATTGGTTTTGAAATATAATCATCTGCACCTGCCTCGAATCCTGCAATTTGAGCATAATCCTCAGCGCGCGATGTTAAGAATGCAATGATCGGTTGAGTAATGTTTAGGTCTTTGCGTATAAACTGACACGCTTCGATCCCATCCATTACAGGCATCATTACATCCATTAGAATGAGTGATGGTGAATATTGCTGCACCATTTTCACGCCATCTTCTCCATTGGATGCTGTAAAAACCTTATACCCTTCCTTCTTCAAATTGTACGTTAGAAATTCGAGAATATCTGCCTCGTCGTCAACAAGAAGAATGGTATGTCCTTTTAAATTTTCCATGGGATAAAAAAAAAGGGCCGTCCCGAAGGACAGCCCTATTGAGTATTATTTTTGAACAATCATTTTGCGAACGATGCTTCCACGACCTGTGTTTAACAAGAGTGTGTACATACCGTTTCCAAGTTGTTCTGCATTGATGGCAACTGTGTTTGCACCAGCATTCACTTCAATGCTAGATGTAGAAACAACCTTACCAAGTTGATCGATAATCATTGTTTGAGCAGTCTCATTTGTTTCAGAAGAGAATGTCAAGAACATTTCACCGCTTGTTGGGTTAGGGAACAAAACCACTTCTGTAAGACCTGTAAATTCTTCCAAACCTACAGAGATGGCAACAGTGATTGTAAATGTAGATGTACAGTTTCCGTTGATGGCTGTCAATACTACATCATACGAACCATTCGCAGCGAAAGCGTGCACTGGAGAAGCAGCAGATGATCCAGAGAAATCAGCGAAATCCCAAGAGTATGATGTTGCATCTGTAGAAGTGTTTGTGAAAGTAACCACATTTCCATTCACTGTAAACGTTGCATTTGCAGTTGGTGTAGTGCCGAATGTGATCACAGTTGGAGCAGAAGTTCCAACACCAGCACATGCATCAGCATTTGTCGTAGTTACTGTGTAGTTTCCAGTAGTTGTAACAGTAATCGACGGTGATGTCGCATTGTTACTCCAAAGGTAAGAATCTGCTGTAGATGACGTAAGAACGATTGAATCACCGCTACATGCAGCTGTTGCAGATGCATTGATTGTTGGTACTGGTGCGTTACTTACGTTTACAGTTGTTTCAGAAGACGATGCCGAACAACCATTGTTGTCTGTATACGTTACTGAGAATGTTCCCGTAGCTGAAACTGTGATCGCAGCTGTTGTTGCCGTGTTTGACCAAACATTTCCGGCAGCTTCGCTAGAAGTCAATACCACAGATCCACCCGTACAGAAAGATGTTGCACCGCTTGCAGAAATTGTAGGCGTCGCTGGCGTTGCGTTCACAGTAATTGTTACCATGGCACGTGGACCTTCTGTTCCGTCTGCACTTTGTTGTGCCACATAGTAGTTCGTAACACCAGCTGTTGTTGTTGAAGGTGTTGGTGCTGTAATAGCAGTTCCACCTGTCGCTGTTGTATACCATTTGATTGTACAATCAGCGTTTCCTGTTGCAGTCAATGCTGTAGCAGTTGCGCCTTGGCAGTACGTGTAAGTTGCTGTAGTTGTTGGCGCAACGATTACTTTAGGTGCAATTGTATTGTCAGCAAATGAAATATTGTTCAATGCTACTGAAGTACCAGTTGGACGGTAATCTGGTGACAAGTAGTTGTTTAGCGTTGCTCCATAAGGCGCGATCAAAATGTTTGCAGAAGAAACAATTGAATCATTGCTGTTTAGACCAAACCACGTACTGATGTTGAATGTACTTCCTGCATTGCGTTCAACAGAATAGTTTGTTAAATGTCCTGCAATAACATTGTTTTTAAATTTCAAGGCACCTGTGTTTGCATTACCTTCACAAGCTGTACCATCGATATGCAAACCACGAAGGTTATCCATAAAGATAGAGTTGTAAATTTTCAACCCAGTATTACGACGAAGGCGAGCACTTCTTCTGTACCCCGTTGCAACTGTTGCTGCAGTATTTCCACGAAGGGGTCCGATGTGCGTTACGTTCGAGAAAATTGCAGATGTCTGTGGAGAATTTGTCGATCCAGCTGCATCGTTGTCCGATTCAAATCCTTCTGATGTAGAAACTGATGGATTATCTGCGATCAATGGGTCACGCACGGCTACACAGAATTGAACGCTTCCTGAGAAACCATTGTCAGTATCGAAATCGTCATCTAGGTTACGATAAGATACAAGGTGACGGCAGTTCACTGATCCACCGAACCATTCGTATGCGTCATCATTTGAGAAAGACACCTGAACATTGTCGATAGTGGTAGCACGACCTACAGATCCCATTGTCAAACCGTTGATTTCCTTGTTTGGCAAGTATACATATCCACCAAACTCGATACGCACATAGCGAAGAATTCCTGAGTTGTCATTGTCATCAGGGTTAGTTCCACCACCAAATTGTGTATCAGGTGAAACAGCCAATCCTTCAACATTCGCAATACCACCAGGATTGTTGTTGCTTGCGCGACCCATCAAGATGATACCACCCCAGTCACCCAAAGCGCGAGAACCTGCAGGCTGATTCGATGTAAAGACAATTGGACTGGATACAGTTCCGTCAGCAATCAATTTTGAACCTTGAGTAACGAACAATCCCGAACCAGCAGTATTTTTGTCACCCATAATAATTGTTCCAGGCTGAATTGTTAGAACTGCACCATTCTTCACATAGATTTGTCCTTGAAGAAGGTAAACGTTGTTAGACGTCCAAGTGGTGTTGTTTGTAATTGACGTAGTTACATTCACTGTAGATGTTCCATACGCCGTGTTTTGTGGGTCCCAGTTTGTCCAACCGTCGGTCCATTGTGCTGTAGGTGCTGGAGCAAATGCTCCGCGATACGTAGTAGGGACAAAAAAACTTTGTCCGAAACTCCAACTGCTAATAAACGCAGCCAAAGCAATTGAATAGATTTTTTTCATTTTTTTCGTTTAGATTAATTTCTTGACAAATTTCACTTGTTCACGGCAAACAAAGGTTAAGGTCACCCTATCTTATAAAGAAGAAATAGTTATCTCAATGTTAAGTGAATGGAAACATTTTTAACAAAAAAAGACCGCAGACCTAGGGGTTGCGGTCTCTTTTGTAGAGTGATTTAATTTCTGTCAAATTTTGTATGTTAAGGCGAAAGATATTGTACGGCCAAAACGCGTATTCCAAATCATGTCATCAAGATTTTTATCGTAGCCATTTTTATTGTCTGGATCGGATAGGAACAATGCGTTTGTCATGCGTTTAAAACCTTTTGTTGTAGGCTCGTTCCCATAATTGTTTTGGTAGAAAATTAAATTTTGAGCGAGGATGTTCTGTACATTGATTTTCAATTCCAACTTATCGTCCAAGAACATTTTTGCGACTTGGAAATCAAGGAATGTTCTGCTCTTTTCCCAAATATCTGGTTGAATTATACTCCCAAGGATGTAGATTCGTGGACCTACTCGGTTAATGTTGAGCGTGTACGTCATGTTCAATTTCTCATCTTGATACACGATACCGCCATTAAACAGGTAAGGTGACTGACCTTGAAGTGGACGCGTTTGGTATGGTGTTCCAATGTTTTGCGATACGTCGACAATCGATCGGATGATTCCGAGGTTACTGTAGATGCTTAGGTTGTTCAAGAAAGAAGTTGAATCTGACTTGAACAAGCTTCCAATCGATGCGCGCATATCAAGTTCAAATCCATAATTCACGGCAGTAGGTACATTTTTATAAGAGATTTCATTCGATACATCAGGACGTGCGATTTGCTCTATTGGATTTTCGAAAAACTTGTAGAAGAAGGTACCCGACAAGATTTGGCTCTTCCCTGGGAACCATTCGTAGCGCAAATCGATGTTGGTAATGCGCGCACGCTTCAAGGAATCATTTCCAGCCAATACAAACTGAGTATTGAAGTCATAGAAGGCAAAAGGAGCAAGCTCACGGTATTCTGGACGATTCAATGTCTGCGAACCGCTCAATCGAATGTTTTGCTTTTTCGTTGGGCTAATGATGAGGTTAAAAGACGGAAGTACATCCAACTTTTTTGTTGCAATCACAAGTTCTGATTGATCCGAACGACGCGCAGTAAGGTTTTGCGTAAAGTGTTCAACGCGTGCACCCCAGTTTAGTCGCACCATTTTTCCGAATTTGTTATCCATGGCAACATAACCGGCAATAATTCGTGAATTTGCGTTGTAGGCATCCGAAGGTTTTGTGCCATCTGTCAATTTAAATCCTCCAACACCTGGACTAATTAAGCCCATGTTTTGTTGCTGAAAAATTGAATCTTCTGGCAGGTAAAGCAACTGTTGGTTGAATTGAATAGACCCTCCAGGAATCCCGTAGGTTGTATACCCCAATTGACGTGCTTGAAAATCACGGTTACGGTATTGGAACAAACCACCAAATTTTATTTCTGTGGCCATGTTGGCGATTGTATCTAGTTTCCAATTTAAATTGGCATTCAAACTTGCTATGTTTTCACGGTTTTGCGAGAAGAACATTCCACCTCCATAGTCAGGACCGACGTTCGAACCAGCAATATTTGCTGTGTAAACGGTATCGTATGGGTTTGGATCGGTTGGGTCGTTCACATATTTTAAACGCGTATAAATAGATCGACGTAGATTCGGAATTGTGCGCACGATGTTGCTATACGCCCCAACCCACTCCAATTTCAAGCGTTCATTTGTAGAAGTATGCTCACCAATCAATTGGCCAGAATAAATGTTGTTGCCTGTAAACCAACGTGCATTTGAACGTAGCAAGTTGGGATTTGATTCGAGCGGATTGATTTCACCCGTACGAAGAATGGTTCGGTCGTCTGCATTGATGCTGTATAAATTCTTGAATGATATCTTGTTCTTGTCATTGAACTTCAAACTCATGTTCAACATTGAACCCATCAATGTTTGCGTCGAGTACGCCTTATCAAATAAATCATTCTCAATTTGCGAAGCACCTGTTCCACCTGCTTGGTTGTCAGTGTATGAACGACGCTCCGTTTCGTTGTAATTGTTTGTTCGGTTGTAGGAAAGTGACCCAATCAATCCAAAATCAGCTGTTTTGATTTTTTTTGCAAATCCTCCTGAGTATTGAAAACTCATGTTCGGCATAAACGACTTGTTTTGAAGTGACCAATCGTATCCAAATGTTTTTGCCAATGCTCCTTGATCCGCAATAAGATTGGGGTAATCTGCTTGAGACGGAATTGACGTTGGAATGTTTCTTGTCCCGTCGTCGACACCTAACCAATCTGTCTTTCCACCTTCATACGTCAGTTGATCTTTAAATGTTGTAATGGTATTGTAACCACCTCCTAAGCTGAATGAATGAAATGTTTTTGTTGGGATGTCCTTTGTTTTGATCTGAATGATTCCACCTGCAAACTCTGCCGGTAAATCTGGAGATGCTGTTTTCACTATCGTAAGGTTGTCGAGCATATTTACAGGAAAGATGTCAAAGGCAAAAGCCTTACGGTCCGACTCAGAACTTGGAAGCGGAGCGCCATTGAGATATGCCGCATTGTATCGATCGTTCAATCCACGGATGATTGCAAACTTGTTGTCTTGAATACTTGCACCACTTACGCGCTTTAAAGCATCAGATGCTGATCTGTCTGGAGAACGTTTAATTGTTTCTGAGGATATCCCATCGATAGCCACCAAGCTGTTTCGTTGAAGTTGAAGCAATCCACCTGTTGACTCTTTCACAATGGTATGCGTCACTTGCATGGGTCCGAGCTCGAGAAATTCCGACTTCAAGAGCACATTCACAGTGGTTGGTTCTGCATTCGTTACTTTAATGCCACGAATCGTATCCACCTTGTAGGTATCGTATTTGAAGGTGAGCATATAAGTGCCATTTGGAAGATCGAGCACTTTGTAATTTCCATCGAAATCCGTGTAGGCGCCTTTGCCCTGACCCTCTACCATGATTTTTACACCTGGAATGGTCTCCCCTGATTTTGCGTCCGTGACCTTGCCTTGAATAGAAACAGTCTGAGAAAGCCCTAAAAATGAGGTGATTATAAATATAGCAGTTAAAAAATTTTGAAATGACATCTTCTCCTTGTGTTAGTGGCACAAAGGAACTCTTACAGGTTTATCCCCGAATTATTAGAAGGTTAAAGTATAATTAATTCTATTTAACATTGAATTAACCTTGAAGACACCAGAAATTAACAAAAGGATTTATGCTGATTGATCGACGAATTTATACCCGATGCCTTTGATTGTTTTGATCATGCTATCACCGATTTTTTCACGAAGTTTTCGAATGTGAACATCAATCGTTCGGTCACCCACAACGATATCCGTACCCCATACTTTTTCAAGAATCGTATCTCGTTCGAACACATGACCCGGTCGGGAAACAAGAAGTGCCAGCAATTCAAACTCTTTGCGCGGCAAATGCAGGACCTCCCCATTCTTTTCAACGAGGTATTTATCGCGATTAATCACCAATCGACCATCTGTACTTTTCTCGTCAGGCTCAACCATTCCTTTTCGGCGCAGCATGGCTTTAATTCTGCTGATGAGTACTTTTGGTTTAATCGGTTTTGATACATAATCGTCAGCACCAGCGTCCAAACCCGCAATTTGACTGTAATCCTCGCTTCTGGCCGTCAAAAAACAAATCAATGTTCGTTCATGACCGGCTAAATTCCGTATGGCTTCGCATACTTCAATACCATCCATTCCTGGCATCATTACATCCAATAGCACTAAATCTGGGTGAACAGTCTTTATCAGCGCTAAGCCCTTTTCACCATTTTCTGCAGAAAAGGCATTAAACCCTTCTTTTTTTAAATTATAAGTAAGGATATCTCGGATATCTTCCTCATCGTCAATGACCAGTACTGAAACCATTTAGCTGCGCTTTTTTAGAATGCAAATTTTTCAACTCAAAGATACGAAAGAAACAGAGGATATGAACAATGAACTATATGTTGTTAAGAATTCATTAAAAAAAAAGTAAGTCACTGTAAAAACAAGACGACATATGTAGTTATCTTTGTTGTGTAGTAGTAGGTTAGGTTGATTAGTGTATAAACGCTCCGTATTCTTTCGGGGCGTTTATCTTTTCCGGCAGTAGCATCTAACTATTTTATAAATTCGCTCTTTTAAAATGCAGCTATGAAAATAAAAATCTTGCTTGTAGAAGACGATACAAACCTTGGTTTTGTAATCTCTGATCAATTGCGCTCAGAAGGATATTCTGTGACTCTGTGCAGCGATGGTTCAGAAGGATTTAAGCACTTCAATGATGACACCTATCACATGTGCATTTTTGATGTGATGATGCCTAAAAAAGACGGCTTTTCATTGGCTAGAGATGTTCGAAAAGTAAACAACACGATACCGATACTTTTTCTCACAGCCAAATCAATGGCGGAGGATAAAGTAGAAGGATTTAAATCTGGTGGTGATGACTACCTCACCAAACCTTTCCATTCAGAAGAATTATCCTTGCGAATTGCAGCATTGCTGAGGCGTGTCGACATTTCACTTGTCCCAACTGAAAGTCCCTTGCTTAAAATTGGAGATTACATTTTTGATACGATTAACTTCACCTTGACGCATCCCAAATTTGAAAAAACACTCACCAAGAAGGAAGCTCAAATTCTGAAGATTTTATATAAATTCATCAACCAAGTGGTTTCTCGTGATGTGATCTTAAATGCCGTTTGGGGACAAGACGACTATTTTGTCGGACGAAGTTTAGATGTATTTATTACCAAGCTCAGAAAGTACCTGAAAGAAGATTCCCGCATTCACATCTCCAATGCACACGGGATTGGTTTCAAACTAGAATATCTTGCATGATGCGATTGCTTCATCTGGAAACTTCGACCAAAGCATGTTCAGTTGCATTGTCTGAAAATGGCATCGTGATAGCGTTGAAAGAGACCCTTACAGACGATTATAGCCACAGTGAGAGTTTAACCAATTTCATTCAGGAAGTTTTAATTGGCCAAGACTTGACACCGGCTGATCTATCTGCCATTTCTGTTGCTTCAGGTCCTGGTTCCTACACGGGATTAAGAATCGGTGTTTCTACGGCCAAGGGGCTGTGTTATGCGCTAGGGATTCCGCTTATTGCTATTGATTCATTGCGTTCCCTTGCTCAAATAGCTCAAGAAAAACATCCAAACACTCGCTTGTGTATGGCCATTGATGCGCGAAGAATGGAGATCTTTAGCGCCATTTACGACGGTGAAATCTCCCTATTAAAAGCCATTTCCGCAGACATTGTGGACGAAAATACCTATCAAGAATATGAGCCTTTTCTTGTCGCTGGAGATTCCAATGAAAAGTTGAAAACAGTTTGGGCGAATCGGAACATATACTTTGACGATTCCATTCATTGCTCAGCCGCCGGACAGGTTGCTGAGGCAACACGCAAATATCAGGTTGGTGAATTTGAAGATGTGGCCTATTTTGAACCCTTCTATCTGAAAGATTTTGTCACTACTCAACCAAAGAAAAATAAATAAAATGAATAACGAACTATAGGATATCCATTCTTGTTATCATTTAAAACCACCACAGTGAACTTACGCGAATCCATCCTTCAACATCGCCCCTTTCTCATTGCCGGACCCTGCTCAGTAGAGTCGCCCGAGCAACTGCGAAAAACAGTGGGGACTTTTCCCTCACTTGGAATCAAATTAATACGCGGAGGAATTTGGAAACCACGCACACGGCCTGATTCATTTGAAGGAATTGGCACACAAGGATTGGAATGGCTTGTAGAAGCAGGAAGAGCCGTAGGGATTCCAGTCGCTACAGAAGTGGCAAATCGTCGGCATGTTGAAGATGCGATTCTCGCTGGCATAGATGTACTTTGGATTGGTGCGCGGACAACAGTCAACCCCTTTGCCGTGCAAGAAATTGCTGATGCCCTTGAGGGTTCATCCGTTTCTGTTATGGTGAAGAATCCGGTGAATCCCGATTTAGAGTTGTGGTTAGGCGCTATTGAACGTATCGAGAATGCTGGAATAAAGGATGTCAGTGCCATTCATCGCGGTTTTTCTTTTTACAAACATCCCGTTTACCGCAATGTTCCGAATTGGGAAATACCCATTGCTTTGCGCGAACGGAGACCTGACCTCGCTATGATTTGTGATCCAAGCCACATTACTGGAAAACGCTCACTCATCGCCGAAGTTTCCCAGCAAGCTATGGACTTGAATTTTGATGGATTAATGATCGAATCACATTTTGATCCAGACAGTGCTTGCTCAGATGCAGCACAACAAATTACCCCAAAAGACCTTCAAATGATTCTTTCAGAATTGGTCTTGCGTTCAAAAATAATTTTACCACACATTGTCTTGCAACTCGAAGAAATCCGGACTAGAATTTCTTCACTAGATGCATCATTATTGGAAATCATTGCTGAGCGAATGGTCGTGAGTCGTGAGGTAGGACAATTTAAAAAAGAAAACCACATCATGATTCTTCAGCAAGAGCACTGGTGGAAAATTATCCGTCAAAAATTGGAATGCGCTGAAAAATTGGACCTGTCTCCGGCATTTATCCGCCAAATTATGGACGCCATACATCAAGAGAGTATTCGGCAGCAATTGGATGTTGTCAATAAAACCAAGTAGGTGTGGCTTCAATAACTGTAAAACCTGGGATTAGAAAAGGAATCATTCATGTTCCGCCATCGAAAAGCGATTCCCAAAGGGCTTTGCTTTGTGCGGCCTTGGCCAAAGGAAAATCAATCATTGGTCATGTTGGGAATAGCGCAGATGAAGAAGCCATGCTTCGCGCAATTTCTGATTTGGGGGCTACAGTCACCGTTCTTGAAGAAGGAAAATACGCCATTGAGGGAATGTCTTCATTTCCAAAAAACATACACATCAATGCCCACGAAAGTGGTTTAGCTGCTCGTTTGCTCACTGCTGCATGTGCTGCGGGAGATGAGAAAATTACGATTACTGGATCAGGCAGTCTTGTTTCTCGAACAATGGCCTTTTATGGGGATGTCCTTCCTCAATTTGGGGTGGAGCTTTCCGATTTCAATGGTCATTTGCCCATGACTGTTCAAGGACCGATGCTGGGCAAAGAAATTGAAATCGATGGATCAATCAGTTCGCAGTTCATTTCGGGTTTACTCATAGCCTTGCCCTTGGCACAAGGTACATCTGTGCTGAAGATCGTAAACCTTGCTAGCAGACTATATGTCGACATGACATTGAAAACGCTACTTGCCTTTGGAATTGACATAGAAAAAATAGATCAGGACACCTATTCAATAGTTGGAGACCAACAATACCAAGCATCAGATTACACCATAGAAGGAGATTGGAGTGCAGCATCCTGTTGGTTGACTGCTGCAGCACTTGGTGCTGATCTTGCCATAAATGGTTTGAGTTCCTCAAGTTCCCAGGCCGACAAGCAGATGCTTGCAGCACTCATTTCTGCGGGTTGCAGTGTTCATTTTTCCACACACGGAATTCGAATCAATGGCGACAAAAAACATCCATTTGAATTCGACGCACACGATTGTCCAGATCTTTTTCCCGCATTGGTAACACTGGCTGCTCACATTCCAGGAACGAGCATTATTCATGGAGCGAATCGACTTATTCATAAGGAAAGCAATCGAGCAGCCTCCTTGTGTTCCGAGTTTTTAAAGCTGGGAATTGCCATTGAACACATCGACGATGCTCTGCACATTCATGGCAAGTCATCCTTGCTAGGTGGTGAAGTTCATGCGCACAACGACCATCGCATCGCCATGGCACTAGGGATTTGTGGGCTGTTTTCTCAAGAACCTATTGTCATCAATGGAAGTGAATCAGTTGGTAAAAGTTATCCAAGCTTTTGGGTAGAAATGGATGCATTAACTGTTTAAATCAAAAGTCTTCTCGTTGATAAAAACCTCAAATTGTCAATTTTTTCCTTCGATGACAATGCCTTGAGTGAAGTACTTTTGACCTTAAACTAAATCAAACACGATGACACTCAAAGAAACCATTGGAGCTGTAGAAGAATTTCACAATGCATTTGGGATTCAAAACAATTATCATCCGACCAGTAACTTGAGTGAAGCCGATGTGCTATTGCGCTTCGAACTGATGCGGGAAGAAAACGAAGAATACCTTGAGGCCGCGCAAAAAGGAGATTTAGTAGAAATTGCCGATGCATTGGGTGACCAGCTCTATATCCTTTGTGGGACAATTCTCCGTCACGGCTTGCAAGACAAGATGGCTGAAGTATTTCAAGAAATACAGCGTTCCAACATGAGTAAATTGGATGCCGACGGAAAAGCAATCTACCGTGAAGATGGCAAAGTACTGAAGTCAGAATTGTACTTCCGCCCAAACATCAAGTCGATTCTTGATAAATAATTCCCGCTGAATTCATGCAGAATCAACGCTTTAATGTTCGCGTCTACGGACTGCTCTTCAATGCGCATGGAGAAGTTTTGATTTCTGACGAATGCCGCAATGGGTATTCCTTCACGAAATTTCCAGGTGGAGGTGTCGAGTTTGGCGAAGGAATAGCAGACGCATTGAAACGTGAGTTCGCGGAAGAATTGGGCATCACCGTGCGCGTGGGTGAATTTTTCTACATCAATGAATTCTTTCAGGCCTCAGCATTCAATCCCAATGATCAAATTATTGCCTGTTATTATTTGGTGTACAGCGATGAGCTAAATAAGATTGTTGTAAATCAACATACCCTACCTTTAGTCGTAGATGGAGAATGTCAACGGTGGATTGCCTTGAACGAATTAACTGACAGTGACCTCACCTTTCCCATAGACCGTCACGTGGCGATGCTCCTCCGCAATCGCTGAATCTGCCTTTATTAGCCAAAAAAACCCACACATTAAGTAGAAACACGTATGTCCAGTTAGGTTCAGCTACTGAATTTGACTGGCTTCGAACAACTATTGTATAGAATGCCCAGAGAACAGCTACATCTTTGTCTCATGAAACGCAAAACACATTTAACCATGAAAACAAAAATGAACTCAATCAAGAAAATCGCAACAACAGGAATGTTCCTCGTATCATTATCTGCATTTGCGCAAGAGACACCTATGACTGTGGAAACAATTATCAATCAGCCATTGTGTTACGGAAACGGAACAGGTCAAATCATTGTACACCCAATTGGAGGAAATGCACCCTACACCTATTATTGGTCGAACAATGCACCGGAAGATGTGAACAACATCTCCAATCTTACACCAGGTCTGTATACAATTACGGTGAAAGATGCATGGGGACAAGTCGTATCATTGACTTATGAAATTACCAACCCATCTCCCGTGATCATTAACGGATCGATTATCCCTCCATCAAACAAAAATGCAAGCGATGGAACCGTAGATGTTGAAGTACTCAATGCTGTGGGATCACCATCCTACAACTGGACTTTTGCAAATGGAACAGCGCTAGCATCAACGCAAGATTTAACGCAAATTGGTGTTGGTCACTACTTCTTGACTGTGACAGATCAAAACGGTTGTACAGCAGCAAAAGATTTCAATGTCTTTGCGAAAAAACCAAAACCAGTTACAGGACAGACGATTAGCTTCACAGGAGGTAGCGTCGTACAACTTGGATCCGTTTATCCAAACCCAGCCGTTCAGAACATCAATGTTCGAGCAGAAGAAAACTTAGCTGGCTTTGCAGTGTACAATGAATACGGTGTTAAGGTGTATGAATTGAATGGTAAGTTGAGGAGCAAAGAAGAGATCAATGTTCTTTTGAAGCATGGGGTTTACACCGTGTACTTCACATCAGAAAATGGAGAACAAAGCAGCGAACGTATCGTGATCAGTGAATAAGAATTAGATAAAAATACGACACATGAAAGGCCTCCATCGATGGGGCCTTTTTTTATTTATCCATTACCATCAATAGTAGGTATCCGCAATGCGTTGACAAATCATCCCGGAAATACGCTTATTAAAATCTGTAGCATGTTTTGCATAAATCGCCAATTCTTCCAGTGTAAACATCCCTACAATCATTCCAATCAATTGATGCTTGAGGCCCGGTTGTTTCACAATAAACGTGCGCACCCTGTCATGAAACTGATGGGCAGAACCTTTTCTTTGGAGCAACTCATCGAAATTAGCTTGGCTCTTCACTAAACCCACCAGCACATCGTGCTGCATTTTTATGATTGGACGCAAAGATTCATTTTGAAACTGTTCAAGAGCTGAAACATCAGAATTTCGAACACTGTAAATGATTGGTCGCAAAGCTACAAGTTCTTCTCGCATGAACGTACAACAATCAAGCGGGTGACATGTTCAATCGCAAGGCGACCTTTATGCCTGGATGGTTTGGTAAACCGGAAGATACTCTTCAATGAATTCAGCCGTTCTTCGCTCAGTAAATGTTGTCGAAAAATACAGGTGTTGGCATTTTGGAAGACTTTCAAACAAGCGAATCAATTGCATCTTGTGGCCTGTGCGAAACAGCTCCACCATGTCATCGAGAATGAGCAATTTCAATTTTCCAACATTAAACCCATTTTGAATATACAATTCATACAGGCGTTTAGGATTCGCCACGATGATTTCTGTCCCATCAAAAATATCATTGCGTTGTTGGAGGATATTCCCTCTGTCATGTGCAAGGTCGACTGTTAGATCTAACCATCGGGTATATTTTGACAGTTCAGCGTGCAAGTCATGTGCCTTTTGATCGCTTGCACAAACAATGATTGCTCGAGGAGATCCCTCTGCTGCCTCGTTCACTTTTTCAAGAATAGAAACAAGTGCAGCCGTAGTTTTTCCACTTCCTTCTGGACCTTCCGCCAGGGTGTTTTTTCCCGATCGAATGCCATTAATCACTGCATTTTGAAATTCATTGAGTGCAGTAAAATTCTTTTCAACCAGTAATTCTGCCAATTCAGGACGTAAATTTTCGAATGCCATTAGTTCAGTTTATCGTTTTCTTTGTGCCGCGAATGGTCGCGATTTGTTTTCTTTTCAAGGTTCTTTTCCAGGGCTTTTTCGAGGTCCACACCTGTTTGATTTGCCATGCACATCAATACAAATAGTACATCAGCCATCTCGTCGCCAAGGTCCTTATTTTTATCCGATTCCTTCTCACTTTGCTCGCCGTATCTTCTCGACATGATGCGTGCCACCTCACCCACTTCTTCCACGAGAATCGCCATGTTGGTCATTTCATCGAAATACCTCACACCATACTCTTGAATCCATTGGTCTATTTTCGCTTGTGCTTCTTGTATTGTCATTTTATATAGTGCTAATAAATTCGTAACTAATAGAGACAAAAGACCCGCTGCGCTGTAAGACAAAAGACACTTCTTCGCTCTTTGAGCTTCGAAGGACAACTTCTTCGCTCTTTGAGCTTCGAAGTTTGAAAGACCCGCTGCGCTGTAAGACTTATTCAATCTTCGTAATGTTTTGTTTCTAACACAAACTTCGTAACTCGTGGCTTCGAGACTGCTGTCGCACCTCACGTGTCCGCTGCGGCGGAGCCACCTAACTCGTAATTCGTAACTCGTAACTAAAAAGACATAAGACCCGCTGCGCTATAAGACAAAAGACACTTCTTCGCTCTTTGAGCTTCGAAGGACAATGGACTTCAAAGTTACTAGTTACCAATGACGAGTTACGAGTTGAGAAATTTTAGCTTCGGGCTAGACTTCAAAAATTATAAATTCCCAAAGAGATCAAATTCCATTGGACGTCATGTAAGTAAAAAACATAATTCGTAACTAGTAATTAGTAATTAGTAACTAGTAACTAGTCATTAGTAACTATCCGTTTGGTAAGTCAAAGATAACGCAAATAGATGAATCTTGTGCTTTTCACTTTTTAGCGCGTATGGTCATTGATTTCTTTTGTATTTTAGTCACGCCGAAACTGAACAAGACCAAAACAATGCTGTTTATCATTTCAAAGAAATCCATGAAAAACCGAATTTACCCCGCTTTAGCTCTCATTGTTGGCCTAGTTTTATTCACATCAGCCTATTTATCGAATGACCCGAAACCATTGAAAATTGGGAAAACGGCTCCCTTGCAATCTGAAAAGATGCGCAATGTGGATGGAGCTGAACTTAGCCTATCAGACAGCAAGCTTGAAAAAGGGCTTTTGGTTATTTTTTCATGCAATACATGTCCTTTTGTGGTGGGTAATGAACACTTTGCGGGTTGGGAAAAACAATACAACTCCATTCACACCCTTGCCAAAGAAAGCAAAATCGGTATGGTCCTAGTCAACTCAAACGAATTAAAACGCGACAAGGATGATGCGTTCGATGCGATGGTCGATCACTCCAAGAAATTGGGGTATACCATGCCTTACCTACTTGACCGCAACTCGAAATTGGCCGATGCCTTTGGTGCGAAAACAACGCCTCATGTGTTTTTATTCAATGCGGAAATGAAATTGGTTTACGTCGGAAGCATTGACAACACATGGGATTCAAAACGCACGGAAGATATTCCTTACTTGATGAAAGCAATGACCGAGTTATCAGCCGACACGAAAATTTCTATGAACGAAACACCTCCTCGCGGGTGCGGCATTAAACGCGTTAAAATCCAAGAAACACATTAAAAGATTAAACTCCAAACCATGAAAAAACAACTACTTCTCTTATCAATGATCCTATTGGGCAGTCTCTCCTACGCCCAACAAGGTGATGGTGGCCGTCCAAAAGGATACAAGGCGACAACTGATTTAAAAACAATCGAGCACCGCACTTTTGCCACGCCAGACATTGAGTCACTCCGGGCAGAAGACCTCGTGAACGATGCAGAAGCAACAGGACCTTGGCGCTTTGGCTACAACAATACAACAAATCTTAACTTGACAAATTCTGGGACTTGGACCAACTTCGCCAATGGCGATAAAATCTGGCGCATCGTGTTGACGTGTGAGGAAGCATTGACGGTAAACTTGACCTTTGACAATGTGACCCTTCCTGAAGGAAATGAGCTTTATGTGTACAACCCCGAGAAAGATTTTATCCTGGGAAAATTTACGGCATATCATCTCTACGAAGGACAATTGGGAACGGAATTGGTACCAGGAAACACGGCCATTGTGGAGTATTATATACCCGCACGCAACGCAGCAGAGGTTTCAACAATGAACATCAACACGGTAACTCACGGATACCGTACATCGGGAGAATACCTTCAAAAGGCATTTGGAAGTTCCGGTTCGTGTAACTTGAATGTCAACTGTCCAGAAGGGGCCGCTTGGACCAATGAGCGCAACTCTGCAGTAATGCTCGTTTCCGGAAGCAGCGGCTTTTGTTCAGGAGCTTTAATCAACAATACCTTGAACGATGGAAAGCCTTATGTTTTAACTGCTGACCATTGCTACAGCAACCCAGCGACTTGGATTTTCCGCTTTCAATGGCAAGGTGCAGGGTGTACAAACCCAGCTACATCACCGACATTTCAATCGCTTTCTGGTGGTGTCTTGAGAGCGCGCGCTACAGCATCTGACTTCTGTCTTGTTGAAATTACCGGTGGTTTGGTCGCCAATACAGTGCCACCTGCCTATACACCTTATTTTTCTGGTTGGGACAACACAGGTGCAACTCCACAGTCTGCCGTTGGTATTCACCACCCTTCAGGGGATATCAAGAAAATCTCTTTCGAGAATCAACCACTGATCTCTACGACATTCGGTTCATGTCCAGCAAATAGCCACTGGGGTGTCACCAACTGGGACTTAGGGGTAACAGAAGGAGGCTCCTCTGGCTCTCCTTTGTTTGATCAAAATCACCGCATCATTGGACAGCTGCATGGTGGAGCTTCGGCCTGTGGTGGAGCATCTCTGTCGGATGAATACGGAAAAGTTTCTGTGTCTTGGAATCCGGCAGGAAGCGCAAACAGTGCGCAGTTGAAATTCTGGCTTGACCCAAGCAATTCAGGAGCTGGATTTGTAAATGGTTACGACCCAGCTGGAACGGTTGCTGTAGCACTTGATGGTGGGCTTTCAAACCTCACAGTTACCGAAACACAGTTGTGCGGAGGTGTGTTCGACCCAACAATGACCATTTCGAATGCGGGTACAACTACATTGACATCTGCAACAATTACGTACACCATCGATGGTGGTGCAGCACAAACCTACAACTGGTCTGGTTCACTCGCACAATACCAAACGCAAACCATTACCTTGCCTTCAGTGGCCCTTGCACCTGGTGCACACACCTTCAATGCTACATTAAGCAATCCAAATGCTGGTGTGGATGAAAATACAGTAAACAATGCGACAGCCTACAGCTTCACCATCAATCCCATCGCGCAAACAGTTGGATTCATTACCATCAACTTCCTTACGGATGATTATGCAGATGAGTCTTACCTCGAAGTACGCAACTCAAGTGGTACTTTAGTTTGGTTTGAAGGAAATGAAAACGTTGCAGGTAACTTTGCAACGAACAACACACCGGCACCTACAGATGCCACAAATCCGTTGACAAACAACACACAATACAACTGGAACGTGCCACTCACGGCTGTTGATTGCTACACCTTTGGGATCTATGATTACTACGGTGACGGGGTTGGTGCTTCGCAATGGGGTGGAACAGATGGTGATTTGACTATTGCAGACAATGCCAATGTGCAAATTTTTGCCATTGCTGCAGCTGACTTCGGTGGGTCTGCAACGACGGTCATTAAGACGGTAAACCCTTCTTCAGGATTGGAAACTTTGGACAACTCAAACGTGATCGTCTATCCAAATCCTGCGAAAGATCAATTGACGATTGCCGCCGGAATGAAAATGAACCGCATCGAATTTGTTACTGTAACAGGTCAAACGATTTTCACTCAAAACGTAAACAACAACACAACGAACATACATTTGGCTGGAATTTCTTCAGGCATGTACTTCGTGAAAATCTATGCTGAATCAGGAATTGTTGTGAAGCAAGTGATGGTGAAATAATCGAAACTTTAGAAAATGAAAAAGTCCACTTCGGTGGGCTTTTTTTATGCTCAGTATTTTATAAACACATTCTTTGGTTCAGTGAAGAAGCGAAGCGCTTCCCATCCACCTTCACGACCAACACCTGAGGATTTTACTCCCCCAAAAGGCGTTCTTAGGTCGCGCACCAACCATGCATTCACCCACACAATTCCAGCCTCAATCTGATCGGCCATGCGGTGGGCACGTTTCAAGTCAGATGTCCAGAGTGTTGCTGCCAAACCGTATTCTGTTGAATTGGCCATCATCAGCACCTCATCCTCTGTATCGAACGGCATAATCGTCACCACTGGCCCGAAAATCTCTTCTTGATTGGTGCGGCAGTCATAGGTTAATCCTTCGATCACCGTTGGACGAACATAATACCCTTCATGATAAGGTGCATCCAAGATCACACGTTCTCCACCTGTCAGCACTGTTCCGCCTTCTTGCTTTGCCAATTCGACATAGGAAAGCACTTTTTCCATGTGTGGCTTCGATACTAATGCCCCCATGCGTGCTGCTGGGTCTTGCGGGAAAGAGACAACTGTTTTACTTACCTTCTCCACAAATGCGGCCTTGAATTTTTCATAAATCGGTCGCTCCACAAAGATGCGTGATCCACACAAACAGATTTGCCCTTGGTTCGCAAAAGAGGAGCGCATTGTTGTACTCAACATGTCATCAAAATCGCAATCTGCAAAGATGATATTCGGGTTTTTACCCCCCAATTCAAGCGATAATTTCTTGAACATTGGAGCAGCTGTTCGTGCAATGTATTCCCCTGTTTTCGTGCCCCCCGTAAAGGAAATGGCTTTGATTTTAGGATGTTTCACCATGGCATCACCTACCGAACCACCCAAGCCGTGAAGGATATTCAATACCCCATCCGGCATGCCTGCATCTTTACAGACTTGACCAAGTAAATAGGCGGTGTAAGGAGTTACTTCCGAAGGTTTAGCCACCACGCAATTTCCCGCTGCCAATGCCGGTGCGATTTTCCAGGAGAACAAGTACAAAGGCAAGTTCCAAGGTGAAATACACCCCACTATTCCGATTGGTTTGCGTATGGTATAATTGATTCCCTCACCCACCATGTTGTGCGATTCAGAGGCAAAATGCTCTATGGCCGTGGCAAAAAAGTGAAAATTGGAAACCGCACGTGGGATATCCACATGAGCCGCCAAGGAAACAGGTTTTCCATTGTCACGCGATTCAGCCGCCACAAACTCATCCATTCGCGCTTCAATTCCTTTTGAAACACGCATCATCACAGCTCCACGTTCTTCAATCGACATGGCTGACCAAACTGGAAATGCTGCCTCTGCTGCTTGAACAGCCAGCTCCACATCCTTCTCATCCGAATTGGGAATCATGCAATACACTTGACCCGTTGCCGGCTCGACATTATCGATGTATTGGCCGTTTGTTGGAGGGCAATACGCCCCATTGATGAAGTTCTGTATCTTTTCCATGTGGTAAAATCTATGGCGAATTTACATTGAAAATTTGATGTTTAGTTCTTGGTATTTATGGATCAATACCCCATGACTTTACCTTTATCCACCGCAGGGATTCCATCCGTCAGCCAAAGCGGTGCAGGTGCTCCTTGTAAATAATGGTCAAAAAACTGGCGCATGCGGATACTCAAATCAATGCGATTGGCATTTTCCATGAGGTTGTGATCATCGCCATTGTAGTTGAGAAGCCAGCACGGTTTGCCTAAGCGGCGCATGCCTGTAAACAATTCGATCCCTTGGTACCATGGCACCGCGCCATCTTTGTCGTTGGCCATGATTAACAAGGGCGTATGCACATTTGGCAAGTGGAACAAGGGCGAATTCTCACGGTACAATTCTGGGGCTTCCCAAATGGTTTTACCAATTCGGCTTTGGGTGCGTTCGTACTGAAACTGGCGATTGACACCACTTCCCCAGCGGATCCCCCCGTAGGCAGAGAACATATTCGACACCGGTGCTCCTGCCATTGCTGCGCGGTAACGTGTTGTCATCGTGATCAACTGCGCCGTTTGGTATCCTCCCCAACTTTGTCCCTGCAAGCCCATGCGCGTTGAATCGATGGCTGGAACCAATTTGAGCACGTGATCAGTTCCACTCATGATGCAATCGTACGCCGATTGTGCTGGATGTCCAACTTTGTAGCGAATGTCTGGAATAAACACAAGGTATCCCGCTGAAGCGTATTCGGTTGGATAAATAATCGACGCTGTAGGTTTAGGGACCGAATGGTTGAACAATTCATCGGAATTCAACTCATAATAATAAATCATGAGGGGGTATTTTTTACTTGGATCGAAATTCTCTGGTTTGTAAAGCAAGCCTTCGAGTGGAATCCCGCTATAGCTTTTCCAATTCACCAATTCAACCGCAGCCCAATTGTATTCCGCTTGCTGTGCATTCGTTACTGAAACTTGACGCTCATTGCTAAAGTTATCTGTTGTCAATCGCACATCTGGATACATACGGATCGACATTTTTCGGAAGAGGATGGATTCACCATTTTTCGAGCGCGAAAGGAAATTGATTTTGTGGTCCGTATAATAAGATTCCTTCACATCAAAATGATCTTGGTGATCGATCAAGGCATAGAGATGGGCACCCTTCGTTTTTTCATCAAACCCAGAGATATAGGCATTTGGAGCATCGATATACACACTATCCATATCCCACAGATTCAATTCCATTTTAATTTTCGACGCTTGCCCAATTCCTTCCGTCACACAAAACATTGCACCGAAACGGGTATTGTACATCCAAAGGTCATAGGCCGAATGGACGAAAAGAAATTGTTCATCCGAAGAATACCCCACCACCCCATAAGGTTCTGGTGTTAAAGGCATTCCATTCGCATCCGTTTGCCAATTAACATTTTTCACGGAACAGGTCATGCAATTCACCTTATTGCTACTCAAGTTCTTGCTGTAAAACTGCCCATCTGTGCCATCGAACCACGAATACAAATTTCCTGACGGCGAAAGTGAACCATTGAATTCGACGCCTTCCTTGATCAATTCTGCTGAACCATCAACGAGTGAAATGCGGTAATGATCTTCACGACCTGGCACCTCCCATTGTTTTTCAATGGCATAGCGTTCATCGGCCGCAGCAAAGAGATAGTCACCTTTGATGTCTTCCGTTACACGCACATTCATGGTGTCCGTTGCAAGCTGAAGCACCATACTGTCCAACAACCCATACCGGTATAAGGTAGAACGTTTTTCATCCCTTTTCAGCTCAACCAACTGTTGCGACTGTAAACGCTTGTCGGCATAATGCCAAATGTCAACTTCTACTTTCTCCTTTTCTATGAGCGTATCTTTCTTCTCTACCTCTGGACGTTCATCCACCCCGAAGAAAAGGTAATTTCCATCTTTCGTAAAGAGCAAATCGAAATTTTCAGTCACTGAATTACCACTACCAATGCGCACATCTGAAGTGTCAACAAATCGTGTCGTTTTCGTTTCAAGCGAATAGATGTATAGCCCATAAGACTTGGCATCCGTGGTATCATTACTCGCCAAGTAGGCAATGTTTTTTCCGGAATGGTCAAAGGTCAAGGAGGTAATGGAGCTGAATTTCTTCGAAATCGGATTCAAATCCATCGACGGGAATTGTCTCAAAAACAATTGATTGGAATCTTGTTTTACCTTTTGATGTTCGATAAAACAGAGGTCAGTACCTGATTCCGCTAAGGTATAATCCACCACATTTTTGAATTGTTCCTTTTTTCCAGAAATGGGATCGAGCACTGTTAATACCTTTCCATCCGATTTGATCTTTGGGGATTTTTTCTCTTTTTTGGCTAAAAAACACTTCTTATTGGACTTTTTTGCTGTTTTTTCCTCATTTTTGATCACATTTTCATCAAGAATGTAGGAAAGAAGATTGTGGTCTATTCCCACAGAAAACGACTTTAGCAAGGGAATTTTAATGAGTGAATCGCTTGCCAAGAGGTAAATTCCAAGACTATCTTTCGGCCATTTTTTCTTATCGACCTTATTCAACTCACAATTGCGAAGGGTATCAAATCCCGGAAGAATGCGAAACGCGATGTAGTCACTGTTCATGGAAAACTGAGCCCCCTTGCCTCTCGGAATGGAATCCGTTTTTCCAGAATCGACGCTGTAAATGTAGAGATAGCCATCGCCACGATGCGGATTGATTTCGAAAGACACGAACTTTCCGTTGGACGAAACCAATTGATTTTCATTCTTTTTCCAGCCGTTGTAAGCGGTGTGATCGATGATTTTTTTTTGTCCGAAAAGCAGTCCCGTAAAAAGAAGAGACAATAGAAGAAGAGAATAACGCATGCGCAGTTGATTTGAGGGGATAAAAATACGAAAACGAAGGAAAGCAGACTACATGAAGAGTTCGGATGCAATGTAATCCGCCATCAAACGTCCTTCACGAGTTAGAATCACATGAGTGTCGGTCTTAACCAACCACTTCTTTTCTTCGAAGCCCTTCAGGTTGGCTTCAAAATCCTTTGTTGGTGCTGCGATTTGAAACAAGTCCTGCAAATTCACCCCCCAAGATGTGCGCAACCCTGTCATCAGTAATTCATTCCAACGCTCCTTGGAAGTGAGAATTTCTTGTTCGAACCATGTTTCATTCTGCCCAAAATCAGCCATATATTTGGCATTATTGGCCATATTCCAGCGACGTTCAATCCCATTGTACGAATGCGCTGAAGGACCAATACCAAGGTAGTTCACCCCTTTCCAATAATTGCTGTTGTGTATAGCCTCCAAACCTGGAAGTCCAAAATTGGAAATCTCGTAATGGTGAAATCCGTGGCTTGTGAGTCGATCGGTCAAATGCAAAAACTGCTCGCTCTGTGCGTCGTCTCCACCTGGAGTAAGCTGACCTGAACTGACCAATTTATACAGTGCTGTTTTTTTCTCTACCGTCAGGCAATAGGCCGAAATGTGTTGAATACCCATGCCCAAAACACGTGCGATGTGTGCATCCCATTCTTCAAGCGACAAGTCAGGTAAGCCGTAAATAAGATCGACACTGATGTTTGAAAATCCTGCTGCTTGGGCAATCGACACACATTGCTCCGCCTCCAAGGCCGAGTGAGACCGATTCATCCATGTGAGATCATTTTCCCGAAAAGACTGCAAACCAATGGACAAGCGATTGATTCCTATGGATTTCCAAGCGATACAATTCGCTTCGGTGATGTCATCCGGATTTGCCTCAAGCGTGATTTCGGCCGTATCCAACCCATTAAAATTGGTGTGGATCAGCGTCAAAAAAGAGTGTAGTTCATTTGACAAAAGTAAGCTTGGAGTTCCTCCACCAAAATAGATGCTTTCAATGGAATTGTCTCCGAGCTCTGACTTTCGCAAGAGCAGTTCAGAATGCATGGTATCCAACATGCGTTCGCGGTAAGCAGCAAAAGTGGTACTAAAGTGAAAATCACAGTAGGAGCACTTTTTTTTGCAGAAAGGAACGTGGATATAAATGCCTGCCATGGCGCAAAGATAAGTCATGTTGCCACGTGAGGTGATGAAATTGAAGTTCGCGCGTATTTTCTTTGAACAATCATTTTGCCCAAGCGCTTTTTTTAGTAACTTCAATGTAATGAAATCAACCTACACCACTTCCAATCCTGCGGAGTTTACTGAGCGCTTTATCAACCAGACCAATCAAGCTGTTTTTTTAACAGGGAAAGCTGGAACAGGCAAAACTACACTCCTTCGAAAAATCATACAATCCACGCATAAAAATGCCGTCATCGTTGCCCCAACAGGCATCGCTGCCCTAAATGCAGGAGGAGTCACGATCCACTCGTTTTTTCAGTTGCCTTTTGGCGCGTTTATTCCCGAATTCATGAAACCGCCAGAAACACCCACGGTAAAATTCGAGACCAAAGATACCTTGTCAAGGCATTTCACCATGAACAAGCAACGACGCGCGATGATGCAAAATCTTGAGTTGTTGATCATCGATGAAGTCAGTATGTTACGTGCCGATTTATTGGATGCCATGGATTGGACTTTGCGCAATGTTCGACGAGTTTCACAACCCTTTGGCGGAGTACAAGTGCTCTACATTGGTGATTTGCTGCAATTGCCACCCGTCGTAAAACCCGACGAATGGAATGTGTTGCGCAACCATTATGCGGGCATGTTCTTCTTCAATTCGAAAGTGATCCAAGAACAACCTGCCTTGTACATCGAACTTTCAACGATCTTCCGTCAGCAGGACACGGATTTTATCGATGTTCTAAATCATCTGCGCGACAACCGAATCACTGAATCGGACATTACCCTTTTGAACCGCTACGTCAATCCAACATTCGACGCACTCAAAACAGAAGGATACATTACCCTCACCACCCACAACGCCAAGGCAGACACCATGAATGCCAAAGCATTGGCGACATTGAAAGGAAAAAGTTTCCATTATTCAGCTGAAATTACCAAAGAATTCCCGCCACACATGTACCCTATTGATCCAGAGATGGAACTTAAAGTAGGCGCTCAAGTGATGTTCATTAAAAATGACATTGCGATGGACAAGCAATTCTACAATGGAAAGATGGGAAAAATTGAGTCCTTATCGAAGGAAGAGATCTGTGTTCATTTTCCCGAAGAGAATAAAACCATCACCGTCGATCATTATGAGTGGAACAACATTCGGTATGCCATGGACGAGCGCACAGGAGAAATCAAAGAAGAAGTGCTCGGTACCTTTGTGCATTATCCGCTAAAACTTGCATGGGCAATCACCGTTCACAAAAGTCAAGGACTCACATTTGACAAAGCCGTGCTTGATGTTACACATGTCTTTGCGCCTGGACAGGCCTATGTGGCCCTTTCACGTCTTCGCTCACTCGAAGGATTGGTGCTACTCAGTCCCATGCGGATGAATGGGCTTTCTAGTGATCAATCGGTAGTGTCATTTGCACAAAACAGAGCAGATGAATCTTTACTTGAATCACATCTGACAAACGCTACAAAGAAGTATCTTCAAGACACGATGCACGCCGCATTCGATTGGTACGGACTTGTCTCTGCTTGGCACATTCACGAAGCGACTTATCGCAATGCCGGATCAAAAACAGAAAAAGGGAAAAACAAACCGTGGTTGGCTGCGCAACTTCAGGCGATAAATAGTGCCAATGATGCTGCCAAAAAATTTCAGAGTCAAATTGATCGAATTTTTACATCTCAACACATTGACCTTGCCTTTCTTCATGAACGAACAGAAGCCGCGTACGCATATTTCTTCAAGATTTTAGATGGTGTTTTGCTCAGCAATTTGAAAAAGATGGCCGAATTGGGACGTGTTCGTAAAACAAAAACGTACGCTGAAGAACTGGGCGAATTGGATGAATTGTTGACATCAACCGTGTTAAAAATCAAGAAAATCAGGCTACTCACCGAAGCGCTACATGCCGGAAAAGACATCACCAAGGAGGTCGTTTGGAACGATGAAATCCGAAACTATAAGAACGCCAAACTAGCCATTGTTCGCCAAGAAGCGCAAAACAACCGATCGCTCTTGGACATGGACGATGATGTTGTTGAAGATATTATTAAACCCCTCAAATCGAAAAAAACAAGCGAAAAGAAAGAGAAGAAAAGCACCTATGAACAAACCTTGGAACTGTTGCATGAGGGGCTTGATCCGGATCAGGTGGCAAAGGAGCGAAGTCTATCGGTTAAAACAATTCTTGGCCATTGTGCGGTATTGATCAAAGAGGATAAATTGTCCATCGAAGAGGTGTTGCATCAGGACCGCATTGACGAACTGGACGACCTCATCGGTGAATATTCAGGCACATCCCTTACCCCATTGAAAGAGCGCCTAGGTGATGACGTGAGCTACGAAGAACTTCGCTTGTGGCAAGCCGCAAAAATGAGGGATTGAATCGCTAATTTTGTATGAAATAACTGTTTAAAACAAAGAAATATGAGAACAAATCACGAAATCGATTACTTCATTCATGGTGAAGAAATGCAAATGGTTGAAATCGAGCTCGATCCGCAAGAAACAGCCATTGCTGAGTCGGGATCATTTATGTATATGGATGATGGCATTGCTATGGAAACCATCTTTGGCGATGGATCACAACAACAGCAAAGTGCTGGATTCATGGGTAAATTGTGGGGGGCAGGTAAACGATTGCTCACGGGTGAAAGCTTGTTCATGACCGCGTTTACGCACAACGGAACGGGCAAGGCGCGCGTGGCTTTCGCATCGCCTTATCCTGGAAAAATTATTCCAATTGACCTATCTCAATACAATGGAAAACTGATCTGCCAGAAAGATTCATTCTTGTGTGCAGCAAAAGGCGTTGCGATTGGAATCGAGTTTCAACGCAAACTAGGCACAGGTTTATTCGGAGGTGAAGGATTCATCATGCAAAAATTGGAAGGCGACGGAATGGCCTTTTGTCATGCTGGAGGACATATCATGAAACGCACCTTGAAGCCTGGCGAAGTTTTGCGTGTCGACACCGGATGTATTGTCGCCTATACCCAAGAAATTGACTACGACATTCAGTTTGTCGGCGGCATCAAAAACACCATCTTTGGCGGTGAAGGATTGTTCTTCGCCACCTTGCGCGGACCAGGTGAAGTGTGGTTGCAAACCTTGCCGATTTCACGCTTGGCTTCACGGATCTTGTCTTACGGCACCGGCTCTCGAAAAGAAGAAGGCAGCATACTTGGAGGATTGGGGAACTTGCTTGATGGCGATGGACGGTAATGTAGACGGAAGACCCTTCCGCAAATGCGGAATTAAAGACATAAGACCCGCTGCGCTATAAGACTTGATCATACTTCGTTTGCAAATACTTAAATCACAAAATTCGTAATTCTTAATCATTGTTGTCCGACTAAATCCACCTTCATGTTTTTTCTAATCGCTATTACTCTGGTTTATGGACCCCATCGGGGTCGAACCTTTGTAACCACAAGCCTTCCCGAAAATCCCATGACCCCATAGGGGTCAAACAACTTAAATCCAAAATGATAAAATCACATAAAATAAAAACCACCCCCTTACTTCAAAATCACTTCTTAAAACCAATGATTTCAATGGTTTCAAGAAGAGCAGAAAATTTTTATCGGACAACAGTAATTCTTAATTCTTAATTCTTAATTCTTAATTCTTAATTCTTTACAAATATCTCATGGAAAAAAGATGGCTCACAAAACCTCTCCCTGCACCAAATCCTGCATTCAAACCAGATTGTGTGGTGTCAAAACTCTTGATGCAGCGTGGGATTGAGAGTCCAATGGAAGCCAATGCCTTCTTTAATCCCGATTTGAAGGGCTTGCACGATCCGTTTCTGATGAAGGACCTCGGTGAAGCAGTTAATCGGGTGAATCAAGCGATGGAGAATGGAGAGAAAATTCTACTCTTTGGGGATTACGATGTAGACGGTACAACAGCCGTAGCATTGATGTACACGCAGCTGAAAAAACACTATGACAAGGTCGATTTTTATATCCCCGACCGCTATGCCGAAGGATATGGGGTGAGTTTCATCGGAATTGACTTTGCTGCTGAGAATGACTTTTCACTCATTATTTCTTTGGACTGTGGAATCCGTTCTGTTGCTCATGTCGCTTATGCCAAAGAAAAAAGCGTTGATTTCATTGTGTGCGACCACCACCAGCCAGGCGATGAACTACCAAATTGCTTGGTTCTCGATCCCAAACGCGCAGATTGTCCCTATCCTTACAAAGAACTTTCCGGCTGTGGGGTTGGCTTTAAATTGCTTCAAGGTCTGTCAATTCGAAACGAGTGGCCGATGAGCGATTTATTGGAAAACCTTGATCTATTGGCCATCAGCATTGGCGCCGACATTGTGGCGATTACAGGGGAGAATCGCATTTTATGTGCACACGGACTAAAACAACTCAATACTCGTCCACGCTTGGCCTTTCGCGAATTGCTGATCGTAGCGAAAAAGGAATTTCCACTGACGCTCACCGATGTGGTGTTTATTATAGCTCCGCGCATTAACGCCGCAGGTCGACTTCGAAGCGGACGCATCGCGGTTGAATTGATGATCTCTGAAAATTTGGCCGCGATCCAATCCTTGGCAAGGGAAATTGACCAAGACAATCAAAACCGCAAGGCACTCGACAAGAGCATCACCGCAGAAGCCATTGATGTCATGGAAAAGCATCCAGCCTACGAAGTGAAAAAATCTACTGTTGTTTTTCGGCCTGATTGGCACAAAGGCGTTGTTGGGATCGTTGCCTCTCGCCTCATTGAAAAACGATTCCGACCGACCATCGTTTTGACGGAATCAAATGGAAAGGCCACAGGTTCAGCGCGCACAGTAAATGACTTTGACCTATATGGCGCCTTGTGCCAATGTGCTGAACACCTCGAACAATTTGGTGGTCACCGACATGCAGCAGGGATGACCATGCCCTTGGAGAATGTCAAACCATTTATGGAAAAATTTGAGTCCGTAGTTAAAGATACCATTTCAGCTGAAGATGAATTTCCCACGGTCAAGATCGACCTGGAGGTGGAATTCAATCAAATTTTCTCCAAAACAGAAAACAGAACGATGGTGCCACAACTCAAACGCGATTTGGCGGGATTTGAACCCCATGGACCGGGAAATATGACCCCAATTTTTATGGCGCGCAATGTTTACTCCCGAGATTTTCGCATACTGAAAGATGCTCACCTCAAGCTCTTAGTAACTCAGCCACAATACGACATTGCCATCGATGCCATTGCCTTCAACATGGCCGATAAAGTTGCACTCATCACGCACGGCATGCCTTATGATATCGCCTTTACTTTGGAAATCAATGCGTGGAATGGCAAGGAAACACTGCAGTTGAACATTAAAGATATTCGTGAAGCGCAACACGCCTAATGTTGTATTTGGATGGTTTGATATCGATCTTCGGTCTTGAGTATGTAAGTGCCATTGAAAATGACTGTTGCATCAATGTTCGTTTCTGGATTTTCCGCTATTGTTGAATAAACGATTCTGCCGAAAAGGTCAATCATTGTGATTGAATCTCCATCGTTTGTATTTTATAGTCAAGATCTCAGCACAAGGGTTCGGATAAGCATTGAATGGCTGGAATAGGTCCCTGCAACACATTGGAAATCGGCCATGTTTCCTTGAATTTGATTTTTAAACTGAACACCAAACGTACTTTCCGAAGGTGTATTGCATAAAAAAACCACCCCGAAAGGTGGTTTTCTATATTCACTAGAATATTATATGAAGTCTGGCATTTCACGCGTAAATGCTGGAATTCCCGTCACATCCATCCCTGTAATCAAGAGGTGAATATCATGTGTGCCTTCATAAGTAACCACTGATTCTAAGTTCGCCATGTGGCGCATGATAGAATACTCACTCGTAATCCCCATTCCGCCATGAATTTGGCGTGCTTCGCGCGCAATGTTCAATGCAATTTCAACATTGTTTCGCTTTGCCATGGAAATTTGAGCCGATGTTGCACGCCCTTCATTTCTCAATTGTCCAAGACGCAGCGTCAACAACTGAGCTTTCGTGATTTCTGTGATCATTTCCGCCAATTTCTTCTGGATCAACTGGAATGAACCGATTGGAACTCCAAATTGTGTGCGTTCTTTTGAGTAGCGCAATGCTTGATCGTAGCAATCCATCGCTGCACCAATTGCACCCCACGCAATCCCAAAACGAGCTGAATCCAAACAGCTCAGTGGAGCGCCAAGACCCGAACGACCGGGCAAGATGTTTGCCTTCGGTACTTTCACATCTACAAAAATTAATTCACCAGTAGCGGAGGCACGCAAGGACAACTTCCCATGTATCTCTGGTGTAGAAAATCCTTCCATTCCACGTTCAACCAACAAACCGTGAATGCGTCCTGTCTCGTCCTTCGCCCAAACCACCGCGATATCTGCGAAAGGAGAGTTCGAAATCCACATTTTAGCACCATTCAAGATGACATGGTCACCCGCATCTTTGAAATGGGTTGTCATTCCACCTGGATTTGATCCATGATCTGGCTCGGACAAACCGAAGCAACCCATCATTTCACCAGTTGCCAATTTTGGTAAATATTTTTGTCGTTGTTCCTCAGAACCGTACTTCCAAATCGGATACATCACGAGAGACGATTGCACAGAAGCCGTAGAACGAAGTCCAGAATCGCTACGCTCAAGCTCTTGCATGATCAAACCGTAAGATATATGATCCAATCCTGCTCCTCCATACTCTTCAGGAATATAAGGCCCAAACGCACCAATTTCTCCAAGTCCTTTCAAGAGGTGATTCGGGAATGTCGCGTTCTCGTAATGCTCATCGATGATGGGCGAAACCTCCTTCTTTACCCAAGCTCTTGCCGCATCGCGCACAAGTTTGTGTTCATCTGTTAACAGGTCATCCATGTTGTAGTAGTCCGGGTGGACATACAGGTCTGTTCTCATTTGGCTATTTTTTCGTTTGGGTACAAATTTAATTATAATTCAGATTAAGGTGCAGAAACTATCGTCCTCTTCTTAACTTTGTGCCATTCACTCGATAAGATGATGAACCTACTGATCCTTTTGAACGACACTAGAGCGATTCCCGACACATTGGTGCCCCGGGCAGAAAACCGCACCTTGTTTTTAAGTGGCTTATTTGCAGTTTCACTCATCCTCATTGCTATCGCACGGATTTCAAACTACAAGGCCATTGGCACGGTGATCAATGCCTTTTTCTCTGTTGGATCAGTACACCAGCTTTTAAAAGAGAATATGCGCATCATCTCACTAAGCTCCATTCTTTTGCTACTCAACTATTTGATTGCCTGCTTCATTTGCGTCTTTTTAGGGCTGAATCGAACTGTTGGTCTAGACTCAAACACTTCCTTTCTTTTCGCCAGTATTCTTCCTCTTGGATTCACCCTATTTGAAATAGTTGGCTTGGCCACGACAAGTTTCATTACAGGAGAGGGAAAAACCATAGAGCCTGCATTTCAAACCTCATGGGTCGGGTTTGAGTTCATTGGATTGCCCTTGTCTGTCCTTGCATTAATATGGATCATGAATCCTACGCTAAATTTCATTTGCTTGGTGATTTTTTGTGCCCTCATCGGTGCCCGAGTACTTCAACGAATCACCAAAAGCAGCATTCTCGTATTGAATCGAGGTGTCGCGTGGTATTATATATTTTTATATATTTGCACGCTTGAAATTCTTCCTTTGATTGTAGCTTACTACTGCGTTCAATTGAATTTTCTACCATTGATTTGAGTCTAACTTAAGTTGTTGAACATTGGCGATTAAGACGATACTAGTTTCTCAGCCCAAACCAGAAGGAGATAAGTCACCTTATTTCGACTTGGCAGAGAAATATAAGTTAAAAATAGACTTCCGACCGTTCATTCGTGTCGAAGGAATCGGAGCGCAGGAATTTCGCCAGCAGAAGGTAACGATTGCTGAGCATTCTGCCATTATTCTCACCTCTAAAAACGCGATTGATCATTTCTTTCGAATCGCCGAAGAGGTCCGTTTTGAGGTACCCGACACCATGAAGTATTTTTGCATTTCAGAAGCCGTTGCCCTGTACCTTCAAAAATATGTGACCTACCGAAAACGGAAAATTTTCTTTGGAAAACAAACCATAGAAGAACTCGTAGATGTCATGAAAAAGCACAAGGGAGAACGTTTTCTCTTGCCGTGTACCGACATTTTGCGCGACACCATTCCGCTTACTTTAGAGGCGCACAAAATGAATTTCTCCAAGGCTATTTTATACCGGACAGTGGCTTCTGATTTGTCTGACTTGGAAAATGTGTATTACGACATGCTCGTTTTTTTTAGCCCTGGTGGAATCGAATCTCTCTTCAAGAATTTTCCGGATTTCAAGCAAAACGATACGAACATCGCAGCATTTGGTCCAACCACAGCAAGCGCGGTTGCGAAGCACAACTTGCGTTTGGATGTGCACGCCCCAATGCCCAATGCCCCTTCGATGACTGCAGCACTCGAACTTTTTGTGAAAGAGCAGCTTAAGAAAAAATAAGCTTCTAACTCAATTCTTCCATCAATTTCTTCATCCCCTCCACGGCATTCATTGGAATGACCTTGAAGGATTTTGGCACATTTAGTTCTCCTGCATTTGGATCAATGAGGTAACGTGTTTCGGCGTTGAGCGCATAGTGAATCAATCCTGCAGCCGGGTAAACTTGAAGTGAAGTTCCAATGACCACAAGAATATCTGCTTCTGCAATGTGCTGCATGGCCACATCGTACATTGGCACCTCCTCCCCGAACCATACCACATGAGGCCGCAACACAAAGCCATCCGGGCACAGGTCGGTATTCTTGAGCTCCCAGCCATCAATGGGAAAATAGGCCTTTTCTTGATTTGGACCTGAACTTTTAGACTGGCGAATATTTCCGTGCAAGTGCAGCACATCGGCTGATCCAGCGCGCTCGTGAAGGTCATCGATATTTTGTGTGATCACCGTCACGTCGAACTTTTCTTCGAGTTGTGCGATCAACACATGTGCATTATTGGGTTCACATCCGAGAATTTGCTTGCGGCGTAGGTTGTAAAATTCTTGTACCATAACAGGGTCGCTCTTCCATGCCTGTGGAGTGGCCACTTCTTCGATTCTATATTGTTCCCAAAGTCCACCGCTATCGCGAAATGTGCTGATGCCACTCTCGGCACTCATGCCCGAACCGCTAAAAATAATGAGCTTTTTCATGGTGAAATTTTGGTTTTTGAGATAAATATTGTGATGAAAAAATGATTAGAATAAAAATTTGCTGTAAATTCGAACGCGTTAGCTGAACAAAGTTAACATTGTCTAAACCAAAAAAAATTCAAAGAATGAAAAAACTATTACTCTCTGCCCTTGCAATTTCCAGCATTGCGGCAATGAACACGTCGACAGCGCAGTTGGCTGCTGGAAGCATCGCTCCAGATTACACTGTGACTGCTTACCAAACTGCCTTAGCTTCTCAAGGTTTGAACAACAATGGTACATACCGTTTGTATGACTATCTAGATGCGGGTTATACTGTATTTATGGATGTTTCTGCTACGTGGTGTGGACCATGTTGGAACTACCATAACGGTGGTGCTTTGGATGCATTGTACACTGCACATGGCCCCGCTGGGTTCCCAGGCGTTTCTGCATCAACTACAGATAATGTAATGGTTATTTGGGTAGAAGGTGATGGAACAACTGCGGATGCAACAATGTTGACTGGTTCTGGAAGCCTTGCAGGTACTGTAAACTGGATCAATCCAGGAGGTGCAGGCGAGATTCCTTTCCCTATGGCAAATCCAGCTTCGGCTTCAGCGACTCAAATCAACAATGATTACAACATCGGATACTTCCCAACAATCTACAAGATTTGTCCAAACAGAACAGTTACTGAAGTTGGTCAGCTCGCTGCTGCTGCACTTTACTCAACAGTAGGTTCTTGTCCACCAGCAGCGTCTCAAACAAATGACCCCGCAATGCTTTCTTACCAAGGAAAAGAGAAGTCTTGCTCTGCTATTGATTTGATCGTTCGTTTGCAAAACAACGGAACATCTCCAATGACAGCTTGTACAATTACTGCAACTGAAGGTGCTACACAAATCGTACAGTACAACTGGTCTGGAAACTTGGCAACATACGGATACCAAGATGTAACAATTGGTCAGTTTACACCAACATCTTCACACAACATTACAATCTCTATCACGTCTGCTGACCAAAATACAGCAAACAACACGATCACTAAAACATTGTCTCGCGCGAACACAGGTGCGAACAACAGTGTTACTGTGAAGGTTAGCACTGACCAATACAAGTCTGAGACTTCTTGGAAAATCTTCCGTAGCAACGGACAAGTAGCCTACACAAGCCCATCTTATGGTGCTGATGCTGCTGCTGCAGGTACAATCGTTCAAACAGATGTTGTTACAAACTTGGTGAATGACTGCTACCGTTTAGAAGTATACGATGCTTACGGTGATGGATTTGACAGCGGATACGGCGACGGATCTGTTGAGATCTTCGTGAACGGTACTGCTATCGCAGGTGTTACAAGCTTCCCTGCTGGAACATTGATGATGGATGCGTTCGAAATCAATGCTGTGGCTGGTCTTAACGAAGAACTTGCTTCTACATTGTCAGTTTACCCTAACCCGGCATCTGACGAGTTGAATGTTTCTTTCGAAGCAACAAACGCTGATTACAAAGTTTCTATCCTTGACCTTCAAGGACGTGTAATTACAACGAAAACACTTCAATCATTGAACGGAACTTCTACGGTTACTTTCCCTGTTGCTGACATGGCAAAAGGAAGCTACATCGTAACAGTTGTTTCTAACGGCATCACAACGACTAAAAATGTGGTGATCAAATAATTGAAATCAATATTTCGAGAAACCCGGGCTTAGGTCCGGGTTTTTTTATGCCCTATAGTTCGATGCCTTATTTCGCAGCATTTTCTTATCTTTACAGCCCTAAGAAACATGCATGTCGAAAATACGTAAACAGGAAGCTCTAGACTATCACTCATCGGGCAAACCGGGAAAGATAGAAGTAGTTCCTACAAAACCATATTCTTCTCAACGAGACCTTTCACTGGCCTATTCTCCAGGTGTTGCTGAGCCCTGCCTAAAAATTGCTGAGAATAAGGAAGACGTCTATAAATACACCAGCAAAGGAAACCTCGTTGCGGTCATATCAAACGGTACAGCCGTTCTAGGATTGGGCAATATCGGCCCTGAAGCGTCAAAACCCGTGATGGAAGGAAAAGGCTTGTTGTTCAAGATTTTTGCCGACATCGATGTGTTCGATATCGAAGTAGACGCAAGCGACCCTGAGTTGTTCATTCAAACTGTGAAAGCCATTGCGCCGACTTTTGGAGGAATCAACCTGGAAGACATAAAAGCACCCGAAGCGTTTGAAATTGAACGTCGCCTGAAGGAAGAACTCGACATTCCAGTGATGCATGACGACCAGCATGGAACAGCCATTATTACATCGGCCGCTCTTCTCAATGCCCTTGAATTGGCAAAGAAGAAAATTGAAAACGTTAAAATCGTGGTCTCAGGTGCGGGAGCATCGGCCCTTTCGTGTGCGAAGCTTTACCATTCCCTTGGCGCAAAACTTGAGAATATCTTTATGTTTGACTCCAAAGGTTTAATTTGTCAAGAACGAACTGATCTCGATCAAACGAAAGTTTTATTCTCTTCTCACAAAAAATCAATTGACCTCATTTCAGCATTCAACAAAGCTGATGTATTCCTCGGGCTTTCTCGCGGTGGCCTAATCAATAAAGACATGATCAAGGTGATGGCAAAAGACCCCATTGTGTTTGCATTGGCGAATCCTGAACCTGAAATCTCCTATAAAGACGCGACATCTGTTCGCAAAGACATCATCATGGCCACTGGGCGTTCAGATCACCCGAACCAAGTGAACAATGTCCTCGGGTTCCCCTTCATTTTCCGAGGTGCACTCGATGTGCGTGCAACAACGATCAACGAAGAAATGAAATTGGCAGCGGTAAAAGCCATTGCCTCACTTGCAAAGGAAACCATTCCAGAGGAGGTGATCGAAGCGTATGGCGAAAAGAACATCATGTTCGGCCGCGAGCAAATCATCCCTAAACCTTTGGACCCACGACTGATTTACTACGTAGCACCCGCAGTAGCGAAAGCGGCCATGGACTCAGGTGTCGCGAAAAATCCGATCACCGATTGGGATGCTTATGAGATGCAGCTCAAAAACCGCTTAGGTCTTGACAATAAGCTTGTTCGCAACATCACATCCAAAGCGCAAGAGAATCCCAAGCGCGTGGTATTTGCTGAAGCAGACAATATAAAAATACTTAAGGCCGCTCAAACGGCTATGGAAGAGGGTGTTGCCTTTCCAATACTGCTTGGAAAACGCAGTAAAATTGAAGCGCTCATCGAAGAATATGCGATTGAAATGCCAGATGTCATCATCATCGATCCGAAATCCGAGGAGGAGGACGAGCGTCGCGCGGCCTATGGTCACGCCTTCTTTGAAAAACGTAAACGCAAAGGATTTACGGAATTTGAATCTGTGCAAATTATGCGTGAACGCAATCACTTCGGTGCGATGATGGTGGAAATGGGCGATGCAGATGCCATGATTTCAGGTTTAACACGTAGCTATAGAAATAGTGTGAGACCAGTACTGCAAACAATTGGGCTTGAAAAAGATGTGAATACAGTCGCTGGATTGTACATTCTGAACACGAAGCGTGGTCCCCTATTCTTGGCCGATACCACCATAAACCTCAATCCTACAGCCGAACAAATCGCTGAAATTACAGCCAATGTCGCCAAGACAATTCGAAAATTTAAGGTAAACCCGCGCATTGCATTGCTGAGCTATAGCAATTTTGGCTCTTCCATTGGACCTGACGCGGAAAAAATGTCAAAGGCAGTAGAGATCTTGCACGAAAAATACCCAAGCTTAGTTGTTGACGGTGAAATTCAAGCAAATTTCGCCTTGAACAATGATCTATTGATGGAGAAATTTGCATTCTCTCACTTGGCAAATAAGCAGGTAAACACATTGATTTTCCCTAATCTTTCAGCCGGAAATATTACCTACAAAGTCTTGCAAGAAATGATTGAAGGGGATGCCATTGGTCCAGTGCTAGTTGGCTTGAAAAAATCGGTTCACATCCTGCAACTGGGATCAAGTGTTCGGGAAATCATCAATATGGTGAAGGTTGCTGTTGTTGACGCTCAAAATAAATAACTATGATTGGACAAATAAGCGGACGCCTCATTGAAAAAAATCCTACCGATCTCGTAATCGATTGTGGAGGGGTTGGGTATGAAGTGAAAATCTCTCTTAATACCTTCACTACCTTAGGATCGGACGAAGCCGTTCGTGTCTTTACCAAACTCATCGTTCGTGAAGATGCCCACATATTGTATGGTTTTTCTTCGAAAGAAGAACGTGAGATGTTCAACCACCTCATTTCTGTTTCAGGAATTGGTCCCAACACTGCAATGATTATGCTGTCTTCTATGGTTCCTGATGAGATTGCACATGCCATACAATCGGAAGATGTGCGCACCATTCAAGGCATAAAAGGAATTGGAGCAAAAACTGCCCAACGCGTAATTATTGACCTCAAGGATAAAATGTTAAAAATGACATTTTCGACTGAAAATATGTTCAGTCAAAGCAATACAAACCGATTTGACGCGTTAAATGCGCTTGTTTCTTTGGGTTTTGACAAAAAAGCAGCAGACAAGGTACTCGATAAACTTTCGACTGGAGAAGAGTCTGTGGAACAATTAATCAAAGAAGCGCTGAAATTATTATAAGTTGAAAAAGAGGATTCACTTACTGTTTAAATACCTTGCTACTACATCGATTTCGATGGTAGTTTTTGCGGCATTTATGGTTTCGGGTAAGCTGTTTGCGCAGGATACCCTGCCATTTCCTATTCAAAACAACATCGATCCAACCCAAACAACACCTCAAAGTTTTGACCTCGGCGATCCAAGTTCAGTGAAACAAACCATTGTTTACGACCCGATAACGGGAACATATATCTTCAAGGAAACGATTGGTACTGATTTAAATTACAGGAATCCATCCATGATGACCTTGGAGGAATACCTGGAATACGAGCGTCAAAAGGCTCTTCGCGATAACTGGAAGGATAAAATCGACCAGCAAACAGCAAAGAGTCAGCCCATGGAGTTTCCAATTAAAATTGGAAGCAAGGCTTTTGAAAATTTCTTCGGTTCAGATCAAATCACCATTCGTCCGCAAGGAAGTGTTGAACTCTCTTTTGGTGTGAATTCATCGCGCTACGACAATCCCATTTTACCCATGAAGCAGCGTCACATTACGCGCTTTGACTTCCAGCAGCAGATTCAGCTGAATTTAGTGGGTCAAATTGGAACAAAACTAAAGATTGGTACAAGCTACAATACACAAGCAGCATTCGATTTTGACAATGTGTCCAAACTAGAATATACGGGTGACGAAGACCAAATCATGCAAAAAATTGAATTGGGAAATGTGGCTATGCAGTTACCCACATCATTGATTCAAGGGTCTCAAACGCTCTTTGGAGCAAAGACAAAATTGAAATTTGGGAGATCGACCATCGATTTGATTGCAGCTTCATCCAAGGGTAAGCGTCAGGAAATCAATATTACTGGGAAGTCCCAAGTTCAGAAGTTTGAACTAAGCGCCGACAACTACGAAGCCAATCGTCACTACTTTGTGAACTTATTCCATCATGATCACTATGACGAGGCGATGTCCACCTTGCCGATTGTGAATTCAACCATGGCCATTACCCGGATCGAGGTATGGTTGACGAATCGCACAAATAGCATTGAAAACACCCGTAATGTGGTTGCCTTTGCCGATTTGGGAGAAGGAAAACAAAGCAATTGCCAAGGAAGTCCAGGTGGATTTGGCCCGAATGACATTCCAGACAACGAGGCGAACGGGCTTTATGCATGGGCTTCAAACCAGCCATTGGTGCGTAGCTTCTCCAATGCGGTTCCCGCCCTCAACTCCCAAGTCACCTCCCCTGGTCCTTTCCAACAAGCTGTTCACTTTGAAAAAGTGGAAAATGCACGAAAACTAACCGAGCAAGAATTCTCTTACAACGCCTTGTTGGGTTATATCTCCTTGAACCTTCCATTAAACAACGATGAGGTATTGGCTGTGGCTTACGAATATACCTACCGCGGGGAAACCTATCAGGTGGGAGAATTCTCTACAGACGGTGTCGCTGGACAACAAGCGCTCATCCTTAAATTGATAAAGCCGACCATCACGAATCCACACAACAAAGTATGGGACTTGATGATGAAGAACGTATACTCCATAGGTGCATATCAAGTAGATCAAACAGGTTTTAAAATCGACCTCCTCTACAACAACCCAGAAACCTCCTTGCTCGTGCCCTTCTTTCCGTTGGATGGGGTCGATGACAAGCAGTTGGTTACGCTTTTGGAAATGGATAAGCTGAATCAAAACCAGCAACCCTTTTCTGATGGTGTTTTCGATTATGTGCCGATCAACTTCACCGGAAACAAAGCTGATAATGGAGGGACAATAAACACCCGAAATGGACGCGTCTATTTTTCTACTGTAGAGCCTTTTGGAACAACATTAAAAGCAAAACTTGAAGCTGCGAATATACCTCAAGTTATCGTGGACAAAGTGTCATTCACCGAGTTGTATGACTCCACAAAAACTGCCGCACAGCAGATTCCAAGCAAAAACCGTTTCACCTTTAGGGGTGAATACCAATCTTCAGTAACTTCGGATATTCCACTGAATACGCTCAATGTACCCCAAGGAGCCGTGACAGTAACAGCAGGTGGAATCAAATTGACAGAGGGTGTTGATTATACCGTGGATTATAACCTTGGAAGAGTAAAAATCCTAAACAGCGGGATTCTTGAATCCAATACACCCATTAAAATTTCCATTGAGAGCAATTCTGTCTTTGGCTTCCAAGCCAGGGCGATGATGGGGATGCACTACAACTACCGCTTCAATGAAAATTTCAACATTGGCGCGACATGGATGCGGATGACGGAACGTCCGGTAACACAAAAAGTAGATTTTGGTAGTGAGCCTTTCAAAAACAATATCATAGGACTCGATTTGGCGGTGAAAACAGAACTGCCTTTTTTAACCAAAATGATTGACCTTTTACCCGTCATCTCAACAACGCAGAAATCAACACTTTCGTTTTCAGGCGAGTTTGCACACCTCATTCCCGGTCAACCAAGGGTCATCAACAAAGATGGAACCTCTTACATTGATGATTTCGAGGGATCACAAAGTGCCATTGACTTGCGGGCATCAACGGCCTGGAGACTCGCCTCTACGCCCCAAGGTCAACCCGATCTATTCCCGGAAGGACAAAACAAAAACCTTTCTGCCGGGTACAAACGCGCGCATACATCGTGGTACCTCATCGATCCATTGTTCTACCAAAACAATTCATTGACACCACAACACATTAAAGACAATCCTGCCATGTTGTCGGATAGTCGTATGCGCCTTGTGAATCAAAAAGACATCTTCCCGAACCTTCAGCAACAGTACGGTTCAATTACAAACGTCCCAATCCTTGAACTTGCCTACTACCCGAAAGAGCGCGGGATGTACAACTACGACACAACCAATGCTATTTTACCAGATGGTACCTTCTCTAACCCAGAAAACCGCTGGGGCGGAATCATGCGGTCTTTGTCGACAAACGATTTCGAATTAACCAATGTTGAATTTATTCAATTCTGGGTACTCGACCCGTACAATGAAGATGCCGACCCTGATAACAACCATACCGGTGGTGACCTTTATTTTAACCTAGGTAATATATCAGAAGATGTCCTGGCAGATTCACGTAAAAGCTTTGAAAATGGCTTGCCGCCGACTGGCGTTTCTGTGAACGACAACATAGACACAACTGCTTGGGCACGCGTATCCACGCAGCAAGTCGTAGTAAATGCATTCGATACCGACCCTAATAACCGTTTGAATCAAGATATTGGATTGGATGGATGGAATAACGTACAAGAGAGAGTCGCCTTCAAGAACTATGTCACATGGGTACAAAACAATCCCAATTTAGATCCTGCCACGAAATCACGCATGATCAATGACCCATCAGGTGATGACTACAATTTCTACCGCGACGACAATTACGACGCGGATTCCTTGAATATCTTAAAGAGGTATAAAAAATACAACGGTATGGAGGGCAATTCGCCTACAACCGAAATGTCTGATACAGCAAATGTGGATGGCTATCCAACACAAGGCACCAACATGCCCGACTTGGAGGACATCAACCAAGACAACAACCTTGCAGAGTCGGAGAGCTATTTCCAATACCGTGTCAGTATGCGTCAAAACGACATGGCTGTTGGAAAAAATTACATAACGAATGTTCAAGTCTATCAAAATGGTACGAAAGAAGAACGCTGGTACCAATTCAAAATTCCTATTCGCGACTTCGAGCGCAAAGTAAATGGAATCACCGATTTCCGTTCCATTCGTTTCATGCGCATGTTCTTGAAAGACTTCGACGAGGAGGTAGTGCTTCGCTTCGCACGTCTTGAATTGATTCGAGGTGAATGGAGAAGATATAAAGAAGACTTGACAACACCAGGAGAAAGTATCCAAGTGGATCCAAACCTGACATCATTCAATATCGGAGCTGTGAACGTGGAAGAAAACGACCAACGTAGCCCCATTAAATATGAAATTCCTCCTGGAATTCAACGCGAAATTGACCCTTCTCAAACCTACCAACGTCAAATGAATGAGCAATCGCTCGTTCTTGATGTTTGCAACCTTCAGGAAGGAGATGCCCGTGCGGCTTATAAAAATGTGGTTTTT
>CAIQQH010000045.1 GCA_903873915.1 uncultured Flavobacteriia bacterium | reverse complement strand
TGATGAGGTCGTTTGAACTGGCTACACCTTGTTCAAATTTTGCAGAAGTCTGGTTGTAGATGTTTTCTGCAAGTTTCAATTGCTCTTGAGCGATTTTAAGTGAATTCGATTGAATATCAATTTGCTTTAGGGCATTTGATGTGCGCAATTCCAATTGAAGTTGAGTAAGCGCCAATTGATTGGTCAATTTTTCCGCAGTCAATTTATTGGCAGTTTGCTTGTGCACTTTTTCTAGCCCGTCAAATAACTTCCAGTCCAATCGAAGCCCTAAAAATGCACCTTCGATTCCTACACGGTAATTGTCCTGTGGCTTCATATTGACACTGTAGTTGTAGGTGCCGTAAAAAGAAAGGTTTGGTAGGTAGGACATGTTGTTTCCTTTGCGCTCCTCATTGTTCATCATTTGTTGTGTTTTGATGAGTTCGAGTTCAGGATATCTGGCTTCGCTAAGTTCTACAAGTATAGATTTTTCTACAAGTGAATCAGGAGCAAGATGTATTGGGGCATCTGCATTCATTCCAACTAAAATGCGGAGTAATCCTTCCAATTGTGATTTCGTCGCTTTCAATGTTTGCTCCGTATTTTGAAGACTCAAACGGTTGATGGTTAACTTGTCAACATCCGTTTGAAGCATCATTTGTTGGGCAACCATCGCTTGCATGTTGCGAATCAATTTGTCCATGTTGCTGATGTTTCCAGATACATAGGTCAGTTGTCGATTCACCGCTTGAAGATTGAAAAATGTACTTGCAATTTGGTGACGCACCTCTTGTTCTGTCAAGCGCAATTGAATGTCCACAATCTGGTTGTTCACACGCAGTGCTGCCAATCCATAATTCAACTGTGTGTTGAATAGAATCTGTGTAAGTTGCACATTGTTACTCAACACAAAAGGTACTCCAAATTGCACCGTTGAAAATGACCCTGGAGGTCCACCAAAAAATGCTGCCGGAACTACCTGACCAGGAATAATCGCATTGTACTTGTAATCTCCAGTGAAAGAAACTTGAGGCAATCGCGCGGCAAGGTATGCGTCGCGGTTTTTTTCTGTAATGGCGATGTCAAGACGCGCATTGCGCAATGTCAGATTGGCGGTGTCGGCCATTCGAAGGCAGGTTTCCAGGTCCAGTGTCTGTGCACTCACTGGTAGTGCTGAAATCAATGCGATTCCGGCAATTAGTCGTTTCATTTTTTTGTGGTTTGAAGAATTGTTTGGCTTTTTGGAAATAAGTATCCGATCAGCATTTCTGTGACTATTTGTTTATGTTGAACAAGTTGTTTTTCGTATTGTTCGTCGCTTATGCCATGTACCTGCTTGATTACCGCAGCGCCCATGAAAGGGAATTGACAATTGGACATCATCAAAAGCGTAATGCTCGTGATATCGATTTCACGCATGCGGCCTGCTTTCTGTTCAATTTTGCATTCTTCAAAGATTCCCGTGTGCTCAATGCATTTGAATACCGCTGTATTGTCAATATTAGCCCCATCTTTTCTACCCATTTCATTGATGATGAAACTTGGTATCTCAGGATATTTGGTCAAAAATTGATATTCTCGGTCAAGGTAGTTGCGCAATTTTTCTTCAAGCGGGAGGGAGGTGTTGAATACTTCGAGCATGGATAGTAGAAAGTCTCCCATCGCTGCTTCAAAAATGATTTTGAATAAGGCGCTTTTTGATCGGAAGTAATAGTTCACCAAGGCCACATTCATGCCGGCCGCCTTCGCAATTTCCCGAGACGTACATCCCGAAAATCCTTTGGCTATGAAAACTTGTTTCGCCGCCTCTTTGATTTTGTCCTCTGTCGAAGAATCTGTTTTCAATTTCATTCAATTAGGGTGCAAAGTTAATCAGCAATTTTAAACAAGCGTTTAAAACAGGGTGTTAAATTTTTAAAAAAAGTTATTTTTTTTTGGACAAAGACAAGAGACAATGGACCGCTGCGCTGATGGACAATTGACTTCAAGCTTGTAAATTGCTTAAGATCCATGCTCCATGTTCTATGCTCCGAAAAGTACCGCTTCGCTGAAGGACAAAGTACACTTCTTCGCTCTTTGAGCTCCGAAGTTTGAAAGAAAATGGACGAGCTTGGAGTTACGAGTTATCAGTTACGAGTTTTTGAATGCTTGAAATTATTGGCTTCGAGTCTGCTATCGCACCCCGGTAAAATCAGAGTGGGATCGAGACTAGAGCGAATAACTCGTAATTAGTCATTCGTGGCTTCGAGTCTGCTAGCGTACCTCACGTGTCCGCTGAGGCGGAGCCACCAAATTCGTAACTCGTAATTAGTCATTGGTAATTAAACCGCCACATTGTGCTCCCTTAGCGCGTCATTCAACGAAGTCTTCATGTCGGTTGATTCTTTGCGTTTTCCGATGATCAGTGCACAAGGTACTTGGAAGTCCCCTGCAGGGAATGATTTAGTATAACTGCCTGGGATCACGACGCTGCGTTCAGGGACAAATCCTCTGTGTTCTCTAGGTTTAGGCCCGCTGACATCAATAATTTTGGTCGATTTTGTTAAAACGACATTTGCACCAAGAACGGCTTGCTTTCCGACATGAACGCCTTCAACAACAATGCATCTCGAACCAATGAAAGCATCGTCTTCGATGATTACAGGAGAGGCTTGCAACGGTTCCAAAACACCGCCGATTCCAACTCCTCCTGAGAGGTGAACATTTTTTCCAATCTGAGCGCATGAACCTACCGTTGCCCATGTGTCAACCATTGTTCCGCTGTCAACATAAGCACCAATATTTACATACGAAGGCATGAGAATAACACCCGGAGCGATGTATGCGCCATAGCGGGCTATAGCATGAGGAACAACGCGAACGCCAAGTTCTTTATAGTTTCTTTTCAAGGCCATTTTATCGTGGAATTCGAAGGGACCAACCTCAATCGTTTCCATCGTTCGAATCGGGAAATACATCACTACAGCCTTTTTGACCCATTCGTTTACAATCCATCCACCTTCTCCGTTGGGTTCTGCCACTCGCAGCAATCCTTTGTCGAGATCTTCAATGACCGCTTCAATAGCAGCAATGGTTTCTGGTAGTTGCAATAAGCTTCGCTTGTCCCAAGCGGATTCGATAATGGATCTCATGGCGTTTTTTTACAAAGATAAACATTGAAGTGAATTTGAAATTGCTTGTATCTTTGGGGAATGGGAAAAGCAATAGCGATAGATTTTGGATTAAAACGGACTGGTATTGCCATCACAGATGATCTTCAATTATTTGCCTTTCCACATGAAACAGTTGATTCACAAGGTTTGATGGCTTATCTTGAAGTATTTATTCCAAAAGAATCGGTGGACACCATTGTGTTGGGAGAGCCAAAGCGGATGGACAATAGCGATACACACATTACTGAGAACGTACGTTTGTTGCATGAAGCCCTTTTGGCGAAGTTTCCCGAATTGGCAGTTGTGTTAATCGATGAGCGTTTTACCTCAAAAATGGCGGTTCAGGCAATGATTGCCGGAGGGATGAGAAAAAAAGACCGACAAGTGAAAGGAAACATCGATAAAGTCAGCGCAGCCATTGTGCTTCAATCCTATCTTTCCGCCAAAAATCATTAATTCAACGAAATTAGATTCCCTTTCGCTTTACATTTCCTTTAAATGAGCGTAATTTTGCAACCTAAACAAATGACATGATCTTACCTATTGTAGCCTATGGAGATCCAGTCCTGAAGAAGGAAGCAGAAGAGATCGATAAAGAGTATCCAGGTTTGAATGAGTTGATTGACAACATGTTCGAAACAATGTATGACGCTAGTGGTGTTGGATTAGCAGCGCCTCAACTGGGGAAATCCATCCGTTTGTTTGTGGTGGATGGTTCTCCATTCGTTGAAGATGAAGAAGACATCAGTGAAGATGGTCCTGACGCGAAAGCAGTGGGAATGGAGAATTTTAAAAAGGTTTTTATCAATCCGGTCATCGAAGAAGAAGAGGGGGAAGAATGGGGATTTTTTGAAGGATGTTTGTCCATTCCTAAAATTCGTGAAGAGGTATTTCGCAGAGAGAAAATCCACATCAGCTATTACGATGAGCATTGGAATTTCCACGAAGAGACCTATGATGGGTATGCGGCACGCATCATTCAGCATGAATATGACCACGTGGATGGCATACTCTTTACAGATCATTTGTCACCATTAAAACGACGTCTATTGACGAAGCGACTACAAAACATCTCTAGAGGAGACGTACGTGTAGACTATAAAATGAAATTTCCATTGATTAAAAAAGGCAGATGATGAAACAGTTAAGTTGGATAAAAATGTTCATGTTTGTGTTTACACTTTCTCTAATGTATGCCTGTGGAGGAGGTTTAAACGAAGATAAAAAAGGAAATGGAAGCCGTGTTGAATTGAAAAGTCGAATCAAAGAAATGGAAGATTCCATTCGTGATTTACAAGCCAATTTGCCTCAATCGAAAACAATTCCTAACCTCACACATTTTGAATTGATCAACCGCCTCTTGGACTATTACCATGCCTATCCTGAAGACGCTTATGCCGCAGAATGCTTGGACAAAGTGCACATGAAGTATGCAGGTTTGAATATTTTGACACGCGCGGTGCAGTACGCGGATACGTTATTGGAGAAATATCCGAACTACATCAATCGGTCAATGGTGCTTGAGAGTCAGGGTAGTTCCTATGAATTCATTGAGCCACGAGACACATCAAAAATTCGTTATTACTACACCAAGTTGCTGAAAGAAAATCCAAAAATGGACCGTGAAAAACGCGAAGGATTGAAGTTTCGCTTGCGGCACCTGGATTTAACATTTGAGGAGTTTATTGATTTTCAGATGAATGAGGTTTCATCACGGTAAATCCTCCCTGTTAATGATGTGTTAAAAATTTTTAAGGCCTTCAACTCAGAAGTATATTTGAAACTGTTAAGAAACTAAAAAAACAAAAAATCATGAAAAAAGCACTTTTATCACTCGTAGTCTTGTTTGTTGCTTCTGTTGCGATGAACACAGCTGTTGCTCAAATTGAAACTGGAGCGAAAATCGAATTTTCAAAAGACACACACGACTATGGTACTGTGAAATACGGTGCTGATGGAACATGTACGTTTGAATTCAAAAACACAGGTAACGAACCATTGATTATTTCTACAGCGAAAGGTTCATGTGGATGTACAGTTCCTGAGTGGCCGAAAGAACCAATTGCACCAGGAGCAAAAGGAACCATCAGTGTGAAATATGACACAAAGCGTCCAGGAGCAATCAACAAAAGCGTAACGATTACATCAAACGCTGTGAATGAGCCAACAAAAGTGATTCGCATCAAAGGAAATGTTCTTCCTGCACCAGAAAGTGGCGCGCCAGTAAATAGCTCTGGAGCACCAACAAACAACTAATACAAAAAGGCGAATTTTCGCCACTTACACAAAATTTAAATTCCGCCTTCAGCTTCGGTTGAACGGCGGAATTTCTATTTTAAGGGGTTAGTAAAGTGTTTATTTAAGTCCAAAAGTTCCCGCCTGTTGATATTTTTTAGGTTAGATTTCTTGACCTTATTCGTACATTTAGTCGCTAACTGCAGATTTTCATGTACATCATATTCGACACCGAGACAACAGGACTTCCAAGAGATTGGAAGGCGCCAATTTCTGATACATCCAACTGGCCACGCGTCGTTCAATTGGCTTGGCAAATTCATGACGACATGGGCCGCCTGGTCGAACAGAAGGATTTCTTAATTCGTCCCGAAGGTTTTGATGTGCCTTATGACGCGGAGAATATTCATGGGATCTCAACTGAATTGGCAAGCACGCATGGTGAATCACTTGCAGTGGTGCTGGATGCCTTCAATAAAGCGCTGTCAAAATCGAAGTTTGTTGTCGGACAAAATGTTGGTTTTGACCGCAATGTCCTCGGCTGTGAGTTTATTCGCTGTGGTATTGAATCGCCAATGCTTGAGATGCCAGTTTTGGATACATGTACCGAGCGAACGGCAGAGTTGTGTAAAATCACTGGTGGTCGTTATGGGAAGTTTAAATTGCCAACACTAACTGAGCTTCACGCATTCTTGTTTAATCAACCATTTGCGGAAGCGCACAACGCCACTGCGGATGTAGAAGCGACCACACGATGCTTTTTGGAATTGCTCCGTCGTGGGCATTTTTCAACAGTTGACTTAGCTCAAGACGATGCGTACATTGCCCAATTCCAGGAAATAAATCCATCGCCTATTGCATTGATTGGTTTGCGTCACTTGAACCTCAAGGCGGAGAGTGAAAAGTTGAAACCGGCAGTTGAAAAGACACTGGAATCAACTGTTTCATCGGAGAATAAGGTAGGCAATCTCGAGGAAGTACCTTTTGCACATCTTCACAACCATACTCAGTTTTCAATCCTTCAGTCAACAACGAACATTAAAGGTCTTGTTGCCAAGGCGTCAGAATTGAATATGCCTGCCGTTGCCCTAACGGATACGGGAAATATGATGGCTGCTTTTCATTTTGAAAAAGAGGTTGCTTCGCACAATAAAAAAATCAAAGTTGAGCGTGCCTTGGCTGAAGAAAAAGGAGAAGAATACACGAAGAAAGAAATCTTGCCGATTATCGGTTGTGAGTTTTTCGTGTGCCGCGATCATTTAGATAAAACACAGAAAGACAATGGCTATCAAGTGGTGATTTTAGCTAAAAATAAAGCCGGCTACCACAACTTGATTAAAATGGCATCCATCGCTTACACAAAAGGGATGTACTACGTGCCGAGAATAGATAAAAATGTGATTGAAGCGCACAAGGATCATCTTATTGTGCTTACTGGGAATTTATATGGGGAAGTTCCAAATCTGATTCTCAATGTGGGGGAAGCTCAAGCAGAAGAGGCCTTGGTGTGGTGGAAAAATGTATTTGGTGAAGACCTCTACGTCGAACTTATGCGCCATGGTCAGGAGAATGAAAACCGTGTCAATACCACTTTATTAAAACTTGCCCACAAAAATGGTGTAAAAACAATTGCTACAAACAACACCTTCTATCTGGATAAGTCCGATGCGGAAGCACATGATGTGTTGTTGTGCGTGAAGGACAACGAATTGGTCTCAACGCCAAAAGGACGAGGTCGCGGATTCAGATACGGTTTGGATAATGATGAATATTATTTCAAATCTCAGGAAGAAATGAAGGAACTCTTTCAGGATCTCCCGGAATCTATTGCGAACATTTCAGAAATTATTGACAAATGTGAGCAATATGGTCTCGCACGCGAGGTTTTACTCCCCGCATTTGATATTCCAGAAGAGTTTCAGGACCCCTTAGATGTTGATGGTACAAAGCGCGGTGAAAACAATTATTTGCGCCACTTGACCTATGAGGGAGCAAAAAAACGTTACAAAGAAATTACCGATGAAATTCGTGAGCGCATTGATTTTGAGTTGGCAACAGTTGAAAAAACAGGGTATCCAGGGTATTTCTTGATAGTACAGGATTTTTGTCATGCAGCACGTGACATGGGCGTTTCTGTCGGACCAGGGCGTGGATCGGCAGCAGGGTCTGTTGTGGCGTATTGCACAGGTATCACCAATGTCGATCCCATTGCTTATGACTTGCTCTTTGAGCGTTTCTTGAATCCGGATCGAGTATCCATGCCTGATATCGACATCGACTTTGACGATGAAGGCCGTGGCCGAGTGATTGATTGGGTAATCAACAAATACGGGGCGAATCAGGTCGCACAAATCATCACCTATGGCACAATGGCGGCAAAATCGTCGATTCGTGACGCTGCACGTGTGATGGATCTCCCATTGCCTGAAGCGGATCGTTTAGCGAAACTTGTTCCAGACATCTCATTAACCAAGTTGTTTAATTTGCCGGAGCCTGAATTGGCAGAAAAGTTAAAAAACAATGCAGATGAACTTGCAAAAGCACGCGAGCTTAAAGCTATAGCTCAAGGGAATGACTTGGCGGCGCGCGTTGTGAATCGCGCCCTTCAATTGGAGGGTTCGGTTAGAAATACGGGAATACATGCCTGTGGGGTAATCATTACTCCAGACGACATCACCAACTTTGTCCCAGTAGCAACGGCCAAAGATTCAGACATGTACTGCACGCAATACGACAACTCTGTGGCGGAGTCTGCGGGCTTGCTCAAGATGGACTTTTTGGGTTTAAAAACATTGACCCTTATCAAGGATGCTGTGAAAAACGTGAAATTGACACAAGGAATTGATCTCGATCCTGACCAGTTTCCGATTGATGATGAGGCGACTTATTTGTTGTTTCAGCGGGGCGAGACGGTGGGGATTTTTCAGTACGAATCAGCCGGAATGCAAAAATACATGCGCGAATTGAAGCCGACTGTATTTGCGGATTTGATTGCCATGAATGCCTTGTACCGACCAGGACCTCTCGAATATATTCCATCGTTTATTAAACGTAAACACGGAGAAGAACCAATTGTCTATGATGTAGATGATTGCGAGGAATATTTAAAGGAGACATACGGAATTACAGTTTATCAGGAGCAGGTAATGTTGCTGTCTCAAAAATTGGCCGGATTTACAAAAGGTCAGGCCGATACCCTGCGTAAAGCGATGGGGAAAAAGCAAAAAGATGTGCTTGATAAAATGAAACCTCTGTTTATTCTGCAAGGAGGTGAAAAAGGCCATGATGCCACGAGTTTAGAGAAAATTTGGAAGGATTGGGAAGCATTTGCATCGTACGCATTTAACAAATCCCACTCGACCTGTTACGCTTGGATTGCCTATCAAACGGCCTATTTAAAAGCGAATTATCCAGCTGAATACATGGCCTCCGTATTGTCTAATAACATGAGTGACATCAAACAAGTGTCTTTCTTTATGGAAGAATGCCGCCGAATGGGGGTTCCCGTGCTTGGTCCAGATGTGAATGAGTCTAATTTCCAATTTACGGTAAACAAGGAAGGCGCAGTGCGTTTTGGACTTGGAGCCATTAAAGGAGTGGGAGGTGGTCCCGTAGAATCCATTATTGACGAACGATCTGCAGATGGTATTTATACATCAATCTTTAGTTTTTCCGAACGTATTAATTTGCGCGTTGTGTCGAAGAAGGTCATGGAAAGTTTGGCGTATGCGGGTGGATTTGACTCATTTGCCAACGTGCATCGCGCTCAATATTTTCACGAAGACACTAGTGGGAAGTCATTTTTAGAGAATTTAACGAAATATGGCAATGCTGTGCAAGAGGCGAAACTTTCTCCTCAGATAGACATGTTTGGTGAGAGCAAAACAACCAAGTTGCCTGAGCCTGAAATCCCAAAATGTGAGGAGTGGGGAAGTATTTATAAATTGAACAGAGAGAAAGAGGTCGTTGGCATTTTTATTTCAGGACACCCTATGGACGATTTTCGGCTTGAGATAGAATCGTTCTGCAATGGCCGCATTGGCATGTTGAATGAACTCGAACAAAATAGAGGACGTGATTTATTGATTGCTGCTACAGTTACTGAGGCCGAACACCGCCAAACGCGAAATGGAGACCCATTCGGCACCCTTCAAATTGAGGATTACACAGATAGCTTTAAATTGTTTTTGTGGCGAGAGAATTACTTGAAGTACAAGCACTTTTTCCAACCGGGTGCTTTCTTGGCAATCAAAGGACGCATCGAAACACCACCGCGACGAAGTGAGTTGGAATTTGTGATTCATTCGATAGATATGCTTCAAAATTTGCGCGAAACAAAAGCAAATACGATACAAATTAAACTTTCGACAAAAGCATTGGATCAGCGCTTGATCACCGATTTGAACAAATTATTCCTGGAAAATCCGGGTCGCTGTGATTTGCGCTTTACGGTTTATGATCCCTTGGACAATGTTGAAGTGCAAATGCCATCCAAAAGTATCAAGGTTGACCCTTCAAATGAATTGTTTAAGAAATTGAAAAGTTTTGATGTGGAATTTGAAATTCGCTAAGGTATCAATCGTCGAAGTTCATTCAACTGATTCACTTTTTCTGCATTCCCAGCAGATTGAAAGGAGCTGATTAAATTGGCAATCATCCGCTTCAATACGGCACTGTTTGAACAGGGTTCGTAATATTCACGGTCGTTTACTAATTTCAGTCTGTCTATGAATTCACGGATTTCATTTTCATCCAATAAACTTCCTTTGGTAAAAGGATTAACATAAAACAATACACCCCACTTGTTTGGATTGTCCATCATTGCTGAAGTCCCTAGCTCATCCATATAGGCCAAGATGAAATGGTTAGGAAGATTTACGCCATAAAGCGGGATATCTAGAGACTGAGCAACAATACTATAAATGACAGAAAGACTTAAGGGATTTCCTTTTTTTGTTTCAAGAACTCTGTTGATGCATGAATTGTCGGCAGCGTGAAAGTGCTTTGTGTCTCCTTGGAAATTGTATTTTTCGAAGAAAATATGGTTCATTATTTTTATCTTCTCGAAGGCCGTCTGTGTGTCGTTGATTTCTAGCCAGATGTCTTTTCGGATGGCTTGAATGGTTTCGTGAACTATCGTGTCGTCAAAACTTGAGTCTTGATAATGCGCGATAACCAATGCTCCTCTCAATAAATCCTTATCGTCTGAATTGCACCACTGATGCAACTGAGCTTTGGTCTCTTCAAATTGAATCTCATTGATGATTTGCTCAACACGCGATTGAAAGATTAAATCGTAATGATCATGCTCCCAAGAATTTTCTAGGAAAGGAATCGCATCGTAGCCAAAGCTCAATAAGGTGTCTCGGACATGCAAAAAAATGTGCTCATCCGGATCATCAATAAGTTGAATCAATGCTTTAATCGATTTTTCATCCTTCATCGATGTCAAAGGTAAACGAGTTTCAAAGGGCATTGATGTTCACGACTTTTGTTTTTCAATGATGAAATGTTAATTCTCAAAATAAATGTAACTCTACGAAGAGATTGCCGTTAAAGATTGCACGGATCAATTATTAACATCTACAGGTTAAGGGAAGAGTGGCTTTAGGGCCACTTTTTTTTTTGCGTCATTTTTTTGCACCATTCTTGCTAACTTGGTCCCAATTAAAAAAAGAACTCCATGAAATCTATATTCCTAGTTATATCAATTGCATCATTGTCATTGTCTTGCGCGACATGTAGAATGCATAAATCACTGCAAGAGGGCGAATTTAATGGGACGATTCATATTGGAAATTCGGAATGTCCAGTGGTGATTTCAACAAAAGAGAATGGCTTTGTCAAAAGATATTATCCAGCAAACATTGCTGATTCTCTTAAAGTTGACGGTAGAAAAATAATATTCACGTTCTCGCCTAGCCGCGCTCCTCAACCTGCCGGTTGTGATGTCGATATGACCATAACCCTGTTAACAACGCGTTGGGTAAAGTAAAGTGCTCGTCCGTTTACTTGCTTTTTTGATGCTCAGAAATAAAGTCCCAAGCCAAGTAGGCGAGGGCTTTGCCGACAATTTTGTTTTCATGTTCGTTTGATGGCGCACCTTCGGGTAAATGAAGATAAGAGCAATTTGGACTATTCGCCAATGTCTTCACAAACAAACGTGCCTCGTTCAACGAGAAACCACTGGGGGTGATAGCCGATGAAGGCATTCCTTCTATCGCATCCAAATCCAATTCAATCCCGTAGTTCCCAAGAGATTCCAAATGTGATTTTTCCGAATTCACATCGGTAAGTAAATCTCTTTTTCCTACTATATAATCATCGAATAATGAATATTCACATTCCTTTCGATGGAGAAAATCCAGAATGAAACTATTGTTGTATTGAGGATGAAGTCCAATGATAGAATAGTAGTGCATGATTTTTTCTTCGAGTCCATAAGAAAAAGAGTTGCCGCTGTGTCGAAGGTCTGTTGCGCGACAATCACCATGAGGGTCCATGTTAATGACTCCAAGGCTAGATCCTGTTGATTTATGCATGGCACGAAGAATAGGAAGCGCATTGTTGTGTCCTCCACCAATGACCAGAGGAATCATTCCTTTGGAGAGAAAGGGGTGCAATGTTTCTTCAACGAGTTCGTCCAATTCTTCAACGCTTGGGTTTTGTTTCGATGAGGTTTCATTCACGTGGATAGACCCAGCGATGAGGATATCGGTTCCAAGTAAAAAACGATTTGACTGCATGTTTAGAAATCGAGGCAGGAAGGCGCTGAAGGCTTTTTCTGCTCCCGGCAGCCCTAAGTTTAATCGAGGACCAACACTTTCTTCAATGCCAAGAATGACATATTTACACCCTTCTTGATTTGACATCGCTTTTACTTGTTGACCTAAACGAATTTCCCCAGGGCGCAGCATTGTGTTTGCTTGGAGATATTCATTTGTAGAGGGAGTATACAGAAAGGGCTTAGTCATGACAAATAAAGGGTTGGATTCGATCGGTGAATTCAGATGGAGGTGCAATTGGTTTCATGTTTTCTTTTTTTACGAATACCAATGTCGTTGATGCTGTGCAAATCACTTTTCCACTTTCATTGATAATGCGGTAATCGAAAAGCAAGCGAGAACCAAGTAATTCTATGATTTGTGTTTCAATACTTAGCAAATCATCGTAGTAGGCAGGTGAAAAATACTTCACTTGAAATTCTGATACTGGCAGCATGATCCCGTTTTCTTCCAATGCTTTGTAGCTCATTCCTATACTTCGCAAAGCCTCTACACGTCCAACTTCAAAGTACTGGGCATAGTTGCCATAATAACAATATCCCATTTGATCGGTCTCGCCGTAACGCACGCGAAGTTCTATTGTTTTGTTAAATGAAAGCTTCATTGGTGTAGAATTATTGGCTAAAATAGACAAATGAAATTTAAATAATTCGCTGGGATATTCTTATTTTTGAGAAGAACTAAGTGTTGGCAGTTTTTGTTGATTTTTGAAGGTTATTTGATTTTAAAAAGCACAAAATCAACTTCCATCTGTTTTAACCCCTGTATTGAACGAAGTTTCTAATTTACAAGTAAAACTTTTCACAAAGTCAACCCCTAATCCACTTTTTTTATAACTTTTTTGTTAGCACATTTGTCCTCGAGAACAAAACACGGTTTTCAGAGGAAACTCGACACAAAATACTATACTGCTTACAAATCAAATTAAAAGGACTTTCAATGGGGAATAATCACGAAATCGTTTGGAATTTATGTTTAAAAGTGATCAAGGATAATATTTCTTTGCAAGCCTATAAAACATGGTTCGAACCGATTGTGCCGGTAAAGCTAGAAGACAATATTCTGACGATTCAAGTTCCGTCTCATTTCTTTTATGAGTGGCTTGAGGAGCATTATATCACGCTTTTAAAGAAAGTGATTAAAAAGGAACTCGGAGTAGAAGGAACCCTTGAGTACAGTATTGTGATGGAAAATACAGCGACGAATTCCACACCATATACAGTGAAGTTGCCAGCGTTGAACAGAAAATCTGTGAAAAACGCACCGGTGACCATGCCTATCAACTTGAATGAAAATCAAATTCGCAATCCATTCATTATTCCTGGATTGAAAAAAGTGAATGTGGATTCGAACTTAAATCCTTCGTATTCATTTGAAAACTTCATTGAAGGAGATTGCAACCGTTTGGCGCGTGCTTCTGGATATGCAGTAGCCAATAAACCAGGTGGAACAGCATTCAACCCTTTATTGATTTATGGAGGTGTTGGTCTTGGGAAAACCCACTTAGCACATGCAATTGGAATTGCCATCAAAAATCAAACACCGAACAAAACGGTTTTATATGTTGGTTCTGAAAAATTTGCGCACCAGTTCATCGATGCGTTGAAGAATCATACAACGAATGACTTCATCCATTTTTATCAAATGATTGATGTACTAATCATTGATGATGTTCAATTCTTCTCTGGGAAAGAGAAAACTCAGGATGTTTTCTTCCATATATTCAATCACTTGCATCAAAATGGAAAACAAATTATCCTTACATCGGATAAGCCGCCTGTTGAAATGCAATCAATGGAACAACGCTTACTTTCTCGCTTTAAGTGGGGACTTTCAGCGGATTTAAGTACACCAGATCTTGAAACACGTATCGCTATCCTTGAAAAGAAAATGTACGGAAATGGGATCGACCTTCCACGTGATGTCGTTGAATACCTTGCCTACTCGATCAATACGAACGTTCGTGAAATGGAAGGTGCCTTGAATACCCTTTTGGCTCAAGCATCACTCAATAAGAAAGCCATCACGATCGAACTAGCGAAGCAAATGGTTGACAAGTTCGTCAAGAACACGGCACGCGAAGTTTCAATTGAATACATTCAGAAAGTGGTGTGTGACTATTTTGACTTGCCTA
>CAIQQH010000044.1 GCA_903873915.1 uncultured Flavobacteriia bacterium | reverse complement strand
GGGCTTTTCGGGAGGGCCTATGGTTACAGAGGTTTGACCCCGATGGGGTCAGAAAACCAAGGTTAGATCGATTGGATAAAACATGAAAATGGATTTAGTCGGACAACAATGATTCGTAATTCGTTTAAGGGCATTCGCAGTAACTGGGGCATTCGAAGCTATCGACTAACTCGTAACTCGTAACTCTTAATTCGTAATTAATTACTGCCTGGCAATTTTCTCCGCAATTCCGTCCCAAAGTCGAATGCGTTTTTGCATGGATTGAATGGCGATTTCCGTGACTTCTTCCCACTTTTGGTCATCGTCACCACAGAGTTCTTCGATCATTTTTAAGGAAATCGGCCCGTGGTCATCGCCATCTATTTGGATGTGACGCTCGAGGTACCAAAGAAATTTTGAATAAGAAACATCGCTGGCTTTCTCCGATTCTTTCACGATTTCGATAAACATATCGGGAATGAGATCCTCGCGGCCAAAGGTAAAAGCGGATGCGATGGTATGCAATTTATTTTCTTCCAATACGGAAAAAGTGAACTGCATAAATTCCTTGGTGGTGTCTTGAATGGCTAGGGTAGGAATGCTGCTTTTCCAATTCGGATCATTCACCAATTGTATGATGATTTCTGTATTGGCACCCACCTGATTCATGGCGTTGATGTACATCTCAAAATGGCTGTTAGGAACTCCATCCTGGTCCAAATCGCTTTCTTCGCCGAGAACAATTTCATTGATAAAACGGCGGGTTGTTCTATTTTTTGTCGGTTTCCAAGGAAGTTCCACGCAGGTCAACCCACGTTGAAGTCCCTTCAGCAGTGACATGAAATCCCACACGGCGAAAACATGCTCCTCCATGAACAGGCGGACAGCATTTGGTAAGCGCAAGGCACTATACAAGGGGTGAACGGTCAATTGCTGACGGTACGGTGCCAGGGCTTTTTCTAGGTATTCGATGCGTTGCGACATGGGGATACTATCTAATGGTTGCAGTCTACTCTTACCAAATTTAACAATGGTAAATGCCTTTTGTTCCGAGTTATTTCAAACCAATTCCCAATTCTTTCAACTGTGCCGCATTCAATGGTGAAGGTGCATCAATCATGGTGTCGCGTCCGCTATTATTTTTCGGGAAGGCGATGTAGTCACGGATCGATTCTGACCCACCCATCGTCGCCACCAAGCGATCCAGACCGAAAGCCAATCCGCCGTGTGGTGGCGCGCCATACTCGAAGGCACTCATGAGGAAGCCAAATTGGTCTTGTGCTTCTTCTTTGGTAAATCCAAGCAAATCAAACATACGAGACTGAAGGTCGCGGTTGTGAATACGAATAGAACCTCCACCCAATTCAACACCATTCATAGCGAGGTCATACGCATTTGCCCGAACCTTGCCTGGCTCCGTTTGAATGAGGTGCATATCTTCTGGCTTTGGTGAAGTAAATGGGTGATGCATGGCATGGTAACGTCCACTTTCTTCGTCCCACTCGAGCAATGGGAAGTCCAAGACCCACAAGGGTTTAAAGACATTTGGATCGCGGAGGCCTAGTTCATTTCCAAGGTGCAAACGCAACTCATTCAATTGTTTGCGTGTTTTTTCAAGATCGCCACACAGCAAGAGCATCAAATCACCCGCCTTCGCACCTGCTTTTTCAGCCCATACTGCGAGATCTTCTTGGCTATAAAACTTATCTACGGAAGACTTATATGTACCATCGGCATTGCATTTCACATAGACCAAACCTTTGGCGCCAATTTGTGGACGCTTCACCCATTCGGTCAGCTCGTCCAGTTGCTTGCGTGTATATTCAGAGCAATTTTCTGCGCTGATGGCTATGACTGCTTCAGCGCTGTCAAATACTACGAATCCTTTTCCGATGGCAAGCTCACTTAAATCAACGAATTCCATTCCGAAGCGAATGTCAGGCTTGTCTGATCCGTAACGTTCCATCGCCTCGGCATACTGCATCCGCGGAAACGCTTCTGTAAAATCTACTCCGCGGACCGTTTTGAAGAGGTGTTTGATCAATCCTTCAAATGTATTTAGGATGTCGTCCTGCTCAACGAAGGCCATTTCGCAGTCGATTTGTGTAAATTCTGGCTGACGGTCGGCACGCAAGTCTTCGTCGCGGAAGCACTTCACAATCTGGTAGTAGCGGTCAAATCCAGAGACCATCAACAGCTGCTTGAACGTTTGTGGCGACTGTGGCAGGGCATAAAACTGTCCCTGATTCATGCGGCTTGGTACTACGAAGTCACGCGCACCTTCAGGTGTTGATTTAATCAAAACTGGTGTTTCCACATCGAGGAATCCTTGTTCGTTGAGATACACGCGCGTTTCCAAGGCGACTTTGTTGCGCAGCATCAATTTTTGTTGAACAGGTGTTCTTCGCAGGTCGAGGTAGCGGTATTGCATGCGGATTTCATCACCTCCATCGGTTTCGTCCTCAATCGTGAAAGGCGGCAATTTCGCTGCGTTCAGGATGTGTAGTTCTGTGACACGGATTTCGATTTCACCCGTAGCGATATTTTTGTTTTTACTTGAACGCTCAATGACTTCGCCCACGGCTTGTACGACAAATTCACGGCCCAATTTGCGGGCTTTTTCACCCAATTCAGCATCCCCTTCCATATTGAAAGTTAGTTGCGTAATGCCGTAACGGTCTCGCAAGTCAACGAAGGTCATTCCGCCAAGGTCTCGCGAGCGCTGCACCCACCCTGAAAGGGTTACTGTTTGACCGATATGAGTTGTGCGTAGTTCCCCGCAGGTGTGTGATCTGTACATTTTTGAAAGTATTTAGAATCGTTGAAACGAAGGCCCAAAGATAAGAACCTTCTGTCAATTGTAGGATAAAGCAGTAAAATGAGTTTGTGTCGATAAAAAGCTTTCGACAAGCAAAATTTTTAACATCCCATTTCTTTACGATTTACCCAAGAAGAAAGCAGGATGACTTATTGCCTTTAAGCTTTTTGCGGATGGAGACCAGTTGTCGACATTCAACCCTTTGGTGAAGCTACAATGGGATATTTCCATGTTTTTTCGCGGGAAGGACTTCGGCTTTTTTCTCCAGCATCTTAAATCCTGCAATCACTTTTTTGCGCGTTTCTTCAGGAAGGATCACATCGTCGATAATTCCACGTTCAGCGGCACGGTAGGGATTGGCAAACATCTCTGCATATTCAGCTTCTTTTTCCAACCATTTTGCCTCGGGGTCTGGAGCAGCTAAAATTTCACGTTTGAAAATAATTTCAGCCGCACCTTTTGCGCCCATCACAGCGATTTCAGCACTTGGCCAGGCGTAGTTTAAATCTGCACCGATGCTTTTGGAGTTCATCACATCGAAGGCACCACCATAGGCTTTTCGTGTGATAACGGTAATTCTAGGCACTGTGGCCTCAGAGAAAGCATAAAGCAATTTGGCCCCGTGGGTAATGATTCCGCGCCATTCCTGATCTGTACCAGGCAAGAATCCAGGCACATCTTCAAAGACCAATAGGGGAATGTTAAATGCATCACAGAAACGAACGAAACGTGCACCTTTTCGAGACGAATCGATGTCCAAGACCCCAGCCATTGAGGATGGCTGATTGGCGATAACTCCGATTGATCGTCCTTCAATGCGCGCAAATCCGACCACGATATTTTTCGCAAAATCTTCATGCACCTCGCGGAAACTGGCATCATCAATCACACATTCAATGACTTTGCGGATGTCGTAAGGAACATTTGCATTGTCGGGCATGATGTTTTTGATAGTTTCAAGTTTTGAAGCCGTAAATTCAAATTGAGAAGTATGTGGAGGTAATTCGTTGGCATTTTGAGGGAAGTAAGTCACCAAGTCGCGCACTTTCTTCAAGCATTCGACATCGTTTGCTGCAGTGAAGTGGTTGACACCCGATTTCTCTGCGTGTGCTTTTGCGCCGCCAAGATCTTCCGAACTTACTTCTTCGTGGGTTACTGTTTTCACCACGTTTGGCCCTGTGACAAACATGTAGGATGTTTCTTCGACCATAAAGACGAAGTCGGTCAATGCTGGTGAATATACGGCCCCTCCAGCACAAGGCCCCATGATCACTGAAATCTGTGGGATAACCCCCGATGCGCGGGTATTTCGGAAGAAAATATCGGCATACCCAGCGAGTGAAAGTACCCCTTCCTGAATGCGTGCACCTCCTGAATCGTTTAGACCAATCACAGGAGCACCATTTTTCATCGCCAAATCCATGATGCGGCAAATTTTTTCGGCATGCGCTTCGGCCAGCGATCCACCCAAAACGGTGAAGTCTTGCGCAAACACATAGACAACTCGTCCATGGACGGTTCCAAAACCTGTAACAACTCCGTCGCCGGCAAACTTTTGCTTTTCAAGCCCAAATGAGGTAGAACGATGTTCAACAAATTGACCCAACTCATTGAAACTGTCTTCATCCAACAGAAGCTCGATGCGCTCGCGTGCGGAAAGTTTCCCTTGTTGGTGTTGTTTGTCGATTCGCGCCTGACCTCCTCCAGTCATCGAATCTTTTCTGCGTTGAATGAGCTCCTCGTTCTTATTCATTGTAATCCATCTTGGGTGTTCGAACAAAGATAATGCTTCTGTTGGATGTGCAAATACATTACAGCGCGTTCATTAAACAATGAAATTCTTTTTAGATAAAGTTCAATTTATACGGATACTATGTACATTTGCAAAAAAAACAATTATGAAAAAGGTATTCGGAATTTTAATGATCGTTGCTGCAACAATGACAATTAGCTCATGTGCGAAATACGATGAAGGATCAAATTTTACGTTGCTTACTGCAAAATCACGTGTAGTGAATGTTTGGAAAATTAGCGCTTGGGCTGCTAATGGAAATGACATTTTATCGTTCAACACGGTTGAGTCAATTGACGTGAAAAAAGACAATACTGTTGCGATTACTACAAATGTTTTTGGAGCAAGTGTAGACAATGGTACTTGGGCATTGAACGATGATAAATCGACTATTACGTTTACTGATTCTTCAGGAAGCCCATCTGCGTACACTATTGTAAGGTTGACAAAAGATGAAATGAAGCTTTCTAGCACGAACAACGGTGTTACATACATCATGACATTGGTATCGAAATAAGTAGATCACCACATTTTTAAGGTACCTCGGGCGAAAGTTCGGGGTATTTTTTTTTGGAGTGACGAGTCAAGACATCAAGACAAAGGACCGCTTCGCTGAAAGACAAAGGACAAATGGATATTAAGACTTCAAGATATCAAGATGTTAAGACTTGTGCTTATTTCAGCGGCTCGCATTGTGAGACACCTCAAACTTCCCGATCTTAATGAAAAACCCGCGCTTGTCGGACACCGTGTTTCGTGTTTTTCCAAAATCAATTTCTGTGTTTAACATCGCGCTCAATGCGTTCGTCACGGGGAAGATTGGATTGACCAATGAGTTGGCTTTGTCTTCGGGTATGTTGACACGTAAGGGAACGACATAGGTATTTGCATTTGGAGCTTGTGGCACATACCCAGCAAAATAAACATCTTCCTCTGGGGTGTTATCGATTTTTTGCTGAGAGAGAATTGGCGCTGGTTCCACGTGTAAGGGTGGTTCAAAAGAATTTTTGTCTGGAACAACTGAATCCAACTCTTTTCGTATTTTTTGAGAAGTGACTTGCATGTCTTCAGGGAAAACATCTGCCTGACTTGGGCCAATTCCCTTATTTTTTTTGATAAGCTTAGTTGTATCCTTTTGGTGGTTTGCGAATGTTTGGCCCGAAGAGTTCTTTGACGCATTTCCATTAAACTGATACACCAAAAAAGCAATAACAAACAACGCAGCTGCAGCACCTGTAAAAAACAACGGAAGAAGTTTACGCTCTCTTCGTTTTAGTTCTGCGGAGTTTTGATAAACTTCAGTATTTCGTGGATGAAGTTTTGTCTGTGTATAGGTTTGAAACACCTTGGTCCACGCTTCGTTTTTCTGCACAAATTTCTGGAGTTCTGCATATTTTTGAGTAGTCAAAATTCCTTCCGTGGCAGCAATGATAAACTCCTCTGCATTTTGTTCAGAGATCGCGTCAGTCAAGAAGTCAACTTGTTTCAATCCGTGCTTGAACTCATTCTGAAGGAGCGGCGAATGTGCAATCGACAATTGATTTAACTCATTCAAATCGACTTCCAATTCAGGATGAATCAATAGGAACGATTGAAGTTGAGCACTTTCCTCTGCGCTCAAATTTCCCTCGAGATAATCAAGGTAAAATGCTTCATAATTGTCTCTATTTATTCTTTGTTTTTCCATTATATAACCAAATCAATTCGTCGAATATAGGCCTGAAGCGCCTTGCGAGCACGAAAAATATACACCTTCACTTGGGCTTCATTTAGCCCTGCTATTTCTGCTATTTCCGCATAATTGTATCCTTCATAATCTCTCAGAAGCACTACCGTCTTTTGAATGACAGGCAATGTTTCTAAAGCTTGATGCAGAATTTCTTGTAAGTCGACCGATGGTGAGGAAGTAGTTCCTGCTATTTCTGCAATAGGTCCGTCGGCAAAGCCCCTTTTTTCTGCTTTGAACCAATCAATTATAGCATGATACGCCGTGGTGAACAGGTACGATTTCGCCTTTTCGTAGGAAACATCTTCATGTTTAATCCAAACGCGCGTGTATGTTTCTTGTACAATATCTTTTGCGCTCATCTCATTTTTAAGGTGACGGAGTGCAAAACGATAAATACCGTCAGCGAATTGATCCACTGCAAGATTGTACTCCTTTGCTGTCATTATTTAGTTCGAACGGACATTAGACCATGGGGAGTGTGAAAAGTTACACGAAAGAAATTTTTATTCACGAATGGCCTTGATGCCTGGGAGTTCAATGCCTTCAAGATATTCGAGCATGGCCCCTCCACCAGTCGATACATACGACACCTTATCTGCGAGACCAAACTTATTGATGGCTGCCACAGAATCGCCACCACCTATCAAAGAGAAAGCGCCATTTGCTGTTGCTTCAACGATTGCATTGGCAACATCTGCAGTTCCTTTCTGGAAGTTTTCCATTTCGAAGACCCCCATTGGACCGTTCCACAAAATGAGTTTTGACGCCAAGATAATCTCACGGCAGTCTGCGGATGTTTGTGTTCCAGTGTCCAATCCCATCCAACCATCAGGAATTTCGTCAATGGCGACTTCTTTGCGGTTTGCATTGTTATCAAAGGCATCAGCAATGATGGTATCTGTCGGAATGTAAAGATTTACTCCGCGCTCTTCTGCGATTTTAATGATTTTACGCGCCATATCCAAGTAATCGTCCTCCACCAATGAAGCACCCACTTTACCCCCTTTTGCTTTCACAAAGGTATAGGCCATTCCGCCACCAACGATGAGGTTGTCGACCTTTTCAATCAATCGCTCGATGATGGTGATTTTAGAAGATACCTTCGCCCCACCAACAATCGCTGTCAACGGTTTGTCAGTGCTGTTCAACACACGGTCTACACTTTTTATCTCCGCTTCAATGAGAAAACCGAAAAGTTTATCGTTTGGAAAAAACCGAGCAATTACAGTTGTACTGGCATGCGCGCGGTGTGCGGTTCCGAAGGCATCGTTGATGTACACATCGCCATTCTTTGCCAAGTCCTTTGCAAAATTCACATCACCCGCCGTTTCTTCCGCATGAAAACGCACATTTTCCAGCATCAGCACCTGTCCTGGCTTTAGCGCAGAACTGTCAGCCAATGCTGTTTCACCAATACAATCTGTTGCAAACAATACTTCACATCCCAAGACCTTTGCTGTATGATCCACAATATGACGCAAAGAAAACGTATCCTCAGGACCATTTTTTGGTCGACCAAGGTGCGACATCAACACTACACTTCCCCCATTTTTCAGTACATGCAAAATCGTTGGCGCCGCAGCACGGATGCGCGTATCGTCCGTCACTTCCATCGTTTCTTTGTCCAAGGGAACATTGAAATCAACGCGAATCAATGCTCTTTTTCCCGAAAAATCATAGGTGTGAATGTCTGCCATGGTGGAGTTTTTATTGTACTGACAAAGGTATTGATTTTCTTTTCCTTTTTCTCAGTGTGATTTTTGGGAAGGGGAAATTCCTCACCATTAATTCAGTTAAAGTGATACCCCCCCCTTCCCCCCTCTATGAAGGGGAATTAGTTTCCGCTTCCCTTGCAGTTTAATACGATAAGTAACGATTTAAAGGAAAGAAAGGGGGAGGTTTATTAAAACTGAAATATTAAGGAGGGGGACCTAGAATATCAAAACAGGATTAAACGGGAGGATTCAGACAACCCAAACAACAGCACCAAAAAAATCCCTATCTTCATTGCCTCATGTCCGATACGCGCCAAATTTTTACACTCAAGCAAGTGGTTTCCTCCATTCGAAAGACCTTGGAGGAACGCTACCAGCAGGCGTATTGGGTGAAGGCCGAGATGCATAAACTCAATCGCTTTCCAAGTGGACATGCCTTTCCTGAGTTGGTGCAGAAGGAAGATGATCGTATTGTGGCGCAAATTGGAGCAACCATTTGGAGTCAAAATTTGCAGCGCATCCAAAAGCAATTTGCTGAGGTGGTGAAGGAACCATTAAAAGAAGGAACTACCCTACTCATGAACGTGAAAATCGTATTTCACGAAACGTATGGACTTAGTCTTCAGGTGGTCGACATCGACCCGAGTTACTCGTTAGGTGAATTGCAGAAAGAACGTCAGGAAACCTTGAAAAAGCTTCAGGCGGAAGGTATTCTGAATAAAAACCAATTCCTCGATTTTCCCTTATTGCCCAAGCGTGTTGCCGTCATTTCCGCGGACCAAAGCAAGGGGCTTTCCGACTTCATGCAGGTGTTGGATCAAAACTCGCGCGGATACCGTCTCTTCACGATGTTGTTCCCCGCATACTTGCAAGGCGACATGGCGGTGGCATCCATCCAAGAGCAATTGAGAAAAATCGAACGGGTGAAGCAGCACTTCGACGTGGTGGTCATCGTTCGTGGAGGCGGTGGTGAAGTGGGCATGTCGTGCTACAACAATTTTTCGCTCTGCAAGGCGATTGCGACCTTCCCCTTACCCATTTTAACAGGCATTGGTCACTCGACAAATATGACGGTAGCAGAAATGGTGGCCTTTCGCAATGCAATCACTCCAACCGAGCTGGCCGACTTTCTCCTTGAAGCGTTTGATGCCTTCGCCGTTCCTGTTTTGAATGCGCAAGAGCAGATTTCCTCTGGCGCACGACAACTCTTGGAAACAACGGGACTTCACTTTACCAATGAAACACGACTTTTCCGAAATGCCGTTAAGCGCTGTGGTGAAGCCAATAAAAACCAGCTGCACAAGATCAGTGATGCCTATCGCTCGAATGCACAAGGTACCGTGCGGCGACACAGACAACTGATGGATTTCTCAAACAAGGAACTAAGTCGTGCAGCGCGATTGTTGATTGAACAAGGAAAAGAAGCAGTGCAGCGCGTTCCTGGTGACTTGAAGCAACGCTCGTCTTCTGCGCTTTCGAATGCGATGAATCTGGTCCATCAAAAGGAAAACTTGGTGCGCCTCATGGATCCGGTGAATGTGCTTCGACGAGGTTATTCGATTACCACAGTTGATGGCCATACGGTAAATGCGAAAACGAAGATCGAGGAGGGCACCATAATCAAAACACAATCATTTGATCTGGAGATAGAATCAACGGTGACTAAAAAGAAAATATATGGAAAATGAAATGACTTACACAGCGGCATTTGATGAATTGCAGCAAATCGTTTCGGACATGGAAGATGGCGAAATTACTGTCGACGACCTGGCAGTGAAGGTCAAGCGCGCGGCTGAATTGATCAAAATCTGTAAGCATAAACTGACTTCCACGGAGGAGGATGTGAATGCGATCTTGAAAGAATTGGAAGGGTAGAGCCCATGCACAAGGACTTTTTAAAGTGACGAGTTACAAATTACCAGTTGTGGAATCTTTACTTCGAAGCACTGAATGTGGTAGGTAATAGCGACTGTTATTGTCATCCCGTGATCGATGCGGCGGACAAGTGAGGTTGCGAAGGAAGTCTCGAAGTCACCACTGAAGGGACAAAAGACCCGTCAGCCCCATCTAACTAAAGGACAAAAGACCGCTGCGCTGCAGGACAACAAATTTATAATTTGATGTTTCGCAATTCACGATTTGATTGCTTCGCAAATTGCCGCAGGCGTCAAATTGCTTTCGGTACCAAATTATTCAAAAATTCGCCGAGGCGGGCGCAGCAATCAAACTTTACAACTCGTAATTCGTAAGTCATAATTCGTAATTCATATACTAAACACTACTTTTGTCTAAAATCGCACACAATGAACAATCGTCAGGGTAAGCTCAGCATTTACAATAGTCTTTCGGGTCAAAAGGAAAACTTTGAACCCATTCACAGCGGACGTGTTGGAATGTATGTATGCGGTCCTACCTTGTACAGTGAACCACACATGGGGAATATGCGCACCTTCATGAATTTTGACATGATCTTCCGCTACCTTCTGCATGTGGGCTACCAGGTGAAGTACGTGCGCAACATCACCGATGCGGGACATATCACGAATAGTGCAGGAAATACCGAAGACAACATTGGAAAAGCCGCGCGACTCGAACAAGTACAGCCCTTGGAAATCGTGTACAAGTTCAATGTGAATTTTCAAGAATTGCAGCGTTTGTACAATCTATTGCCACCAAGCATCGAACCTACAGCGACACAGCACATTCAAGAACAAATAGAGCACATCGAACAGATTATCGCCAACGGCTTTGCCTATGCGGTCAATGGTTCGGTGTATTTTGACGTTAGAAAGTACAGCGAGAAATTCGAATATGGGATTTTGAGTGGCCGCAAGGTAGATGAACTCGCCGAAGAAACCCGCACCTTGAACGCACAGGATGAAAAACGCTTTTTCGCGGATTTCGCACTTTGGAAAAAAGCTAATCCCGACGATATGCAGGTATGGCGTTCACCTTGGGGGGATGGAAATCCGGGGTGGCACATTGAATGTACTGCAATGAGTACCAAATACCTAGGTTCCCATTTCGACATTCACGGCGGTGGCATGGATCTCAAATTCCCACACCACGAAGACGAAATCGCACAAAACTGTGGGTCACTGGGGTGCAATCCCGCAAAATATTGGATGCATGCCAATATGCTCAATGTGAATGGTCAGAAGATGAGCAAGTCCTTGGGAAACTATTTCTTGCCCAAAGAAATCGTAGAAGGAACAACTACGCTTTTCACCAAGCCATTTAGCCCTGATGTCATTCGTTTTTGTATGATGCAGGCACATTACCGCAGCAACTTGGACCTTTCCGAAGACTCATTGAATGCCGCAGAAAAAGGCTTTGCAAGATTGAGTGACGCTCTAGCCCTTGCTGAGAAAATTAATGCTGGATCTAGCTCGTCATTTGATGTTCAAGCGCTAGTTGATTCGTTCTATGTCGCCATGGATGATGACTTCAACGCTCCAATCTTAATTGCTTCCTTGTTTGATGCTGTGCGTTACATCAATCTGATTAACGATGGAAATGAAACAATTACAGCAAGCGACTTGACCTTACTGAGCAATGAAATGAATGGCTTTATCAGGGATGTCCTTGGGCTCAATACAGGTGGTGGAAATAGCGATTCAAAACTTGCTCCTGTGATGGATCTTGTGCTTGAATTGCGCCAACACGCCCGCGAAAACAAAGATTGGACAAGCTCTGATCGGATTCGTGATGGACTGGCCGCGGCAGGCATTGTAGTCAAAGATGGAAAAGATGGCACAAGCTGGAGCTAAAGATTAAATTAATTCGGGAAAACAATGATTTCAAAATCTGTTGACAAAAAACTCTTCTTGCTCGATGCCTTTGCGTTGATTTATCGCGCATACTTTGCATTCGCAAAAAATCCCCGAATCAACTCAAAAGGGCAGAACACATCTGCAGCATTTGGATTTACCAATGTGCTGATTGACATTATAAAAACGGAGAAACCAACACACCTTGCAGTGGTTTTCGATCCACCTGGTGGTTCGGTGCACCGCATCGCTGACTTTGAAGCGTATAAAGCGCATCGCGAGGAAATGCCTGAAGACATTCGCAACATGATTCAGCCGATCAAACGGATCGTTGAAGCCTTTAACGTACCTATTTTGGAAGTCAGTGGCTATGAAGCGGATGATGTCATTGGTACGATAGCAAAAATTGCAGAAACAAAAGGGTATACGACCTACATGATGACCCCCGACAAGGACTACGGTCAGTTGGTGACTGAAAAAACATTTATCTATAAGCCAGGAAGGATGGGGAATCCGCCCGAAATTCTAGGTGTGAAGGAGGTTTGTGAAAAGTTTGAGGTTGAAAACCCCATGCAGGTCATCGATATTCTTGGGTTGTGGGGAGACTCAGCCGATAACATACCCGGTATTCCTGGTATTGGTGAAAAAACTGCCAAAGCACTGATTCAAAAGTACGGTTCAATGGAATCCTTGTTGGAGAATGCGCACGAATTGAAAGGCAAGCAACAAGAAAATGTCATCAACTTCGCAGATCAAGGACGCGTTTCTAAAATGTTGGCCACCATCATCACTGACCTTGAAGTAGATTTCGATGAAGACGCTTTAATCATGTGTGATGTGGATGCTGAGAAAGTGAAAGATGTCTTCACAGACCTTGAGTTCCGAAACCTTGCCCGTCGCGTCATCGGGGAAGAAATTGTTGTTACTGCTTCAGCAGCTCCTGCGTCAAAAAGCAAGGGGGATAGCGCACAACTCGATTTGTTTGGTGTACAAAGTATGCTTGTTGATCAAGATCCAACACCGACGGCAGATTACAAAACGATTGCTACAGAGAAGCCAAGTTATCATCTGATTACCTCTCCCGAAGAGCGCAAAGAGTTGTTGGAAATCCTCCTTCAACAAAAAGAAGTGTGTTTCGATACCGAAACGACTGGTCTCGATGCCTTGCACGCTGATTTGGTTGGCATGTCCTTTTCCTACAAAGCGCGTGAAGGATTTTATGTCGCTGTACCTTTAGACTTCGAAGAAGCAAAATCCATCGTTAAAGAGTTCGAACCATTCTTCCATTCGTCCTCAATTGAAAAAATTGCACACAACATCAAGTACGATTTGAAGGTGCTCAACCGCTACGGAATTCGTGTTGCTGCACCGACCTTCGACACGATGATTGCACATTACCTCATCAATCCAGAGTCAAAACAGAGCATGGATTCCTTGGCGGAATTCTACTTGAAATACAAACCTGTTTCCATCGAAACATTGATCGGAAAAAAGGGGAAAGGCCAAGGAAACATGGGAGATTTGAAACCTGAAGAAATTTCTGATTACGCCTGCGAAGATGCCGACATTACCCTACAATTGAAAAAAGTATTTGAGCCAGAAATTCAAAAAGAACACTTAAAGGAATTGTTCTACAACATGGAAATGCCGCTTGTAGAGGTCTTGAAAGACATGGAGCAAGAGGGGATTGCCATTGATGTGAAAGCGCTGAACGACTATTCCGCAGATTTGGAAAAACACTTGTTCATATTGGAAAAATCAATCCGTGAGGCCGCTGGAACTGACTTCAATGTCGATTCTCCAAAGCAGCTTGGCGAAGTGCTCTTCGATTACCTTAAGATTGACCCCAAGGCGAAGAAAACCAAAACGGGGCAATATGCAACCGCTGAAGATGTATTGGTAAAGTTGGAAAAGGCACATCCCATCATTCCGATGATTTTGGAATACCGTCAGTTGCGCAAATTGAAAAGCACCTATGTGGATCCGTTGCCAACCTTGACCGACCGGGTTGATGGGCGTATTCACACGAACTTCATGCAAACGGTGACAGCAACCGGACGACTAAGCTCGAACAATCCGAACCTTCAGAACATTCCGATTCGCACAGAAAAGGGCCGAGAAATTCGCAAGACCTTCATTCCTCGTGATGCAGATCATGTGTTGATCTCAGCCGATTACTCCCAAATTGAATTGCGCATTATTGCTGCCTTGAGTGGCGATGTGCAAATGATTGAGGCCTTTAGAAATGGGTATGATATCCATACGGCGACTGCTTCCAAGGTCTTCAATATTCCGATGGAAGATGTCACTCGAGAGCAACGCAGCGCAGCAAAAGCGGTCAACTTTGGAATCATCTACGGACAGTCAGCATTTGGATTGGCACAGAGTTTAAATATCTCAAGAACAGAAGCAAAGTCCATCATTGACAGCTATTTTGAGCAGTTTGGTGCCTTGAAATCCTACATGGATCGCGTGATGGTGGATGCCCGAGACGATGGGTATGTGGAAACGATCATGAAGCGCAGGCGTTACCTGCCGGATATCAATTCAGCCAATGCTGTCGTACGAGGATTTGCTGAACGAAATGCCGTCAATGCACCAATTCAAGGTTCAGCTGCCGACATCATCAAAATGGCTATGATTCGTGTGCACAACGCGTTGAAAAACCACCATCTAAAGACACGCATGATTCTACAGGTTCATGATGAATTGGTGTTTGATGTGCCTTCTGATGAAGTGGATTTGGTAAAAGCCTTGGTGAAGGAAAGCATGGAACATGCCGTTGAAGTCGGTGTGCCGTTGGAAGTTGAAGTTGGTTCTGGTGCGAATTGGTTAGACGCACATTAATCCGTAAATCGGACCCTCCACCCCCTGTTTTCAAGCACACGAACTAGGGTAACCAATTCCTGCGCGTCTGAAATCTGCTGATAGATCTGACTGAAAGACAATGCATTTTGTTTTACTTCGGGCCTCAAATTCAGCGGGAATTCCAAGGAAGACTCTGGAAGAAATTCCATTTCGATATGGGCTAAAAATCGGCGCAATAAATCTACTGCTTCGTTGTCCGATATTTTAAAATCCGAGGACTTCACAGAAGAAAAGAAGTCGATCCGTCTTTTCGCACGTGTGAGCAAAACATTCAAGCGTTTTGATCCATTTTTCGTGTTTAGAGGCCCAAAGCGCATGTGAAATTCACCGTCCGCATTTCGGCCATAACCTAGACTAACAATCAATCGATCACATTCCTCCCCTTGCACATTCTCCAAGGCCTTGAAGAAGGCTGTACCCTCCATGATGCGTTGTTCCAAAGCAGCCACACATTGGGTAGATAAAGACGAAAAAATGGCAGACACTTGTGTTTCCGAAAATGCAACCACACCTATGTGATCTTCTTCAAAAACCGCTACTTCCAATAGTTTCGCGACTTCTTGAGCCTCAACATGATTTTGGCGCTCATCAAAAACACCTTTTGAAGAGTAATGCCAATGAATAGGTGCCTCATTGGCGGTTGCTGAAGGAAAAGCAATTAGCTCATTTTTATAGAAATTGCGGTTTGAAAAACGAATCAATTCTGGATGCTCACTGCGGTAGTGGTGTCGTAACAATACATTTTTCCAATGAAAAGAGGCCTGATGCAAAAGATCGATGGTCTCTTCAGATTGTGCTTTAAAATAGGTCGAAGGTCCCATTTGTTGGTCGTCACCCGCGACGAGGATTCTACCCGAACGTTGGATTGTTCCTACCGCATTCTGCAATGGAATCTGACTGGCCTCATCAAAAATAGCCACATCAAATAAGCCCTGCTGCAGCGGAAAACACTTCGCCACTTGGGCAGGATTACTCAACCATAAGGGTTTGATCAACTGAATCCAAATGCGTGCTTCAGATGCAAACAACTCCCGCAAAGAAGGATAATTTCTTGACTTTCCAAACTCCTTCACCAAGATGGCCTTCCCCTTTTTCAGTTGTGCCTTCAAGGCCTTCTCTTCCGCAGTCAATTTACTTGAAGAGCTTTGAAGAATGCGTTGGTAGTGAAGAAACATCTCGAACTGTTTTCGATCAATTAATTGTGCAAACTGAACAGCTTCTGTGTCTTGTTCAGCGATAATTGTTGCACATTTCTGAAGCATTTTATCCTGAGAAAAATTCGCAAATTGTGGAAACTGAGTTACCAAGCGTGTGTAATTGCTTTTGCACATGGCCGCTTCGTAGGCATCAAAAGTGGAGTAACTTTTCAGGTTTCTCAACAAGGCATCCGACACATTTTTTAGGCTATTTTGTTGTGCTAGAATTCCTGAAAGTTGTCGGGAAATATCTGACAATACTGCAGCAAGATTCGAATCATCCATCCAACGAATGTGAGTGCGCAAATCACTGAATAATGCATGAAGTGCAGAATTTTCTTGCGCGAGTACGTGACGTTCCTCTGCCGGTATTTTCATCCATTCCGACAACGACTCCTCCGTAAATTGTTGGATTTGCAGGTGAATTAACTCCAACTCATTGTCCACATCAAACACTCCTATTTCGCAGAATTCAATTTTTATCTGCGCTATAGATGCCTCATGCTGCAAAAATTGTCGCCATTTGTTCAAGGCCTCGCTAGCTCCTTGAACCGGAATAGTTGCCTTATTTTTCCATTGAGAGCGGAAGCGATTTCGTGCAAAAAAAGAACGTTCCTTTGCCATCTCAAGCAAGCGCTCCGTTTCTGTCAGCGTGGGCAACACCTTCCAATTCACCTTCTCGCCAGCCATCGATGCATGAGTAATTTTTAGTTGCAAATAGTTCTTTCGCAACTTTAAAAAACGCTTTTGTTCTTTCGATCCTGCACTCAAAATAGGCGCATGTTTTCGGAACGATTCACTTTCGAAGTGTTGACACAGTGCCGCCTTTTTCATGGCGCTGTACAAATCGGTCCAAGAGACAATCGAAAAGATTTTATTGAGCCGTGTCAATTCCTTAAACCACTTTTCAATGTGTTGATCCAAGTAGTGCAACACAGAACCACTTAACACAATGCGCTGAAGCAAAGCCACTGAGTTGGTCAAATCGTGGAGATACAAATCTTCGATCGTTTGCTTGTGTTCTATCCACTCATCCATTGTCGGCAAATCGCTCACATAGGGCAAATGTTCAAACTCATGCTTACATGCTATCGATTGAAAAGTGGCATAATTTACACCGCCAACCAATGTTTCTGAATTCAGTAAATCCAGTTGCATCTGAAGTTGATGCAGGTATTGTTCGGATAGAAAAAGTGGGTTTTCAGTATTTGGTGTAAACGATTCAAGGCGAAGCCATGCTACTTTTAAATCAGCAAGCACATCCTTTGAAATGGTTTCTGAAGTGGAAATAAAACAGAGGTGTCCTAAACCGAATGCATTCAATTTCCGCTGAATCACCTCGAGGGCCACCCGTTTTTCGGACACCACAAGCACGGAGTGTTTATCCAAGAAAAGCTTCGCCACCAGATTTGACAAGACCTGTGATTTTCCCGTTCCTGGCGGACCTTGAACTACAACATGATCCGTCTCAATGGCTCTTAGCACCTTCAACTGATCAGGGTCAGCAGGGAAAAGAAGGGCTTTATTCAAATTAAAATCAGCCAATGAATCTTGAGCGGCCTCACCCAATAGTTTTTGCAGGGCATTGCTCAAGGGCAAAGCCGCTAGTTCCTCCAATTCACGAATGATCTCGAAGCGGTGGTGGTGAAAATTTCCTAGGAATAGTGGTTCAGTTTGCACCTCATCGAAGCCAGCAGTGCGGAGCAGTTCAGCCAAGGACTCCAAAGTAGTGCAAACATCTGCATCCAACTGAAAAACATTCTTCAAGCGAATCTTCACAAATGGATTGACAAAGCCATTTTCACCATCCATTTGAAGACGAGCAGTTTCATTGACTTTGTTGATTGCAACACCAACTGGTACAATCCACAACGGCGAATTCACCACGGTTTCATTGACCTTCCAAGAAATATGACCTTGCGCAATGCTTAGTGGAAAAATCCCTTGTTCACGTTGTGTTTTCGTTGCTTGTTGTACAAGTGATTTTAGGGTTCCAGTGAAAGAGAAATCTTGTGAAAGTGCAGATTCATCCAATTCTAGTGCTACACCCCGCTCCAGGTTAACCAACAAATCAGACGCGTTGAATTGACTCGCTTCCGCGAGTAGTTGAAGAATTCGGTCGTTGCTGATTTGCGTCACACCGCGAATGTACGATGAGAATTTAAGAATTAAGAATTTGTTGCTGCGCAATTTGACGCCGCAGGCGATTCAGAATTTGTTGCTGCGCAATTTAGAATTTGATCCCTTCGGGAATTAGGAAGCACGTATAAACCACCCCTTGCCCCTCCACGAGGGGATTTTTATTTTTTTCTTGCTGAGTGTCAACTCACCAAACATTCATAATTTGTAACCATTGTTGTCCGACTAAATCCACCTTCATGTTTTATCTAATCGCTATTACTCTGGTTTATGGACTAAAGGTTTGAAATATCGAACTTTTTGAGGGATTTACAAGAAGTAATTGAAGTGTGAGGTTGAGTGTGGGAGCGAAGAAAAACTAGAGTGGAGTGAACCGCTCTCGCACTTCACTTTTAGCCCTGAGTCTATCGAAGGGCCACTCTGTTTTGGTGGACCCCATCGGGGTCAAACCTTTGTAACCATAAGCCCTCCCGAAAGACCAATGACCCCATCGGGGTCAAACAGTTTAAATACTAAATCACATAAAATAAAAACCACCCCCTTACTTTAAAATCACTTCTTAAAACCAATGATTTCAATGGTTTCAAGAAGAGCAGAAAATTTTTATCGGACAACAGTGACTATTTAAGTCAATAAAAAATTGAAAATCAACACTTTTAACCTTAGCGCTGAGTATGGAAATTTACCTTTTGTTTATTGGCAAGATAAATTTGAGAAGGAGCCAAGACGAATATTATTTTCAAGTTTCTTTCTTAGAATGTTGTCTGTAATCCCTAAGCATTTCACTTGTCATGTGATTTTTTACCACAGAGGCGCAGAGAAAAGGACGACTGATTCTTTTATTTCCGCGCATTACAACCCTTTGATCATGCTATCATAAATATCATTGAATGCCAGACCATCGGCAGTTCTTCGCTTAGACAGTTGCTTTAAATCCACCAATGCCCAAAGAACGAATTCCATTAAAAATGGAGAATCTCTTGGCGCAACATTCGCTTGGTATTTTTTAATCAATTTCTTCAATGGTTCAATGGCATTCAAGGCCATTAAATAGGATTCTTCACTTGCCTCATCGGACAATTCAAAAGCATTTGCTTCAAAAAACCAATTCAACACGTCGTCATATGGAGTTTCTTGATCTTGTTTTTTAAGCTTTTCAATTTTTGGGAAATAAGTTAAGAAAAGTGTTTTCGTTGCTTCACTGATTAGGTGATTGGCGACAAATGAAGTTCCTTCCTGTTCGCCCTCATAAACGAGTTCTACTTTGCCCGTAATGGAAGGAATCATTCCAATCAAATCGCTGAAACGCACGGTTGTCTCGTGCTCGTTATTCAAGATGGCTCGGCGTTCCGCGGTACTTACTAAATTTTCATAAGCGGTAATGCTCATTCGTGCACTTACTCCGCTCTTTGAATCAATGTATTCACTTTCGCGTGCTTCAAATGCCACCTGCTCAAGAATGTCTTTGGCCAATTCCGGAACGTGGACTCTGCAATGACGATTTTCCAGCTTTTCGGATTCTTGGTCTGTAATCTTTTTAGCCGTTTGTATATCGGCTGAATAGTGGGTTAAAATTTGAGATCCTATACGGTCTTTTAGTGGCGTAACAATACTTCCTCTATTGGTGTAGTCTTCTGGATTTGCTGTAAATACAAACTGAAGATCGAGGGGAAGCCGCAATTTGAACCCGCGGATTTGTATGTCCCCTTCTTCCAATATGTTGAATAGCGCTACTTGAATGCGCGCTTGAAGATCAGGCAACTCGTTAATCACGAAAATGCAACGGTTAGCGCGAGGAATCATCCCATAATGTAGAACTCTTTCATCTGAATAGTTTAGCTTTAAATTGGCTGCTTTGATCGGGTCAATGTCTCCAATCAAATCGGCAATTGTTACATCCGGCGTTGCCAGTTTTTCAAAAAAGCGTTCCGAACGATGCATCCAAAAGATGGGCGTATCATCTCCTTTTTCAGCAATTAGATCTCGAGCATAGCGACTAATCGGATTGAAGGGATCATCATTCATTTCACTCCCCATGACGACTGGAATAAATTCATCCAATAGATTCACCATCAATCGAGCGATTCGGGTTTTTCCTTGTCCGCGCAGACCCAATAAATTGATGTTGTGTTTGGAAAGGATTGCACGTTCCAATTGCGGAATCACAGTTTGTTCATACCCGAGCATTTGCGGGAATGTAGGCTTACCGGACTTTAACGCTGAAATTAAATTGTCTCTGAGTTCAGTTTTGATGCTTTTTGAAGTGTATCCAGATGCTTTCAAGTCACCGAGTGTGTTGATTGTCGTATCCATATAATTAATTGATTCGTTTTTTTCTGTTTGTTTCGTAATCGTGGAAAATCATTTCGCCCAATCCTTTTAAGCCTGTATAAAAGGCTTTTCCTTTATTCGACTTTGTAAATTCTTCCACAAATGATTGCAAATAGGGGTCTTGTGCGATCATAAATGTGGTAATAGGGATGTGCATTTTACGGGCTTGAGCAGCCATATTGTAACACTTTTCCACGATAACCTGATCGAGCCCATTGCTGTTTTTGTAGTATTGTCCATCCGGCAAACGAAGGCAACTTGGTTTGCCATCGGTAATCATGAAAATTTGTTTGTTGGTATTCCGTTTTCTGCGCAAGATGTCCATGGCCAATTCCAATCCCGCAACAGTATTGGTGTGATATGGACCTACATTCAAATAAGGAAGATCTTTTATTTTTATAGGCCAGGCATCGTTTCCAAAAACGATTACATCTAGAGTGTCCTTTGGGTAGGAAGTTGTGATGAGTTCGGCGAGGGCCATGGCCACTTTTTTTGCTGGGGTAATGCGGTCTTCACCATACAAGATCATGCTGTGACTAATATCAATCATCAGTACGGTACTCATCTGCGATTTATGGTGCGTATCTTCTACAACAAGGTCTTTTTCGGTCAAACGAAAATCGCCAATTCCGTGATTGATTTGGGCATTTTTCAAACTCTCCGTAATGGAAATGTTTTCGATCGAATCGCCAAACTGAAAATCACGAAACTCACCCGTCAATTCATCACCTTGGCCACTTTTTTTAGATTTATGATTGCCTGTCCCACTTTTTCGGATATTCCCAAAGATCTGATCCATGGCATTTTTTCGCAACACGCGCTCTGTTTTTGCAGTGATGGCGAGTTGACCCTTTCCATCGGGTTGAATTTCTTCACGCAAGTACCCTTTCTTTTTAAGGTCTTCGATGAAGTCGTCCATCGTGTATTCAGCGGTGGTTAGGGAATATTCTTTATCGAGAATCTTTAACCAATCAATGGCCTCATCCACATCTCCTGATGTATGTGTGATCAGCTCACTGAAAATCTCAAACAATTTGTCAAAAGTTGATTGTTCAGGAGCTTCAAATGGTGTAAAGATGTAACCGGACTTGGGCATGAATAGTGGTTTATATTAGAACATAATAAGATTCAAAAAGTTTAGTCGGACAAGCGTTTTATTACTGAATAAAACATCCTCTGCAAATCTAAGAAAAGCCTTTGTGTAGAATGCTACTTATTACTTTTCCCACTTTTTTTGTTCACGTGCTTCTTCAAAATTCGAATTGCATCCTTTTTCACCTCCTCATCCTTCCGCGATCCCCACATCTCTTCTGATGCGAAACGCTGGGTTTCTTCAAGATCAACAATGGGTGAAGGGTAATCGATGCCGATTTTGAAATTGTACATCTGCTGTTCCAACTCACTCATCTTCCAAGGTTCATGGATGAATTCAATGGGAATAGCCTGCAGTTGAGGTACCCATTTCAGAATAAACACACCTTCTGCATCGTGTTTAATCGAATTCTTTATTGGGTTGTAAATGCGGATGGTATTCATCCCCGTAATGCCTGCTTGCATGTGGATTTGCGGGTAATGAATCCCAGGCTCGTAATCTAAAAATTGCCGCGCTAGAAAATGCAATTCCCGCCAATCTTGCCATAAATTGAAAACAAAAAACGACACCACCATGGCACGCATGCGAAAATTGATGTAGCCAGTTGCTTTCAGACAGCGCATGCAGGCGTCAACGAGCGGAACTCCAGTAAGACCTTCTTGCCACGCCTTGATGTAGACTTCGTTCTTGGGTTTAATCGCAGAAGCATAGGCCTGATTGAAGGGTTCAAATTCAATGCGGCACTCGTCTTCAAACTTTTGCATAAAGTGACAATGCCAATGTAGGCGGGAGATAAACTGGGATAAGGCCCGCTTGTTTCTTGATGTTTTATAATGCTGCATGGTGTAACGGTAGACCATGCGCATGCTGATGTTGCCATAGGCAAGATAGGGGGAGAGTCTACTGCAACTCGTTCGACTTAAGCTGGGTTTTGAGATGTGATTGGCATAGTTGACGTGGCGATTTTTTAGAAAGCCGTTTAAATATTTCCAGGCAGAGGTCTCCCCGCCAGGTTGAAAGTCAGGATTTATGGCAGAGATTTCTTCGCCTAACTCAGGACCTTTGAAAGTGTTGTAAAAATCTAGATTCAAGGCTAGGAAATTCCAATCTGTTTCGTCGACCATGCAAGGCATCGATTCCATGCGTTGCTTCCATGTTTTTTCCCATTCGAGCCTTGACTTTAAGCGTCGGACAACACCATTGTGCGGAAATTCTTCCCATGCAATACCTTGAGTATCAAAATAGGATTGCATGGTTTTATCTCGATCAAAGGTAAGCTTGTTGCCTATTTCTTCGTGGGAAAATACACTTCGAATGGTATAGAGTGTGGTTAAGGCTGAGAAAATGGCAGGGACTTCCTCGTGAAAGGTGTACAATTGCGCATTTAATTCATTCAGTTTTGACTGCATGTCCTGCAGCGATTGAAGCACGAATCTCCAATGGCGCACATCACTATCCGGATAGGCCATCACCGAGGGCTCGAAGCAGTAGAGAAGCAGAATCGGTAATTCTTGCTGTTGCGCATGTAACAGCGGAGCATGGTCAGTATATCGCAAATCGCGTTTGAACCAAACAACGACAATTTCTTGTTTCTCTACTATTGATTCCAAACTCATTCCTTCTTGAATTTCCAGGGTTTTAGGTGCGGTGATTAACTGCAATCGTCACTATGTAAACAACAGAAAGGCTGAGATGTTCGTCGCTCAAGACAATGCCTGAAAGGCTTTTTAAGTCTTGATTGTGAATTGAATTGGTTGATAGAAACAATGGATCAGAACTCATTTTTTGTGAGTGGGCACTTGTGTCATTCTTGTTTTTGATCAGAGTTAAGTTGTTATGGGAATTCATATACCACGTTAAAGTTTCAAATCAATCCTATTTTATATGGCTACCTATTGTCACGAAACAAATGAAAGAATTGTGTATGGCACACCCTTCTATATCCTCACTCGAACTGATTTGAAAAGCGGGGCAATCGTAAGTCATGAAGCAATGCTGAGAATCCCAACTGAGGAGAGAGAAACGATACATAAAACAGAAGAAACTGGCGGAATGGATATTCATGCTGCAGCATCGATTTATAGTAAAGATGATTCGTATTCAATGTTTAACATTACGAAGGAAGAATTTCTTTATTCCATTTCTGAAGAAACAGTTAAAAAGTATCTGCCAAAAGTCTACGAACTCATGCAGAGATGAATCGATGCCTTAATTAACTGAATAGCTGAAGTGGCCATCGTCACAAATCATAACGAAACGTTCAAATTTCAATTTTAATGATCATGGAAAATAAGACCAATAAACAAATCCAAGAGGAATTGCGAACTGACTACCAGCACAGATCAACCCTCAACCTACTTTTAATTCTTTTCGGGTGTAGGTTGTTTCAGATCGTGACTAGTAAATTGTTTCTGTTTTGCCTGACTTTAGGTTTTATGCTTCTTTTTCCCTTTGTTTTTTGGCTCCTAACAGATGATTTATTGACATTTCATCTTTCTATTTTACTTTGTTTGCCAGCTCATTATTATTTGGTGATGAGGGATATGGAAGGGGGACAGAATGAAATGGAGCGGGTTGAGATAAGGACTCAATGCAGTGTTGTCTGCACTGAACTGAAGCGAATGATTAAAGAAAAACTGAAATAGGTACTAGTATAAGGTATTCCATGTGATGAAGTAATTGTACATTTAACAATAATTAATTTTACAAGCACTTCGATGAAAAAATTTATTTGTTGTTTTATAGGTTCCTTGTGTTGTCATGTAGGTATCACTCAAAATCTACCCATCGACTTCGAAGTAGGGGGTACAGGCATAAATTGGAACTGGACAACGTTCGAAGATTCCAGCAATCCACCGCTTGAATTTGTTGACAATCCAGATCCATCAGGAATCAACTCATCTTTGTTTGTGGCAAAATTCACAGCATTGCAATTGGGTAAACCTTGGGCAGGATTTGAATCACAACATGGAGTTGGAATAGGTTCATTTTCTTTTGATGCAGCGAATTGCGTGTTTCGTATCATGGTGTATAAAAGCGTGATCAGTGATGTAGGATTGAAATTTGCTTCTTCATCAAACGCCGCACAACCTGAATTGAAAAAGCCCAATACCTTGATCAATCAATGGGAAGAAATTGAATTTAAT
>CAIQQH010000043.1 GCA_903873915.1 uncultured Flavobacteriia bacterium | reverse complement strand
GACATCCTGCGAACCAGTTTCCTGGCGAACACATTATTCCTGTGCTGCTCAACAATTCAAGTGTTTTACCAAGACCGTTTGGTTCTTGAGGCCAAGGAGTCGTGTAGTTGTAATTCACGGAGAAACGAAGTTTACCTGTTTCATCATATAACAAGATTCCGTCGTTTGCGCCAAGTGCGATTTGTGTAGGACCATTTACATTTAAAACAGCTGGATGGATATTGTTGAAGGTAATCAAGTCTTTAGCAGCGACAAGGTATCCTCCAGCTGGAAGAGTAGTTCCAGTGGCAAATGTATATGGCGTCAACCAACTATCGTCTGAGACTGTCCAACCCGACAGGTTTAGGTCCGTGGATAATGTTGAATGAATTTCGAACCAGTCACCGGCGTCCGAAGTAGGCGCCGATTTGTAGTTGATTTCAGAGATGATTATTGATGAGTCACATGGGAAATAAGCGACACCTGGAGATCCTTCAACACATCCAGCAAAGTATGCATTTGGATCATTTTGTGAAGCCGGAGCACCATTGAATTCCAATGAGCGACCAAATCCATTCACTCCCTGAGGCCAAGGCACTGCTGTGCTATATGTTGCTTGCTTTATCACATTTCCGTTTTGGTTGTAGATAAAAATGGTCTCTGTATTGTTGCTCAAGTTAAATCCAAGTGGACCAATAAAGTTTGTAACCGTCGGATATTGTTGACGGAACGCAGCAGTATCAGAGGCAACTACGAGTCTTCCATCAGCTGGAATAATCGTATTGAATGGGAATGTATACGAATGGAAGTATGAGCTATCTTTCACAGTCATTCCACCAATATTCAAATCTACACTTGTCGTATTGTGCAATTCAAACCAATCCCCACCGTCAATGGTGCTTTCTGGGTTAGGCATTATTTCAGAAATCTCCATAGGCTCAGTTACTGGTGCTCCAATAAACCAGGCTGTAAATGCGGAGTTCACCGTAGGAGTAATGTCCAACATGTCGTTGTAGTTGTTCGTTCCAAACATGGCATTAGGTGACCAGTGGTTAAACGTATACCCTGGATTAGCAATGGCTGTAATTTTAACAGGCACTCCTTTGTAGTATACTCCATTCCAAGGATATTCAATTTCAGATGGCTCAATTGTCGAGATGTGGATACGTCCAGCACCGGCAGGTTGAACATCAAGGGTATAAGTAACTTGACCTGTCAAAGTAAAGAAGGATTGAACTACGTTACGTGCACCAGCAATACGACTAGAGTTCCATGTCAACATGTTGTTCATCGTATTTGTAAACGTTGTTATATTTCCACTCCAGCGTGTATGGTGACGTGGAATCCAAGGAGCAACTTCATTCAACATAGAGTTACCCATACTTTGAACTTTGTTTTGTTGCCAAATCGTATTGATCAAATCGGCATAGCGGTCAATGAAATAGACTTTGTATTGTGGGTTTGCCAATAATTTCGCGCACAATGCATCCATGTGAATGTTAGGACTGTTTGTGGCCTGCACCAAGAAGTTATCTGTTGGAAGTGCGCCATACAGGCCATAACCAAAGTCAAGGTCCATCAAGAGCATTCGCCATTTGTGACCTGGAACATGCCAGTATTTAATGTTATTCGCTTGTCCATTACTCCAGTCACCATTTCCGTAGTAGGTTTCTGCAATGATGTAGTCTGCGAAGTTCTCAAGATCAATCAATGAATCTGCTAATGCATAGAAAGTTGGACTCAATGGGTCTGCAGTGGTAATCGCATTGTACATTGGCCAAAAATCATCCATAGTACCATCGTTTGCTTCAAAAGCCATGTAGTTTTCAGTTAATACTGAGGCACTATCTGCAGGAAGGTTGTGGTTGCTCTCTACCCAATCGTTATTCAGTGTTTCACGAATTTCATACTCGCCAAAATATTCACCGTTCAAGAATACAATTACTGGGGTATATGCCATGTAATCATTATGTGTTGAGCGTGTCAAGCGTTGCATGAATGCATCTCGCATGCGTGTGCCGCCGTAGTCATTACCTCCGTTGCGAAGGTTGAAGTCTTTGTATTGACCGATAAATGATTTATCTGGAATCAATGGGTACATGATTTTATTCATGCCATAATCATCGCGACATTTCACACGGAAACTTTTTTGAGGTTGTGCACGCGACCATCCACCATGAATTTTTAAACCAATGGCTCCTTCAAATTTTTGAGTACTGTCGAGTGCAATGTATTCGATGTATGAATAACGCTCCCAATCTTCCCAGAAGTTTGCACCGAAATAAGGATAGTTTGTGTTGTAGTCTGGGGGTCCAAGAACATAAATTCCCGTCTGTGTATCATACAAGTTCAATGAATCCGTTGAAATTGAGATTACTGGGAGTCCAACATACGCTTCGTTAATTACGAATGAGTTTTTCTCTACAAGACTCGGCAATGTAGCTGCTGTTGGATCAAAGCAGCGGGCAGCGAGGACTTTAGTAGCTGGAATTTGAATGGAGTCCGTGTACAATGGAGAGGTTGCAGTTGGAATTCCTCCATTCAATGTGTAACGAATCTCTACGTTCGGTTGGTCTGTTGTGATGGCTACTTTAAAGCCCGTTGCATAAATCCCAGCAGGTTTAGAAATAAATGGTTTATTTAAGACGACGCTAAAACAAGATGCACTATTTAAAGCACCTGGAGTTGGGGTAGGACTAATGCACCATGCTGATCCTGTCCAATTGTTGGAATGATTCAATGGTGTCTGTGTCAAGGGAACATTCGCCAATGTGATACCTGCGGCGTTGGTCAAGACCAAATTATCACCAGAATTAATGGTGAAATTGGTATGCCATGCTGTGGAAGCGTTCAAGTTCATCCATGGCAATGTCGGTGAGAAATTTACTGCTGTCGATAGAAACCCTGCAGATAGATACGCATTACTTGTTAAATCGGTAGATGCTGCTGTAGTATTGTGCACCTGAATGGCCAACACGTTTTCACCTGCAACCAATAATGAAGAAAATACAGATGCAGGAATTTCAAATGCATCAATGGCCATTCCTTGATATCCCAATGCTTCGTGGCTTGCAGCCAATGTATTGAATGGCGTTAAAGTGCCTGCAGTCCCTAGGTTTGCACGGGCAATTTCTACACCGTTAAGGTATGCAACAAATCCGTCGTCATAATCCATGTGGAGAATCAAACGCTGAATGTCTGCAACATTAGTGAGCGTAAAAGAGCGACGAAGATAAACACTCGTAGCTGTTGGAATCGTAGTTCCATCATCAGCATCACCGAATCCAATACCTCCAGCTCCTGTTGACCAACCCGTTAAAGTTGTTCCAGGAAGCCTCCATGCTGCTGCAGGTTCGGCTGTTGGAATCAAATAAGACCATGTTTGATTCGCTAAAATGATGCTCTCGTAATGGTTTATCGTTGGAATACGATTCTTTCCGGATGCAAAAATGTATTTGTGTTCACCGGAAGCAAGGGTGTAATTAGGACAGACCCATTTGTAGGGTTGTAAAGGATTATCACTCAATCCGTACCCTGTGATGTCGACAGGGGCACCTGATAGATTTCGAATTTCGAACCAATCCTCGTAGGAGTTGTCTTCGTCTGCAATGACAGAAATGTTCGCGATACATGTCTCACTGAGTTCTACTTGAGAAAAACCAAGAAAACCGAGACTAAAAAATGCGGAGAATAAGATTTTAGATTTCATGGCGCTAATTAACAAAAAAATCAAATGCCATATTAATAAATTGTCAATATAAAATATGATTGAAATTAACATAATGTTTACCAATTTGATTTTTTGGGGTATAAATGAGCTATTTATAGATTATTAGGACTTTTGGTCATGGAATGTAATAATTGACGAAATTTGCAGCGATGACGAACAGTACAATGAACAAGGCCTTGATCTTTATTTTGATCACCATCTGCATTGATTCAATTGGTATTGGAATTATCATTCCTTCGTTTCCATCGTTGATCTCAGAAACGGCGCATGTTCCCTTAAAAGATTCAGCAATCTATTTTGGTTGGGTCATGGGTATATATGCCTTTATGCAATTTTTATTTTCTCCACTTATTGGGAACTTGAGCGATCGTTATGGTCGTCGACCTGTCTTGTTGATTTCTGTTTTTGGGATGGGATTGGACTTTTTGGTCATGTATTTCGCTCCAGATTTGTTTTGGTTGGTTCTCGGCCGCGCTATTTCTGGAATTTTTGGAGCGAGCTTCACTACTGCAGCAGCATATATTTCCGATGTTTCTACACCCGAAACGACTGCGCGTAATTTTGGGTTGATTGGCGCTGCCTTTGGAATTGGTTTTGTCATTGGTCCTGCAATTGGAGGCATGCTTGCTGACTTTGGTTCGCGCGCTCCCTTCCTTGTTGCTTCTGTGTTTTCTTTACTGAACTTCGTGTTTGGATTTTTTGTACTGAAGGAATCTTTACCTTCCAATGAACGCAGAAAATTTGAATTGAAAAGGGCAAACCCTCTAGGTGCATTCAAACAGTTGGCGCGCTTCAAGGATCTTAAGTATCTTTTTGTTGTTACTTTTCTCGTGATGATGGCAAACTTGGCCATCCACAACACCTGGAATTATTATACCATGGAGAAGTTCCTTTGGTCCAAGAAGGATGTCGGCTATAGCCTCGCTTTTGTAGGTGTATGTTTTGGTGTCGTTCAAGGTGGATTGTCGGGTTACTTTACCCGTGTGTTGGGTGAGAAAAAAACGGCGTTCTTTGGGCTGCTCACAGTCATTGTCGTCATGATTGGGATTTCAATGGTTCCTTATGGTTGGATGTTGTATCTCATTATTTTGCCCTATTCATTTTCTGGAATTATTGACCCAGCCATTCGAACCATCGTAAGTGCCGGAACACCTCAAAATGAGCAGGGTGAATTGCAAGGTGTTTTTACCAGTATCATGAGCTTGGCAGAAATCATTGGTCCACCATTTTACATGTGGATCTATTCGACTACGCGCAATGCTGCACCCAAGGAGTGGTGGGGCTTTGGTGCACCTTTTCTTGTTGCAGCCGTAATTTCTTTCATAGCTTTGGTTTTTTTATGGCGGTCATTGCGCAATTTTAATGGATTGAAAACGAATCGTGCGCAAGAAGTGGAATTCAATACATTGGACAGTGAATCATAAATCGGGCTATTTGTGCAGTTCTTTAAGTTGGGGAGGACTCGAAATGAATCAACTTAGAAATGCCGTGTGGATGAAGGAACGCGGTCATTCAGTGGTGTTTTTAGGTGTAAAGGATTCACCAGTAGTAAAAGCCGCGATGGCTGCCGGATTGGCAACAATTGCAATTCATCGGCATAAAAAATACTATGATTTTAATTCGGGTAGGGCTCTATCGAAAATTCTTGAAACTGAAGGCGTATCGCACCTGATCATTCGCGATACGCGTGACATGAGTGTTTCTGTTATTGCCAAACGACGCTGTTCTCATAAGGTTCATTTATCCTACTTTATGGAGATGCAACTGGGCGTTAAAAAAACACATTTGCTTCATTCCATTCGGTTTAGAAACATCGATCTTTGGTCTTGTCCCTTGAACTATTTAGCCGATCAGGTAAGGACGATGACGCGATTTTCAAAGGATAAAATAGTCGTTATCCCGTCTGGTTTAGATTTGGCCAAGGCGACTTCAAGCCTTTCAACAATGGAGGCGCGCTTAGAGATGGATCTTCCTTTGGACAAACAAATCTTTGGTTTAGCGGGTCGTTTTGATGCACAGAAAGGTCAATTGTTGCTGCTTGAAGCACTTGCGATGACTCAGAATCCAAACAGTGTGGTGTGCTTGTTGGGAGAACCGACACTAGGAGAAGGGGAGGTCTATAGTCGACAGATTACAGCGTTCATTGATGGTAACAATCTGAATGAACGTGTATTTATTCGTCCATTTCGTTCTGATGTCTCCACTTTTTTTCGCGCCGTGGATGCATTCGTTATGGCTTCTAAAGCGGAAACATTTGGCATGGTGACCATCGAATCTATGGCATGTGGTACCCCCATTCTAGCGAGCAATGCTGGGGGCAGTCCAGAGATTCTGGAATTTGGAAAAATAGGCACGCTCTTTACGCCAATGGATGCGCATGCATTGGCCGATGCGATGTCCAATTTTATCGAGCATCCAGAACGAGTGAGTGCGCAGGATTTAATACAAGCATCACAGCACTATAGCCACGTGAAAGTTTGCTCAGCAGTTGAAAGTGCGCTACGAATTACTAATTACTAATTACGAGTTACGAGTTACGAGTTTGAAACGAAACTCTTCGAAGAATTATCAAGTCCTTTGTCCTTCGAAGCTCAAAGAGCGAAGAAGTGTCCATTGTCCATTCTAATTCTTTTCCTGAAGCACCAACACAATCTTGTTAAAGTCAGCTGCGGAGTTCATGGTTTTCTCGTACAGAGGATAATCTTCAACAGAGAAGTAATGCGTATTGTACCATTCCTTCACTGTAACAATGACCTGATTGCCTTTAACTTCATAGGTAGAAGTAAATCCAACGGTTCCATTTCCTTTTTCAGGAGTGTAGTTGATTTTTAAGTCTTCCAGGTTCTTTGCTTGAAAGCCTTCAGGAATAGTGATCACAATGGTACGGTCGTAGCCACGAGTGTATTGCGCATCAACAGGTAGTTTGCGTTCCGTTTCATTGTACATCTCTGCTTGAGGTCCAATGAGCATTCCAACCTTCAACAAAATATTATTCCCAGCACGTTCAACAAATACAGGTGAGATCACCGTAGCTTTTCCGATAAATGGTTTCACTCCAAAGTCAACGGTATGGTCATTCTCGAAGACCATGTTTTCCAATGTGCTTGATTCATCATCCAAGTACTTCATGTAATCTTCCTTCATCTCTTTCTTTTGTTCTTCATCTAGAAGATCGATGATGGATTGATAAAAGAGCGCCTTATAGCCACTTGTTGTGCGCGTGAATTCTACCTTACATCCATTGTTGTCATCGTTGAATTTTACTTCTGTTTCAATTTTATCGATAGATGCCCTATAGTCGGTTCCTTTGATGTATTTCACCTTGGCTACACTCGCTGCAAAGCCATTCACCACAACTTCGCTGATGAAAATACCCTTATTGTAGGTGAATTCGAAAGGAGGATACCCAATTCTTGAATACATGCTTGCCGAAAAGTAAGCGTCCACGTCTTTGACATAAATCAAATATTCTTGAAGGAAGTTGTATCCTTGGAATTCCTCTAGAAAAGTTTCTTCGGTACGGTCTGTTGTGATCACTAGTTCACTTGCAAGACCCATTTCGCGCAGGCAATTGAGCATTAATTTACAGAGCCCATCTTCGTTTGTGATTTTTTTCGTGAGGATAAATTCAATGTTGTCGTCATCTTCAAAGTTCATTTCTACGGTTGGGATGTTCTGTTTGATGGCATTTTCTAATGCTCTCACTTTATCTATTGCAGAAGTTGCTCCTTTGGTGTTCTTTTCAATAAAGGCGTTCACCAGTTTCTTTTCTTTCTTCGTTAGTGGAGCAAACATGTTCTCATGAATTTGCTTGGCCACCTCTGTATAGGTATAAAAATTACCTTTTCCTCTGGCCAAATTCTTACTTAATTTAAAGTAGCATTTTTGAAGATTCGCAGAATATGCAGACCAATCTTCATCTTCAAGACCAGGCATGTCCTTAACGGTGAGGTGCATGCGTGTTTTAAGTGAATCACTGTCGTCCAATTCGAAGGTTGGCAATCCATTCATCGGGTAAATCTGAAATTCTAGATACGAAGGATAGATGATGTCTGTTTCGATCGTTTTCTTATCGCTTTCACTTTGCAAAAACATGCGCGACCCTGTCAAATCTGCATATTCTTCGCCATATTGAAGGTACTCGATGTAACTGCCAATTTCCAATCCCTCAAATGCAAAATACTTGTATTCGACATTGCCGTCTTCATCTTTGGCTTCTTTGATGTCTGACTGCGAAACCTGAATCATTTCTCCATTGGGCTTAATGACGCGAGCTTTCAATTTATTGATCTGTTGATCTTCATCACTCGACAAGTAATATGTATTGTTGTTTTCAATGGCCAAATCAGTATTGAGGCGAGTGATGCGGTGCAAGAGAACGAATTTCTTCAGTTCATCATTAACATTGATAAATTCCACACTTTTTTTCTCGAAAAGAATGATTTCATCTTTTTTCTTTTCCTCTTCAGAAATCTCAAAAGTCCGAGGTTCTTTGGTCCAGTCGTACGATTTGTAATAAGGAGTTGATTCAGCATTTTGTGCTTGAACGAAAAGTGGGAGTAAGCAGAGAAGCAGAGAAAAGTATTTCATGGTCTTATTTTTTTGTAAGGACAAGCGACTGCAGCATAGCGCTTTTTGATGTATTGAAGTAGTCATTCCAAGTTGCGAAATCCGCCGGTTGAAGCATGATTGTTTTGATATCTAGTAAGACATCCATAAACACTTTTTTGCCTTCGATGCGGTATTTTATAGAAAAGTCTACGATGTCAGACGAGTATGATTTATCTTTTGGCAGAGAGGTAAGCGAATAGCCATCTGGGATTTCAAGAACGACGGTGTAGTGGTCCGACGATTTATGCTCAAACTCGTAAGGTGTAACTCGATTTTTTTTCATTTCCCCCGCTGAAATACCCTTTTCGAGGACCATATTGATGTAAATTTCATTGTCTATTGCTGTGGCATAGTTGTCTACGGTGAACTCATAATTCAATACGCAGGGTTTGTCACGATCGGTCGTGTTCGAAATACTTCCCTTAGTCACTTTGTATGAATTGTTTCCTTTTTCTGTGAAGGATTGAATCGCTTTTTCAGGCTCGTCCCTATAAGACATCATTGCGGGTTGAAGCCATTGCTGATAGTAGCCGTCAAAAAGTGTATGAGCTTCTCCGATTATTTTTCGTCCCTCAATGCGAATAGTTGTGGTATCGATCAAAGGTGTGGCAGATGCGGGAGGTATTTCCATTTGAAGTACTTCAAAGGTTTTTTCATCAATACTCAAGAAAACTTCTTTCCCCATTGTAAAAGAGGCCACCTCACCCATGGGTAAGAAGTTGTTTGTGGCATCAAGAAAATAAGCTTTGCCTTCGTATTTATAGGTATTAATCATGTGGTTGTCACAAAACGAAGAAGGATTTTCGGTGTACTTGTAAGGCAAATCGCGAGAACCCAACCAGGTCAAGTAACTTTTTATTCCCACAGATTTTAGCATACTGTAAATCAAGGCAGCCATGTCTTTGCAATCTCCGTAACGCTTTTTTATGATGGCAGAAGGTTGACGTGGGATGAATCCATTTACTCCCTCCTCAAAGGCGATGTATTTGATGTTGTTTTGAATCCAATAATAGATGGCTTTTACTTTTTCAGGCTCACTGCTGATGTTGCGCGTGAGTGAATCTGCCATGCTGCGAATTTCTTCGGAAGGTACTTCATTGACAACTTCTTTGATGTTTGTGTAGTACCAGGCGTACAAATCATCGAGATCACCAACAACGTCTACTCGACCATCTTTGGTGGTGTAATACGCAATTTGACCAATCACATGTGGTGTAAAATAGCTAATGTTAGGTGCTCCATCTTCGAACTTCATTGCAGGAGGATTGTTCACAGAGTAAGTCGTTGTGCGGATGTTTTTTTTCAGAATCTCCTCCTTTTTCACACCAATTTTTTCCGTGAAATAGCTATGAATGTTGGTGTGAATGGATGTATCTTCTTCTACGCGGAAAATGGATTCTTCGATGGGACAAAACGTGGAAAAATAATAGGCAAATGGGAACCGTATTTCTTTCGTCACCATGGTATAATCCAATACTCTCAATGCTCCCGGCTCTAAGCGAGGGAAGAGCAGCGTCGTTTCTTTATTGTCATCGTGAAAAATCCCAGGATCAGTCTCCGCATCACGGGTGGAAATGTTGGTTACCTGTACTTTTTTTGTTCCGCTTTCAGTGGGAACCATGACATAGGACTCATTGATTTTTAGTTCCTCAAAGCTTGAATGGCCAATTGCCTCTTCGGACAAATATTGTCCGCCATTTTGGTCCAGAATAAGGTATTCTTCATGAATGTGTTCAACTACACGAAGAACACCCTTCACATTTTGGATCTGTACAACTTTGGATTCTTTCAATAAAATGACTTGTTCACTCGGATATTTGGTGCGGTAAGCATCCAGTGTTGCTTTATCCTGAGAAAAAACAAAGGGTGCCAATCCGAAGGCCAGCACCATAGCTAAGTATAGATTAATTTTTAGTGACCGATATAATTTCTCCATCGTAATACTCAATTGTTAAAACCAATTTTCCTTCTGCGCTGTATTCCTTATAATCACCATGCGCCACTCCCAATACGAACTGCTGCTCAGAATGTATCTTCCCAGTTGGATAATAAAGTTTCTCCACACCAACTTTTTCTCCTTTGTCGTACATCACATCGGCCATAACTTTTCCGTCCATGTAGTAATTGATAGATCTACCATGGTTCTCGTCGTACATGAAAATTTCATTTTCAAACATCTGACCATTTTCGTAATAACTGATGTACGGTCCTTCCAACATGCCATTTACGCGTTTGCAACGGAGTGCTGGTTTGCCATTTTTGTGGTAGGTAACCATTGTATCTGCTTCCTTGGTGAACGGAATGAAGTTGACAGGTTTGCCGTCCGTTCCTAAATAGGAATAGCTTTCGATCACACCTTGGTTGTACATTCGGATGAGCATCACACTTCCGTCAGGTGTGTAGGAAGTTGCTTTGCCGTGGCGATTACCGTCCAATAAGCTTCCTTCCAATTTCACCTTCCCATTTTCATGGTAAATTTTAAATTCTCCTTGCTGAGTGCCTTCAGAGAATGTATTTGTGTATTTCAACTTCCCATTGGAATGGTATTCTGTGTTTAAGCCATCCATTTCACCATTGACATAGGTCGCTTCTTCAGAAAGTTTACCATTGGTATAGTACCATTTCCATGGACCAGTACGAACACCATTCTCATAAGAGCCACGTGTTAAGATCATTCCATTAGGACCATAAACAGTCATGACTCCATTGTTATCACCATTCTTGAATGTTGATGTGTAATTGACATAACTGTTGGATGGATCTTTCAAACTTACCTCTCCGTGGTACTCACCTAAGCGGTCTTTCACGACACCATTGGTGTCCTTGTAGATGTGGAGAATTTCCAATCCATTGTCGTACTCTTGAATGTATTCAACTTTCCCATTGATGTAGAATGTACGCTGAATGCCATGCAATTCACCGTCTAGGTAGTAATATTCATTCTCTGTTGTACCATCTGAATAATATTCGTACCACTCACGGTCTAAGTCATCATTGATATAAAAACCTTCTTCGATGAGGTCACCAAACACGGAATACTCCATGTAAACGCCATTTTTCATACCGTCAACGAACTCGATGTGCTTGTGTATTTTGCCATTGGCATAGTAGGTAAATAAAGTGTCAGAAACTTGACCATCCACATATTTTTCGGTCTTGCTTAAATTGCCATACTCATCGTAGTATTTCCAAAGTCCTTCTTTTTTGTTTCCATCATATTTTCCCGTGATGTTGACTTTCCCATCTGGGTAATTCATCTGGTAGTTCAACTTTTTCCCTTTGCGTTCAGCAAGTACCGACATGTTTCCTTTCTTGTCGTAAAAACGAATTTCTTTGATTTCACCAGAAAGGAATTCAGTCTCATTGTATTTTTTGCCGTCGATGTCGTAGAGCGTTCCTTTGCCATTTTCACGTCCACTTTCATCCAAGGTCACCGTGTTTTCTACTGTGCCGTTGGTGTAGTAGTAATTCAATTCTCCAACAGACACCCCTTTTTTGTACGTTCCTTTCTCGCTCAGTTTTCCATTTGGAAAGAACTCTTCGTAAGGACCATCGTAGTTGTCATCTTTTACGATGTATGTCGATTGAATACTTCCGTCTGCATAATAATTGATTCGTTTTCCTTGTTGAACATCATTCACATAGGTGTATTCTGACTCAATTTTCCCATTCCTATGGTAGTTCTTAAATTCACCATTTGCCTTTCCTAAGGAGTAATTGCCCTCAAAGCGAATTTTTCCATTGGGGAAATAGGCGATGTCTTTACCGTGGCGTTTGCCATCTTTCACAGCGATTGTTTCTTTTAGAGATCCATCGCGGTAATACGTCACCAAGGTATCGATGAGTGTTTCATCCAGGGTTGTGGAACGTTCCATAAGTTCTCCCGAATAATAGAACAATTCTTCCACGCGACGAGCATCTTCCTTGTCCATGAAGGTTAATTTCTTGTAGATCTTTTCGTTTGTTGAATTGAAAAACTCAAAAGTTCCCACGGGGTTTCCATGTTCGAAGCGTGCCTTTAGCATAAGCGCTCCATTGTCGTGGTAGTAATAATAGTTTCCGTGAGGTTGTTCTTCAGCATCCAAAGGTCCGTAATGACTGAGTCTAGAGTCTTCATACACCATGTACATTTTCTCTACCTTCCCTTCGTAGGTAAAATATTGATTTGAGATTGTTGCATTGTACACGGGACGGTACCAATCGATGAATTCTTTAATTGGATTAATTTTCGCCTTGATTTTTTTCTGAGCACTTTCAGACTCGCTTGAAAGTAGACTTAACAAGATGAGGTAATCCAATTTATTTTCTTTTACGACTTGCTGATAAACAGGCAAATAAATCTGATTGAAAAAATCTTGATCATCTTTATTGTAGTTGGAATTGGTAAGCACAAAATGCAATTGTTTTCCATAAGAGGTCGGTACGGAAAGTTTCACTTTGTATTTTTTGTCGAGTGCCACTTGGTTTTTGTACAGCAAGTTGATGGCTTCAAAAGGATTGGTTTCAGAAAATTTGATTCCCTTAGGTTCCGCGTTAAATGTCCCGTCGGCAATTTCGTCGATAAAATTCATCACACTTCCAGCGCGTTCACTTGTTGGGTCGAGCACAAAGTAAGTGATCAAGGCCATTGTTGCTTCCGCATAATGTTCCTCGTGTGCTGCCATGATTCCCAGTCTTAAATGGCCTGGCGCAAAATAAACATTGCGCTGAATACATGCTTTGAAATCATCAAAGGCTTGTTGGTAGTTGCGGTACGCTTCGTGAGTAAGCCCCCTATTGTAATAAAGACGGAAGTCCATTGGGAACTTCGTGATTCCTTCGTTATAGATTTCAAGCGCTTTTACTGTATCGCCTCCACGTTTGTAGGCAAGACCAAGGTTTGAATACACATCTTGTTCAAAATCGAATCGAATCTCTTCGTCAATCAGCGCACGCAGTACTTTTTTTGCATTGTCGAATTGTTCCAATTCAAGGTAGCATGTCCCCATTTCGTAGCGCGCGACAGCATAATTAGTGTCGTTGACGCTCACTTTTGAATATTCTTCAATGGCCTTTTCGTATTCCGATTTTTCTTGCAGCGCATAGGCTGTGGTAATGATCTCCGAAGAGGTTTCACGAATCAATCGTTTTTGGCCGTAAACAGCAGTTGTAAAGAGCAATGAAAGCAACAGAATGTGACGCATAGTAAAATTTTAGTGGTTGAATTTACTTATTTTCCGTAAGTTAACGTTCTGCGGATGTCGTATTTGGTTTATTTCCATAATTACACGACTTGAAAAATGGATATAGGCGTTTTTTTTTTGATTATTCAATTGCAGAATTCAAAAAGCTCATTATATTTGCACTCGCGTTTGAAACGACAAATGCTTTTTTTTTATTGGGAGATTAGCTCAGCTGGTTCAGAGCACCTGCCTTACAAGCAGGGGGTCGGGGGTTCGAACCCCTCATCTCCCACAGAATTTTAGGAAGCGACAGCTTCCTTTTTTTTGCGTAAAAGTTTGCTTCTTCTATGGAAGAGCGAGCATGAGATTGAGAGCGAAGAAAAACAAAGCAGAATGAACCG
>CAIQQH010000042.1 GCA_903873915.1 uncultured Flavobacteriia bacterium | reverse complement strand
TGTCTTCTGCGCAGTCAATGATAGACTGATGAATAATGAGCTGAAAATGAGCAGAAAAATGCCTTTCATGTAGTGTTGAATTAAATTTATTTTCAAGTACCCTAGTGTTTTTAATTTTAAATCAAGTTTCACACGTACGGATATTCGGGCACTAAAGTACTAAATAACTACGAAATAGATAATGAAATATTGGTTTTTGAATTGAAAATTTAATAATTTGTTCAATTCGAGCTAACTATATTTCTCACGCTCAAAATATGGTTTTTTTAGTTTATAACCTAAAAAAAAAGCAGCCGAAGCTGCTCTTAATTTAAAATTCTCTATTAACATCAAACTGTTCCAGGTAGTCAGCTACTCTGCGAACAAATTGCCCACCCAAGGAGCCATCAACAACGCGGTGGTCGTAGGAGTGTGACAAGAACATCTTTTGACGGATGCCGATAAAATCGCCATCTGGTGTTTCAATCACAGCGGGTACTTTTCGGATCGCACCAACTGCCAAAATTGCCACTTGCGGTTGATTTATAATCGGAGTTCCCATCACATTTCCAAATGTTCCAACATTCGTTACTGTAAATGTTCCGCCTTGAATATCTTCAGGTTTCAATTTGTTGTTCCGCGCATTGTTTGCCAACTCATTCACTGCTTTCGTTATCCCGACCAAATTCAATCGATCCGCCTTCTTAATTACGGGCACAATTAAATTCCCTGAGGGAAGAGCGGTGGCCATTCCAATGTTTATGTCTTTGCGTTTGATAATAGTTGTTCCACTTATAGATACATTGATCATTGGGAAGTCTTTGATTGCTTTTACAATGGCTTCAATGAAAATAGGTGTAAATGTGATGTTCTCGTTTTCTCGTTTAAAGAAATCACCTTTTACTTTGTTTCTCCAGTTGACTATGTTTGTCACATCGGCTTCAACATAGGAAGTCACGTGCGGTGCAACATGCACTGACATCACCATGTGGTCAGCAATCAACTTGCGCATGCGGTCCATCTCAATGATTTCATCTCCCGGGTTTGGAACAACTATTGGCCCTTTGATGTATGAAGGTACTACGGTTTCTTGCGTTACTGTTGCTTTTGGCGCTTCGGCAACGGATTTAGCTGTTACTACTGTAGGAGAAGAACCACGGTTTTCAATGTGCAGAAGTATATCTTTTTTTGTTACACGGCCTCCCTGGCCAGTTCCGGAAATAGACTCAAGTTCATTCATTCCAATGCCTTCTTTTTCAGCAATGCTGCGAACAAGTGGAGAATAGAATTTGCCCGACGGGCCATTTTTTTCAAGATCTTCGGAATCAATGCTGTTGTTTTCAGTGATGATTTGAGCTGAAGCAATAGTTTCTTCAACAACTGAAGCTGCTGACGGAGCTGAATCTACTGTATCCGTCCCGTCGGTTGAAATAATTGCAATCACATCCCCGACCTGTGCGACTTGATCTTTTTCAAAAAGTTGCTTAATGAGAATGCCACCAGCTTCGGAAGGCAATTCATTATCCACTTTGTCTGTTGCGACTTCAACCAAAGGCTCGTCGATTTCGACTTTGTCGCCGACATTCTTTAACCAATTTGTAATGGTCGCTTCGGTAACACTTTCTCCCATCTTCGGGAGTCGGATTTCTATCTGTGCCATAATTTCCGTGTTGGAATATGTTTTTTATAACGAGGACAAAAGTAATGTAAAATTCAATTTCAACAAGAGGGAACCTGCTTTTATCGGTCGAGTTTTCTCCATGCTTTCAATAGAATGGAAAGATCGTTGGATGCGTGGTAATCTCGTGCGTAAATTAAATCAAGTTTATCAGATATTGAGGGGTCTGGTACAGAAAGCGCGTCAGAGGGAAAAAGCACTCCCGGTTTTAAGCGAGGAAGAACGCGTTGGCTTGATTCTGTTCGCTCACCATAACCAACAATAGATCGTTTTCCAGCAATGATATGTAGCACATTTTTTAACATACGCATTTTTGATGCATAGGCCCATACGAGAGCGGGATAGCATAGCAACAAAAGAATTCCGAAAATGAAATCAAAAGAGCGCTTGGCTCTGCGGTTTTCAGGCTTACTGATTGCGTCGATATTCAAAACATATAGATCTCCAGCAGTCTCAATGGAATTGCTTCCAATGAGTGAAATGCTATCGGGTTGCGCGATTTTAAAATCAAGATCTTTTGAATCGATTTCGGTCATCCAACTGATGATTTCTCGTGCACTTGTGTCTCTTGCACAGAATACAATTTCATCAATGTTGTGTATGTGTGCGATTTGATCAAGCTGACCAATAGTTCCAACAGCACCCGCTTCTTTTTGCGTGCCTACGGATACGTGCTCAATCAATTCAATTTTTGGATAGGTCTGAATCAATAATGCCTTTACACGTTCATACTCGTCATTTTTACCGACAACAGCAAAAGAACGCAATTTTGTTCCCTTAAGACTGAAGGATTGCCCTATGGCAAAGTGTAAAAACAATCGTGAAAAGACGTAATAAGTTATGGTCCATGCGGCGCCAAGTAAAATGTATAAACGAGAAAACTGCCAATCTTTGGGTAAAAGGGCATACACGACCAAAATAGCAATGGTTCCTGGAACACATGCTTTGATGAACTTTATTAATTTCAGGGGCTTGTCATAGCTGCCAACAAAAAGCTGTGCGATGATCCAAACCAAGGTGTACGCCGGGATTGCAATTTGAATGATTTCGGAAGGAAAACGAATGTCAACGTTTTTCCACCGATCGGTCAAAGCAATTAGACCAAAGCAAATGATCATAAAATCAATGACGGGAAGGGTGGCTCGACGTATAAATCGAGAAACTATGGCTAAGGAAGCCCGAAAGTATATAGCAGCATTGATTAGGAAGGAAAAGAGCCACGCGTTTTTTTGTGAAAAATGTTTCCGTGCAAAGATGACCATGGCACGATAGAATACAAACACATAGTTGACCGAACTTTTCTTGGTGCTTTCTCCTTTGTAATGGATAATGCGCGTTTCAGGAAAATAATAGTTCTTATATCCCCCTTTTTGAATGCGGTATGAAAGATCGATGTCCTCACCATACATGAAAAATGCCTCATCGAGTAAGCCTACTTTTTCGAGGGCTTCACTACGCATCAGCATAAATGCACCGCTTAGTATGTCGATTTCGTTTGTGTCGAATTCACTTAAATACCCCAAGTGATAGGTGCCAAAGCGCTTCGATTTTGGAAATATGCGCGACAGCCCAAAGATTTTGTAAAAGGCCACAGCAGGTGTGGGAAGTCCACGTTTCGATTCGGGCAAGAAAATTCCTTTTCCATCGACCATGCGCACACCCAATCCACCTGCATCTTCATGCCCATCCATAAAATCAATGATCTTTGAAAACGTGTCTTCTTCGACCACCGTGTCTGGATTCAGTAACAGGATGTATTTGGCATCCGAAAGACGGATCGCTTGATTGTTTGCCTTGGAAAATCCAAGATTCTCTTTATTATCGATGAGTGCATACTCTGGAAATTTTGCGCGCACCATTTCCACCGAACCGTCGATTGAATTGTTGTCGACCACGAATACTTGTCCATCGATGCCTTCGATGGCTTTGCGCACAGAATTGAGGCATTGCTCGAGGAAAAACTCAACATTGTAATTGACAATGATGACAGAGATGCTGTATTGAGGGACTTTATTCACGCTTAATCGATCACAGCAATACACGAAATCTCAATCGATACATCCAAAGGCAACTTGGCAACCTGAACAGTTTCGCGAGCAGGGGGAAGAGTTTTAAAATAAGATGCATAAATCTCATTTACCACTGCAAAGTCATTCATGTCTTTTAAAAATATGCTGCACTTCACGACGTGGTCTAAGGTCATTCCAGCTTCTGAAATCAATGCGCTGATGTTTTTCAATACTCTGTGGGTAGCACTTGCAATGTCGGAAGTGACCAATTCCCCAGTATAAGGGTCAAGTGGAATTTGTCCACTAACATACAAGGTGTTGTTGGAAAGTATGGCTTGGCTATATGGGCCTATTGGTGCCGGAGCTCCTGGAATTTGAATGACAGTTTTCATGACTTTTATTTCGGATTGATGTACAATGAGCAATCCAGCTCCTCGAAGTTCTATTAACTTTGTGCAAGTTTAACAAAATATGCGCAAACCAGTGAGACTGTTATTGGTCGATTTCAAGGATTCTTTTACGTTCAACCTCTACCATATCTTGGAATCACTCGGTGCTGACATTGAGGTTGTAGAGGATGGGACACTTTTTACCGATGAACTCATCTTGTCCTACGACGGAATTGTGCTTTCACCAGGTCCAGGCTTGCCCGAAGAAAAGAAATCCATGATGTCAGTAATCGCAATGGCTGAAGGGAAACGTCCATTATTAGGTGTTTGCCTAGGTATGCAAGGAATTGCAAGGCATTATAACTTGCCACTCTACAATCTTAATCAAGTAATGCATGGTGTTGTTGCTGAAGTGAATATTGAGCATTTTTCTGAGTTGTTAGAAAATATGCCTGCTACATTTGATGCCGGATTGTACCACAGTTGGGCGGTGGACGTCGAAAATCAGGAACACTTGACTTGTATTGCCCGCTCCGAAAACGGCGTCGCCATGGCGATTGAAAACGGTTCTAAACGTATCTATGGCATTCAATTTCATCCTGAATCCGTGTTGACACCTCTTGGAGATCAACTTTTAAAAAATTTCATTAAAATCTGTACTTTGTAGAAAAAATAATAAAGACAAGTAGTATTTTTGACTTGCCACTTAAATTTAAAAACCATGAAACAATTTATTTTTATTATTGCCCTGTTTGCTTCGTTGAATTCGTTTGCTCAGTCGTGTGTGGGAAAATGGATAACCATTGATGACGAAACAAATAAGAAAAAATCAATCGTTGAATTGTATAAAGTGGATGGGAAGCTTTACGGCAAAATCATATACTTATTTCCCCGTGAAGGCCGTGAAGACGATCCGAAATGTAAAAAATGTACGGATGACCGAAAAGATCAACCGCTTGTAGGATTGCAAATTGTACGCAGCTTAAAGTGGGACGGCGAAGAATGGGAAGGAGGGACGATTGTCGATCCGGAAATTGGCAAAATCTACACCGTTAAAATGTGGTTAGTGGAGGGAAATGCCAACTTATTGAATGTTCGCGGCTATATTGGCCCCTTGTACCGCACGCAAAAATGGGTGCGCGTAGAATAAAAGAATAATAATTCTGTGGTATTCTAAACATTACATAGTGTTTATTGTTTATTCAAAAAAAGAAATTTTAGTCGAATGAAAAAATCAACACTCCTCATTGTTTATTTACTATTTCCAATGCTCTTCTTTGCGCAGTCGGGAAAAGTAATAGGTAGAGTATTCAATGCGCTAAACAATGAGCCGCTGCCTTTTGCTAAGGTAATTGTCGTAGACCAGCAAAAAGGAGCAGTTTCAATCGACGATGGAACTTTTGAAATTAATGGACTATCGCCAGGAGTTTACAACTTCAAAGCCAGCGTGTCGGGTTTCCAAGATTTGCTGATCAACGAAGTAACTGTTACCAATGCGCGAACGGTTGAACTGAGTTTTCCTATGGAAATGATTGTTGTCGTCAAGGAAGAAGTGATTGCGAAGGCATCTCCATTTGTTCGAAAAGACGAGTCTCCTGTATCTCTAAAAACATTGAATGCAACTGAGATAGAGCGCCTTCCTGGAGCAAATAGAGACGTAAGTAAAGTACTACAGGCATTTCCGGGTGTAGCTTCTCGTGCGACATTTAGAAACGACATCATCATTCGCGGTGGATCGCCAGGTGAAAATAAATTTTACCTGGACGGCATCGAAGTTCCAAACATTAACCACTTCGCTACACAAGGGTCGAGTGGTGGTCCAGTGGGCTTGTTAAATGTCAACTTTATCCGTGAGGTAGACTTTTATTCTGGAGCATTTCCATCAAGTCGGGCAAACGGATTGAGTTCAGTAATCGCTTTCAAACAAAAGGACGGAAATCCAGATGCCCTGATCACCAATTTTGCATTGGGATCGAGCGATGTGGCCCTGACCTTGGATGGTCCACTTGGAAAAAAAGCAGATTTCATCTTTTCAGCACGACGCTCGTACCTTCAGTTTTTGTTCTCTGCATTGCAATTGCCGTTTTTACCAACTTACAACGATTCGCAATACAAGGTCAACGTGAAGCTCAACGACAAAAACAAAATTACATTCTTAGGACTTGGCGCCTTCGATCAATTTCGACTGAATTCAAAGGTAAACGAGAAAGTTACTGATCCCGACAAGAAGGAATACAACGAATTTATTTTAGGAAACATTCCTTCTCAGGGTCAATGGAATTATACCTTCGGGGTGAATTGGTTGCATTATTCGAAGCATTCCTACCAAACGGTAGTGGTGAGTCGAAACATGCTGAAAAATACATCTCGTCGTTATGCTGGAAACATCGAAACGGAAGCAAACAAGATCTTGGATTATTCGTCTTTTGAAGCGGAAAATAAATTCAGATTTGAACATGTCTATTCCAAAAATGGATGGAAATTGACGGCCGGATTTGGGTATGAGTATGCGCGCTATAACAACCACACATACAATAAAATCATTGTGCAAGGTTTGCCAATAACTATTGATTACACCTCTGATTTGTACCTCAGCAAAGGGTCAATGTTTGCGCAATTGAATAGAAAATTATTTACCGAACGATTGAATCTTTCCCTAGGTCTTCGTAGCGATGTGAGCAATTATTCAAAGTCGCTCATGAATCCTTTGGATCAATTGTCACCCATGATCTCGGCAAGTTACCGTGTCAATGAGCGTTTGTCGATCAATGCCAATGTGGCGCGATTCCATCAGCTTCCTTCTTATACCATTCTCGGTTTTAGAGATGCCGCTGGAACTTTGGTCAACAAGCAAAATGACGTGCAGTACATTCGTGTTAATCATTTTGTGCTTGGCACAGAGTATTTGACAAAGTTCTCTTCCCGATTCACGGTGGAAGGATTTTACAAGGGCTACAGCCGTTATCCGTTCTCTATGAACGATTCCATTTCTTTGGCGAATCAAGGGTCAGATTTTGGAGTTGTGGGCAATGAAGCAGTGAAATCCATCTCTACAGGCAGGGCCTATGGTGCTGAATTCTTGTATCAGCAAAAAATGATCAAAGGGTTTTATGGGATTGTGGCATACACCTTTGTTCGATCTGAATTCAAGGACAAAAATGGCAGCTATATTCCCTCCTCTTGGGATAGCCGTCACATCGTATCGATTACGGGTGGAAAGCGCTTCAAAAAAGGTTGGGAACTAGGTTTTCGTTGGTTGTTTTCCGGCGGATCGCCCTACACACCGATTGATGTGGCAACATCCAGCATTAAACAGGTCTGGGATGTGAATGGTCAAGGGGTATTGAATTACAACTTGCTAAACACGATGCGCGAATCCAGCTATCATCAGTTGAACATGCGTTTGGACAAGAAGATCTTTTTACCAAAATTCTCCATGAACTTTTATTTGGATATTCAAAATCTGTATGGACATAAAACGGCAGTTGCACCGATTCTTTTACTGGAAAAAGATGCCAATGGTCAGCCAATCACAGATCCAAATGATCCAACGCGCTACAAGACAAAATTCATTAAAAACACTTCAGGAATTGTCCAGCCAACCTTGGGAATTATCCTCGAGCTCTCTGCGAAAAAAAATCCAATCCGCTTTAAATAAAAGAAAAGTCAACACGTCGGTTGTGTTTCTTTCCCTCTGGAGTTGAATTGTTGTCGACGGGTGCGCTTTCGCCTTTAAAATCGATTTCTAGTCGGTCTTTGGAAAGTCCGTGAGTGGTGAAGAACTGAATAATTGCTTCTGCACGCCTTTTAGACAAGTCAAGGTTGTAGTGGTCCGAACCATCAGCGTCTGTGTGTCCAGTGACCTTAATGCGCAAATCGGAATGACCATTGACAACACGGATCAGACGAATGAGAAAATCGAAATATTCTGGTTTTATTTCAGCGAGGTCGTACTCAAAATAAATCGGAAGGAATTTAAAATTGTCGCGTTCCTTTTTTCGTATTTCTGGAGAAAAATATCCTTTGCCATAATCAGAGACAAAAGTAGAGAACCAAGTCTGCGATGGAGGTGATTTATCGGCATCTGGAAAAGCTTCTGTTGAACGGTATAAGATAATTTTACCCCTGCTACTTCTGCAATCGGTGCTCGTATATCTTCCTTCCATATACCCTGTGCTGTCAGTGTAGGTCAACGTAGCGGAAAGCATACACCACGTAGTTTTGGTGTTCGTTTTCTTTTTTTCGATGAATGTTTGTTGGAAGCTCAGGTTTTTAGCGCTCGCACTGCCTTTCATTTTTTTTACTGCGAAAAGATCTGTATCATGGATTTCTTCTCGTGTTTTCCCGTTGAACTCCTTATCGTCTGATGGGATGCTTAGATAGATGATGGTGGCTTGTTGAATTGTTCCACCATCACGAATAAGTAGTCCTTGCCAATTGCCGGAGAGCATGGTCTGCGCCATCGACACCAAGGTCAAAACGCAAAATGCAACACTAAGACAAATCGTTTTCATCGCTCAATTATTCGTTCATTTCCGAAAAAGGTTTCCGATTGATGCAAGATAGCGAACATTGTTTCCTTAAATTTGTTTGAAATAAAAAAAAGCAAATGAAAATAATTTTAGCAATGGCAGTCGTATTAGCAGCAATGGCCTTCGTAGGCGAAGAGAAAGGAACCATTCACCAATTCACCGTGAAAGACATCAATGGGAAGGATTTCGACTTTTCATCCCTCAAAGGAAAGAAGATTATGGTGGTGAACACCGCTTCAAAATGTGGTTTAACGCCACAGTATGAAGAGTTAGAGGCCTTGTACAAAGAATACAAAGACCAAAATTTTGTCATCGTTGGTTTTCCAGCAAACAACTTCATGGCGCAGGAACCTGGTTCAAATGAAGAAATTGAATCCTTTTGCAAGAAAAATTACGGCGTAACTTTTCCTATGATGGGCAAGATTTCAGTGAAAGGTTCGGACATGCATGAGGTCTACAAATTTTTAACGTCAAAAGCCATGAATGGATTGGAAGACAACCAAGTGGCTTGGAACTTCCAGAAATATCTGATCAATGAAAAAGGAGAGTTGGAGCAGGTTATTTCTCCGCGCACTCTGCCAAACGATCCTCAAATTATTGAGTGGATTACCAAGAAGTAACTCGAGGTCTTTTTTCGTTAATATTTTGTTGATAAGTTCACCTTTCTGACGCTGTTATCATTGCCGTCAAACCCTCGTGTTTTCTTATTTTTGCGTGTTAAACAACTAACTATCCAAAAATAAGGATTACGATGAGTGAAGAAGTGAAAAAAGACCAGTATTCAGCGGATAATATCCAAGTCCTTGAGGGCTTAGAGGCTGTTCGCAAGCGTCCAGCGATGTATATTGGTGATGTCGGCGTGAGAGGTTTACATCACCTGGTGTACGAAGTCGTCGATAACTCAATTGATGAGGCCTTAGCAGGACATTGTAACGCGATTGATGTTTGGGTCAATGAAGACAATTCAGTCACTGTGCGTGACAACGGTCGTGGAATTCCTACGGCAATGCACACCAAAGAAAAGAAATCAGCCCTTGAAGTTGTAATGACTGTTCTCCATGCTGGTGGTAAGTTCGATAAGGATACCTACAAGGTTTCTGGTGGACTTCACGGCGTAGGTGTTTCGTGTGTAAATGCACTTTCGATTCATTTGCGTGCAACGGTGCGTCGTGATGGAAAAGTATATGAACAAGAATACAGCATCGGGAAGCCTTTGTATGATGTAAAAGTGATCGGTGAAAGCGAAGAAACGGGAACGACTGTAACCTTCAAGCCGGATGCAAGCATCTTCGATAATACAGAATACAATTACAATACAATTGCGGCAAGAATGCGCGAGTTGGCGTTCTTGAACAAAGGAATCACCATTACGCTGACAGATTTGCGGGAGACAGACGATGATGGTAAGCACTTGACTACGTCGTTTCATTCCGAAGGTGGATTGAGAGAGTTTGCTCAGTACCTCGACCGCAACCGCGAGTCATTGATTTCAGACGTCATCTATTTTGAAGGTGAGCGCGAGGGAATTCCTGTTGAAGTGGCATTGACGTACAATACATCCTACACAGAGAACATTCAAGCGTATGTAAACAACATCAATACGCACGAGGGAGGAACACACCTTTCTGGTTTTCGTCGTGGTTTAACCAATACCTTGAAGAAATACGCCACAGAATCTGGCATGTTGACGAGGGAAAAAATTGAAATTGATGGGGATGACTTCCGCGAAGGATTGACCGCTGTTGTTTCGGTAAAAGTTCAAGAACCTCAATTTGAAGGACAAACGAAGACTAAACTGGGCAACCGTGAGGTGACTGCACCTGTTAGTCAGGCGGTTTCTGAGATGTTGTCGGCATATCTAGAAGAGCACCCGGCTGAAGCTAAAGTCATTGTGGATAAGGTTATTCTTGCTGCCCGTGCCCGTCACGCTGCCCGCAAAGCACGCGAGATGGTGCAACGTAAGAGTGTACTGACTGGATCTGGTCTGCCAGGGAAGTTGGCTGACTGTTCAGAAAAAGATCCGGCAGCATGCGAGATCTTCTTTGTCGAGGGAGATTCGGCGGGTGGAACGGCAAAACAAGGCCGCGATCGTCACTTCCAAGCGATCATGCCATTGCGTGGTAAGATCTTGAATGTCGAGAAAGCCATGCAGCACAAGATCTTCGAAAATGAAGAGATAAAAAATATCTACACCGCTTTGGGTGTGCGCATCGGAACAGAAGAGGATTCTAAAGCATTAAACATTGAAAAATTGCGCTATCACAAAATCATCATCATGTGTGATGCCGATGTCGATGGTTCGCACATCGAAACCTTGATTCTTACATTCTTGTTCCGCTACATGAAGGAATTGATTGAGAACGGATACGTTTACATTGCCACACCTCCGTTGTATCAAGTGAAAAAAGGAACCAAATCCGATTATGCTTGGAATGAAGATCAACGCGATCGCCTTATTCAAGAGTTGAAAGGTGGAGGAAGTGAAACTTCCGTGAATGTACAACGGTACAAGGGTCTTGGTGAGATGAATGCTGAGCAGTTGTGGGAAACGACAATGTGCAAGGAGTCTCGTACTTTGCGTCAAGTAACGATTGAAAATGCAGCTGAGTGCGACCAAATCTTCTCCATGTTGATGGGTGATGACGTTCCACCTCGTCGTGAGTTTATCGAGAAAAATGCGAAATACGCCAAGATAGATATTTAATAATCAGACATTTAATATGAAACGCTCTTTCGGGGGCGTTTTTTTATTTTTAAAAAACCAATGTTAACGCAAGGTTAAGAAGTGAAAAGAGTCTAACTTGCGAACAAATTAAAATCAGAAAATGAATAAATTCTTTCTCTCTTGCTTCTTTGCCGCCTTTTTTGGGATGACTGTATCGGCACAATCTTTTTATGATCGAGCAACCATCCAAACGATTGAAATCTTTTTTGGCTTTACAACCTGGGATGCACAAATGGATGCTTTGGCTATAACAACCGAAGATTACCTTGTAGCGGATTCAGTGCGCATCAATGGCGTGGTATACGACAGCGTTGGTGTGAAGTACAAAGGAAACAGTTCGTACAATGCGAACAGCAACAAGAATCCTATCCACATTGAATTGAATTACATTCATGGAAGTGCTGATTACCAAGGGTACACGGACATTAAACTTTCCAATGGATACAATGACCCATCGATGATTCGTGAGGTGCTTTCCTATGCCATCCTAGAGCAATACATGGATTGTCCGAAAGCAAACTTCGCTAATGTGTACATCAATGGTACCTTGAGAGGGGTATATTCTAGTGCTGAGTCCATTGACAATTCTTTCAACGGTGATCATTACTACACAAATGATGGCGCTTTCTTTAAATGCAATCCAGTAGGTGGAGCAGGTCCAGGCAGCACGGCAAGTCCAGACTTGAAGTATTTAGGTACTGATTCAGCATCCTATTCTTCGAGTTATGAAATGAAGTCATTGTACGGATGGAAAGAATTTATTGGAATGATGGATACACTGAACAACAACTTCACGACTATAGAGTCTGTTTTGGATGTAGATCGCGCGCTGTGGATGCTTGCCTTCAATAACGTCTTGGTGAATCTTGATTCGTATTCTGGAGCGTTTAGACAAAACTACTACATGTACCGCGATTTAAATGGTCGTTTTGTTCCAACTGTTTGGGATTTGAACATGAGTTTTGCCGGATTCCCAGGGGGAACAGGGGGAGGAGCTTATACAGCAACAACCTTGGATCCCATGTCAAACAGCACGTCAACCATTCACCCCTTGATCGTGAAGATGTTGGCTGACCCAATGTACAAACGCATGTACTTGGCACACATCCGTACGATGTTACAAGAGATCTTTATTTCAGGTTCTTACCTGACCACGGCAAACAGCTTGCGCACAACAATTGATGCAGCGGTTCTATCCGATCCATACAAATTTTATACATATGCACAATTTCAAGCTAGCCTAACAACAGCAGTTACAGGAGGTGGAGGCCCAGGAGGAGGATCATCTATCCCTGGTATTCAAACACTCATGACGGCACGTGCGACTTATTTTGGAACAAATGCGAACTACATTCTAGTGGCACCAACTATTCCATCGATCAATTTCAGCTCAGCGACACCTACTTTTGGACAAACAGTTACCGTAACTGCAACCTGCACGAATGAAACAACGGTTTATTTGGGTTATCGATTTGCCCACCCCTTGAAATTTACACGTGTACAAATGTTCGATGATGGTGCACACAATGACGGTGCTGCCGGCGACCATGTGTATGGAGTCGATGTGCTTTTATCTGGTATGATGATGGAATATTATGTCTATGCAGAAAATGCGAATGCTGGATTGTTTAGCCCGCAACGTGCAGAGCATGAATTCCACACCTTGATGGTCACCTTGCCGGTAGCTACTGCAGGACAAGTCGTAATCAATGAATTGATGGCTAGCAATAGCGTTACAGCAGTTGACAATTATGGAGAAAGCGATGACTGGATCGAGCTGTACAATACAACATCAACGCCATTGAGCGTTTCAGGTTTATACCTTTCAGATGACCCACTTTACTTGAACATGTGGCAGATTCCTGCTGGAACATTCATTGACGCAAATGATTACTTAATCGTTTGGGCCGATGACGATACTTCTCAATATGGCTTGCATACCAACTTCAAGTTGAGTTCAAACGGAGAAACTCTTGTGTTTAGCAATGGGACAGCCTTCTTTGATGATGTGACCTTCGGGATTCAATCCACTGACGTGTCTTTCGCACGTTGTCCAGATGCCGGCGCATTTACCTTTGCACCACCGACATTTGCGGCATCAAACAACTGCACAGTATCCTTGAATGAATTGGATCAACCATTGGCAGTATCTGTTTATCCGGTGCCAACCTTGGATGTGGTGTATGTCACTTCGCAAGAAGAGCAATTGACTTTGATTGTTGTCGACCTGAGCGGACGCCAATTGTACGCTACAAAAATGTCAGCAGGTAAAATTGAAATCCCTTCAACCGCATGGATGTCTGGCTATTACAGAATTCTTTTAACGAATGAAGTTTCTGGTAAATCAACATCGATCCCAATGATGAAGCAATAAGATTTAGTTTATAGCTTGATTGAATGAAGAGTGGCTTATGGTCACTCTTTTTTTTTAAGGTCATAGATATAAATAAAATCTATGCTCAATTCGAAATCTTGCTCTTTTCAAATGGGTCATTTTTACAGTCAGCACTATCACTTCCCATAATCCAGCGAAATTGAATTTTGAAACAGTGGATATTGGATTGATTTCAATTATATTTGAGGAGAAAAATCTTATTTGGCTTAGATTTGAAGGTGGATTTAATCAACCAGTTTAGTGTTGTTATAAATAGATTTCTTGCGTAAAAAGTAGATTAAGTTGAAAGCATAAAGAACAAAAATATCATGTTGAAAGTTGTTTTATACATAACCATTTCATTGGTGTTGCCGTCATGGTCGCTTGGTCAAAACATCAAGGTAATCGCATTCAACAAAACAGCTTACGCTCTTGATTCGGTGTCATTTCACCAGCATTACTTGGGAAATATCCCCAAGGATTCTGCCGTTGTTCTTTCCAATTTAAATGAAATTGTGATGCTTGGCGATGTTCCTTTGCATCGGCCGGTCGGCAGTATTGATGGAAAAAACAGACCCATGAATTTATTGGAATGTGGCACCAAATCAAAGAAAAAGAAAGAAGGTGTTTTTATGTTTGATATATTGATCTATGAAACAGGAAACGAATACCGTTTGTACTGGAGGAAGCATGAGTAATGTGTTGTCCGTGCGCGCGCGACACTTCACGTTTTACAGTTTAAAAGTTGCTGCTTTTGGGTAGATACGATCCGATTAAAGAATGAAATAAAATAAGCTACCCATCAATCAGCTTGCAACTATGGACAGACGAAAATTTATAAAACAATCCACCTTTCTTTCCATTGGTGGATTATTCATTCCCTCGGTTTTTTTCTCCTCCTGCAGAAAAGAAAGCTTATTTGAGGACATCAACTATGATGGCAAAGTGATCATTATTGGTGCGGGTGCTGCTGGCTTGTATGCCGCCTATCTTTTGAAATCCAAAGGAATTGAATTTCAACTATTGGAGGCAAATACGAGTTATGGAGGGCGTTTAGCCAAGCTAGAAGGGTTTGCGGATTTCCCCATTGACCTAGGAGCGCAATGGCTACATGGGAAAAATAGTATTTTGGGTGACTTAATTACTACATCGAACACCAAAATTACCTTAGATGACAGCAGTGAAAAATACTGGTTCAACAATCAGTTGATCGATACTCTTCCCAAGGACATTAATTCCATCTTTTTAAAGGAAGAGAATGTACCAGATGTTTCTTTTAAGGATTATGCAACAGAGCAAGGTTTTAATACTGACTACCAATACATTGTGGAAAATATAGCAGGGGACTCGGGTGCTTCAGCTTCAAGCATTTCAGCGTATTGGAAAATGAAAGAAGAAGAAAATTGGGTTTCAGGTGATGACGATTTTAAATTTCAAGAAACCTATTTTGACTTCATTGACAAACAAATAGCCTCAGCGGTCAATGACAAAATCATACTAAATACCGTTGTCAAAAAAATTGACTACTCTCAAGACGGCATCAGTGTAACAGACACCAATAACACGACTTATCTCGCCGACAAGGTCATTGTAACCGTTCCTATTTCAATTTTGAAATCCAATGACATTCAATTTGTTCCAATTTTACCCACTGAGAAAACAAACGCCTTTTCTAAAATAGGCATGGGGGCAGGAATGAAAGTGTTTTTAAAATTTTCGAGTAAGTTCTTTGACGAAAATATTATTGGCGGACCTGTTTGCGCAGCTTATGCCGACGAAAGCATAGGGAAATTGACGAATGAAAATATGCTCCTTGCATTCATCATGGGCGATCAAGCTGAATACTTGACGGGATTAGGAAGTAATGTCGCAATAACTAATGCTTTGCTTCAAGAATTAGATCTGATGTACGGTGGGCAAGCAACAGCATCATTCATCTCCTCGCATGTGCAAAACTGGACCACCAACCCATATGTGAAAGGGGCATATTCCTACAGTACTGTCGGTATGGGAGATGCCAGAAAAATTGCCGCCCAATCGGTCAACAAAAAACTATACTTTGCCGGTGAAGCCATGAACATCAATGGACACCATCAAACAGTTCATGGTGCAGTTGAAACGGGTTATAGAGAAGTCATCAAGATCCTAAACGACATTGTAAAATGAGAAATATGTTACTCTTCGGTTTCTTGCTTTTCAAATGCATGGACACCTCCGCTCAAGAATTCAAAGTAAATGCATCCTATGCCTATCTGTATTCAAGTCAGTTGGATAAGGCGATTCAGACCTATAATTTTACACGTCCAATCTTGACCGAGAAGCAGCCACTTCTAACGAATGGATTAAACGCTTCTGTTTCCTATATTTTCAGAAACGACAAGCATATTAAACACGGGATTAACTTCTCCTATGCGTATTTCAGGAGTTGGGCAGAAAATAAAAATTTCAGCAATCAACTCAATCTGCATGTTGCTAATCTTGGCTACCTTCTTCATTACGAGAACCCTGAAAAGTGCAAAGGATTTTATTCCGAATTGATTGTTTCGGCAACGTCAAGTCTTTTGTATAAAGTGTTAAACGATGAACCTTTTGTTTATGATGAAACCCTATCGAAATCATTTGGAATAGGGGGCGCGGTGCAGTTAAAATTGGGGTACTCTTTTCAATTGAAAAACAAGTGTTATTTGTCGCCATTTCTCTCTTTTGCCTACACGCCCTATTTGTTTTCTCCAAATAATGAGGCGGTAATCAATCAAACAAAAGGACTTGTTTGTAGAAATTGGACAGAAATCTTAACAGCACAATTCGGTTTGGCTTTTCATGTGAGGCGATAATTATAAAGAATGGATGTTTGTGCCCGATAATTTAAACGAATATAAAGTGGGCTATCATTCTCTTAACATCGGCCTCTGCTGAATAATTAAAACATGATTTGAATTAATCCTAATTTGAATTTAGAGTAACAATCTTCGGTTAGCATTATTCGTACAGAGTGCAAGAACTCAATAGAAATCCTATGTCTTCCTCTTCTTTTTCTTCGCAGCAGGAAAAAGAATGTTATTCAAGATCAAGCGATACCCAGGGGAGTTGGGATGTAAACTTAAATCTGTTGGTGGATCACCCACCTTGTGCTCGTAATCTTCAGGGTCGTGTCCGCCATAGAAGGTCCACGTGCCTTGGCCAAGTTCTCCGTGAATGTAACGCGCAGTGCCTATAGATTTGTTTTCTCCCATGACCAAGACATTCGGCTTAACAAGGTCTTTTCTGAAATCAGTCGTTTGACCCATAAATCCATCAATAACATCCGTATGGCATTGAGTCAACATGGTCGGAACGATGTCCCACTTAGCAGAAAATTCAAAGAGCGTAAACTTATCTGTTGCTTCTGTCAAGCGTGAGCTGCGGTGAATGTCCGTTCCGTCGATGTTGGAATACTCATACACCATTGGATCGCGTTCCAATTTGAAATTTTCAAAGGCAAAAGCATTCTCGTACTTCAATTTGTCCTGTGCCCTCGGATCTGAAGGGTCTCCGTCAAACATGGATTCACACACATCCGTTTCCATTGCGGCCAAAGCGATGTCGAAGCTGTCGGTCCCACTGCACATGGTGAAGAGAAATCCTCCGCCAACCACAAAGTTTTTGATGTTGGACGCCACGGCGCGCTTGAGTTCTGAAACTTTGTTGAATCCCAGCATTTCTGCGTCCGCTTCGGCTTGAGCAACTTGTTCTTTGTACCACGGATAGGAGCGGTAGGCGGAATAGAATTTTCCGTATTGACCGGTAAAATCTTCGTGATGTAGGTGCAACCAATCGTACTTTGGAAGGACGCCCATCACAATGGCTGAGTCGTAGATTTCATCGTAGGGAATCTCGGCATAATTCAATACGAGTGTCACGGCATCGTCCCACGGTTGTTTCCCTTTTGGCGTATAAACAGCAATTTTAGGCGCTTTTTCCAATTGAACCACTTCCATGTTTTCTTCCGGATTGGCGATCAATGATCGAATTTGATTCACCTGTCCATCGGCCAATATTTCATAACGAATGTTGCGCGCCACCAATTCTTCTTCCAAGGTGCGAAGATGGGGCAGAAGAAATGATCCGCCGCGGTAGTTGAGTAACCACTCAATGGTAATGTTGTTTTCTAAGCAGTAATATGCGACACCATAGGCCTTTAAATGGTCAGTTTGACCATCATCCATGGGGATCATAATTTGCGTGGACCGTGCATGAAACACGAACAAAAAGGCAAAGAATAAATGGAGTATATAAGGCATTGCTGAATTACAATTTTAGAATGGAGTGTCGTCGTTCTCGCGATCAAAACTCTGAAAATCTTCGTTGATGGTGTTCATTTTACTAGGTACCGTATAGCTTGCGGGTGCAGGATCGTCGAATTCTGTATTTGCTCCCATGTTGGTATGAGCAGGTACATTCGCATCTTCGTTGTACGATTCGATGTTGTCGAAACGCGCATATTCCCCGATGAAGCGGAGTCGAACCTTGTCCAAGGCCCCATTTCTGTGCTTCGCCACAATGATTTCGCCAATTCCTTGGTTGGAATTTCCATCCTCGTCTTGTGTCAACCCGTAATATTCTGGGCGATAAATGAAAGAAACGATATCTGCATCTTGCTCAATCGCTCCTGATTCACGCAAGTCAGAAAGTACTGGACGTTTATCACCTCCACGAGTTTCTACTGAACGACTCAACTGCGATAAAGCAATGATTGGTATATTGAGTTCCTTTGCAATTTCTTTGATCGAACGAGAGATGGCTGAGATTTCCTGTTCACGGTTACCTGCGCCTTTTGCGCCACCTGCGGTCATCAACTGCAAGTAATCGATGATCACCAAGTCAATGTTGTGTTGCATTTTCAAGCGGCGACATTTTGCGCGCAAGTCGAAAATACTGATCCCTGGTGTGTCATCGATGTAAATTGGAGCTGTTGCCAGTTTGCTGATGCGCGAGTGCAGCTGTTGGAATTCATGGTCACGCAAATCTCCCCTTCTCAATTTCTCAGCACTGATGCGTGCTTCGCTGGCAATGAGTCGTTTTACCAACTGCACCGAAGACATTTCTAGAGAGAAAATCGCCACGCCACGACCGTGGTCAACCGCTGTGTTGCGCGCCATGGAAAGGACAAAGGCTGTTTTTCCCATCGCTGGACGTGCGGCAATCACGATCATATCGGAACGTTGCCATCCAGAAGTCAATTTATCCAAGTCGGTAAATCCAGAAGGAATCCCGGAGATACCATCGGAATTTTGTGAGGCTTTTTCAATTTCTTCAATGGCTTGTCGAACAACATTTTGCATCAAATCCACATGTTTTCCCATGTTATTTTCTGCAATTTGGAACAATTGTGATTCGGCTTTATTTAACACATCAAATACATCGTTCGTATCATCAAAGGCATCGCGGATGATTTCACTGCTCATGCGAATCAATTCGCGTTTGATGTGCTTTTCAGAAATGACACGGGCATGGTATTCTGCGTGAGCGGTCGAAGCTACACGAGAAGTCAACTGAGAGATGTACGCAGCGCCTCCAGCGGCTTCAAGCTCACCACTTTTCTTCAATTGATTGATGACTGTCAATAAGTCAATTGGACTGGACGAACCAAATAACTCACGAATCGCATTGTAGATGTACTGATGCTTCGGGTCGTAAAAACTCTGCGGTTTTAATGTATCGATGGTATCCGTAACAGCATTTTTCTCGAGCATCATCGCTCCCAAGACAGCTTGCTCCAAGTCTAAGGCCTGAGGTGGAATCTTTCCTAAATCATTCAATAATCCAGATGGATTTTTGGCGCGCGTTACAGATCGCTTGGTGTTGTCACTCATATTGTTGTCCATAAAAGCAAAGATACGTAATCGAAGGGCTCTTTTTATTCTCCCATGAAAACTTTGCGAAAAGATATTCAGAGGGGTTTTGAACAATTGTTGAAATCCCTATGTATCTTTAACGGGTGAAGCGAGAAATCATAACCACAGCCGACGGTTCGAGGTCGATTCGGATCCCCGAAATGGATGAAAACTACCATTCGTCGTACGGTGCTTTACAGGAAGCCAATCATGTATTTATTGAACATGGACTTCGGGCAATACTTAAAAAAAACACCATCCGAATTTTTGAAATGGGCTTTGGGACTGGATTGAATGCCTTGCTCAGTGCCCAAGAAGCAATTCATCTTAAAAAGCACATTCATTATACCGGAATTGAAGCATTTCCTGTTTCTGTTGACATGGCGCTTTCGATGAACTATGAAAAGTTTGTGACTGCAGATGTTGAAGCTGTATTTCCAGCTTTGCATTTGGCTGAATGGGGGAGTGAACAGCACATTTCACCTTTTTTTACGCTCGAAAAGATTCAACAAAAAATTGAAGATTATTTGCCCAAAACAAGATCCATTGATCTCGTTTATTATGATGCTTTTGGTCCTAGCGCTCAAGCCGACATGTGGAATTTAAATGTCCTTGAGAAAATGGCAGATTTGCTTGTTCCAGGTGGATTGTTCGTTACCTACTGCGCCAAAGGTCAGTTAAAACGAGACTTAAAATCATTGGGATTCACAGTGGAATCATTGCCTGGACCTCCGGGAAAACGAGAGATGACGAGAGCTTGGAAAGGTTAAGTCATTTCAGCAATGTACATTTCATAATGCCATCACGATCAATCTCTGTCAATTTCACCTTGTGGAATGAATTGGCCATATCGGCAGCGTAAGGGTATTTTACTTTGACATAGTTTTCGGTAAATCCATACATCACACCTTCATCTTCCTCATGTTCGAACAGCACGGTACGTTCTGTGCCAATATTCTGCTCGTAAAAGCCTCTTTTTTTCTTGTCGGAAAGGATGTGAAGCATTTTACTGCGCTCACGACGAACAGCCATTGCGACAGGACTGCCTAATTTCACCGCTGTGGTATTCGCACGCTCGGAGTAGGTGAAAACATGAAGGTAGGAGATGTCCAAATCTTTCAAAAAATCAATGGTGTCCATAAATTCCTCGTCCGTTTCTCCTGGAAATCCAACGATGACGTCCACACCAATACAGGCATCAGGACGGAGTGATTTGATACTATTCACACGTTCTGCATAAAGTGAACGCTCATATTTTCTGCGCATGGCTTTCAACAAACGGTCATTTCCAGATTGCAATGGCACGTGAAAATGGGGAACAAATCGTTGTGCAGAAGTCAAACAGAACGAAATGATCTCATTGCTCAACAAATTGGGTTCGATGGAGGAGATGCGGAAGCGATCAATTCCTTCTACTTGGTCCAAGGCTTGAACGAGTTGAAAGAAATTCTCATCGCCTCCTTGACCAAAATCACCAATGTTCACGCCTGTGAGTACCACTTCTTTGATGTCGGTTTTTGCTATTTTTTCAGCCTCGAGAATCGTTTCAGCAATGTTCGCATTTCGGCTTTTTCCGCGCGCTAAAGGTATAGTGCAAAAGGTGCAAAAGTAATCGCAGCCATCTTGAACTTTCAGGAAACTTCGTGTTCGATCGCCATAGGAAAAGGAAGGAATGAACTCCGTTGTTTCTTTGATTGACGTATAATTTAACATTGCTACTTCTTGCTTTGATTGTAAGGCATCAATGTGCTCGATCAAATTGAATTTCTCATTGGCACCTAGAACGATGTCAACACCCGGAATTTTTCCAATTTCTTCAGGTTTCAATTGCGCATAGCATCCAATGATGGCAACAAAGGCCTCTGGATTGATTTTCATTGCGCGTTTTACCAATTGGCGACACTTTTTATCTGCATTTTCAGTTACCGAGCAGGTGTTAATGATGTAGATGTCAGGTGTTTCTTCAAAGTCAACTTTCGCAAATCCTGCATCGTCGAAAAGACGGGAAATGGTGGAGGTCTCCGAAAAATTCAGCTTGCACCCTAAGGTATAAAACGCGACTTTTTTGTACTGATTCATGCACTGCAAATGTAAGTAGATTCGAGCGCATCTCGAAATGAAAGGTCAATTCAAGGGATAAAAAACTATTTTTGTGTATGATGAAAGAATTCAGTTTTCAATATACCATGCTCAATTCGTTTACGGAATTGGGGGAAGAGGATCTTCAACTCGTGGAACGGGCTTTTAACGCATGCAGCAAGGCCTATGCGCCTTACAGCAAGTTTCACGTTGGTGCTTCGGTGCTGCTCGAGAATGGTGAAATCGTGGAGGGAAACAACCAAGAGAATATTGCCTATCCATCAGGATTGTGCGCTGAAAGGGTCGCGCTTTTTTGGGTTGGGGCGAATTTTCCAGACACAAAAGTACGCACCTTGGCCATTGTGGCGAAGGGGGATTTACTGCCAGTCGATCAGATTCTTTCGCCGTGTGGTGGATGCCGACAGGTGATGCTTGAAACGGAGTTGCGTCAAGATGTACCTTACCGGATCATCATCGTTTCGCAAAATAACCGAACAATGATTTTTAATTCGGCAAAGGACTTATTGCCTTTCTCTTTTGGTTCAATGTAAAGAGTGAAATAATGAAGTGGATCAGTACATGGTGGTTTTGGTGTGGGCTAGGATTCTTGCTGTATGTCAACACTTTAAAACATGAATACACGATTGATGATTTGATTGTTGTGACGTCAAATAAGTTAACACAACAAGGTGTTAGCGCCATCCCAGATATCTTTAGCCACAGTTACATGTTTGGCTACAATGGCCGCGAGGATGAGTCTTACCGGCCGTTGACCTTGACCACATTTGCCATCGAGAAAAGCATGTTCGATGCCAACTCAAGTGCGTCACATTTCATTCAAGTGCTCTTGTATGCCTTGACCATCCTCGTCTTGTTCCGTTATTTAGTGCGTTTGTTGGGCGAGGATCGTTTGACATTAGTCGCGCTTGTAACACTCTTGTTCGCAGTGCACCCCTTGCACACGGAAGTTGTTGCAAATGTGAAAAGTCGAGATGAATTGATGTGTGCCATGTTTCTGTTTTTGTCGCTGAACTTGTTTGCACGAAGCATCGATACCGGAAGAAAGCGCGATGTATGGATGTCGCTTTTTGTTTTTTTCTTAGCGACACTCTCCAAAGAAACTGCAGTGATGGGAGTTGTTCTATTTCCCGCAACATATTATTTCAAACGCTATGATGGATTTATGGCTGTGGTGAAAAACTCCTATTTATTCAGCATTCCTTTCTTGGTGTATTTCCTCATTCGCTCTGCTGTGCTTTCTGACGTGCTCATCAGCGATCCGATTGATCCTGTCGCAAACTCTTTGGCCTTGTCGTCTTCGTTTTCAGAACAATTAAGCACCAATTTCTCTATTTTTGCCAAATACATTCAATTGATTTTTGCGCCAATATCCTTGAGTTGGGATTACTCCATTGCTGTATTTCAACCTGTTTCATTTGCCAATCCAGCAGCTATTATCGGTTTGACTTTGGCTCTTGGACTAGTAACTCTCTCGGCAATTGGATTGTTCAAACGCTCGATTTTTGGTTTTGCGGGTGTTATTTTCATCTCCACCTTTATTTTAACCTCAAATTTTTTCTTTCTGATCAACTGTCCTTTGGGTGAACGATTTATGTTCATTCCACTTTTAGGCATCATCATGATGGTCATTTTGCTTGCGGAACGAATTCCATTTTTGAAAGGTCGGAATCATGTTTTTCTTTTCAGTGGAATAGCACTTGTTCTAGCTGTTCGAACCATAGCGAGAAATATGGATTGGAAAGACAACATTTCAATTTACACCGCAGGGGTAAAGACTTGCCCCAATAGCGTGAAAACGCGATTTAATCTGGGGACAGCCTACATTCAGTTAGGGAACGCATCCACATCCGCACAAGAGAAACAAAGCTATTATTCTTCCGCCGTCAGCGAATTGCAAGCCGCACGGGAGATTTACTCACCATATGTAAATATCTATGAAAATTTAGGATTTGTTTACGCGGAATTGGCAAAAATTAGTTCGACAAAACAAGACTCCTTGGTCTACTATCTTAAAGGGAAGGAATCTTTAGACCATGCTATTTTTAGCTTGAAACTGAGCAAACCAACCTTGTTTCAAAATCAGTTCGCTGTCTTGGATCAATTGATACAGATGACAGATGACCCGAAGGATAAAAATGCATTGATCGATGACATGATCCAAACGGTTCGTAAAATAAAAAAACCATCCGCAGAGGAGTTAAAACGCGAAATTCACTACTTGATTCAACGTGGACGAGCCAACGAAATTCTCGCTCCAGCCCGAGTGATGGCCAAAAAATTCCCTAAGGATGCCGCGTACCTTATGCTCATCTCCGAACAATTTTTCAAGGAGGGTAAATTGGACTTGAGTCTCGACCTGATGAAGGCGTATTGCAAAGGAAATCCATCTGATTTGAATGCACAATCCAATTTGGGTATGTTGCTCGAAATGTTGGGCAAGGAAAATGAGGCAATGCTGCTTTATGAAAAAATTCTAAAAGCCAATCCAAATCAAGCCCACACGAAAGAATTGTACGAAAAATTGAAAGAGAGAATGAAATAAAGTGTCATATTGACACTAAGTTTTATTTCGATTGATTTTCGCGAGGGTGATTGAAAGAGAATTTCTATATTTGCTCGATTATTTTTATCAAGAGCAAGATGGCAGTAAAAACTGTAGCTAAACCTTCTAAGACAACAAAGAAGTCTGCATTTGCAGGGAATTCCAAATTTTCAAAAGAGACTTATATCAAATGGTATAAAGATATGCTCTTGATCAGGAAGTTTGAGGAAAAAACAGGTCAGTTGTATATTCAACAAAAATTTGGTGGCTTTTGTCACTTGTACATTGGTCAAGAGGCCATTGTTGCAGGAACGGCGAGCGCATGTCAGGCTGGAGATAAGCACATGACGGCTTACCGCGATCACGGGCATCCCATCGCTTTGGGGACAAATCCTCGTGTGTTGATGGCAGAATTGTATGGTCGTTCTACAGGATGTTCGAAAGGAAAGGGTGGATCTATGCACTTCTTTGACAAGGAACGCAACTTTATGGGTGGGCACGGAATCGTTGGTGCACAGATCGCCATGGGTGCTGGAGTTGCTTTCGCTGAGCAATACAACGGAACGGATAATGTCGCTTTTGTTTCTATGGGTGATGGCGCTGTGCGTCAAGGTGCCTTGCACGAAACATTCAACATGGCGATGATTTGGAAACTTCCAGTTGTGTTCATCATTGAAAACAACAATTATGCGATGGGGACCTCTGTTGAGCGTACAACCAACGTAACGGACTTGTCAAAAATTGGACTTTCCTACGAAATGCCATCGCGCATTGTCAATGGTATGCGTCCAGAAGATGTGCATGAAGCGATTGAAGAAGCTGCTGCACGAGGCCGCAGAGGTGATGGACCAACCTTGTTGGATATTCGCACATACCGTTACAAAGGTCACTCGATGTCTGATCCTCAAAAATACCGTTCGAAAGACGAAGTTGCAGAATGGATGGAACAAGATCCAATCGAACATTGTTTGACCGTGATTCGCGACAACAAGTGGATGAACGATAAGGAAATCGAAGCAATCGAAGATTGGGTGAAAAAAGAAGTGGCAGAATCTGTTGAGTTTGCTGAAAATTCTCCCTTTCCTGAAGCACATGAGTTGTATGAGGATGTATACACTCAAACTGATTATCCCTACATCAAAGAATACTAAGAACATAGAGCAGTTCTTATTTTTAAGCCTTAAACCAGTAAAACATTCCCGTTCTTCGGGTGAAAAATAAAATACTATGGCGGAAATCGTTTACATGCCGAAACTAAGTGATACCATGACTGATGGAGTGGTGGCTGAATGGACAAAAAAAGTTGGAGATAAAGTTTCCTCAGGGGAAGTCCTTGCAGAAATTGAAACGGATAAGGCAACGATGGAATTTGAATCGTTCTTCGATGGCGTATTGTTGCACATCGGTGTGGAGAAAGGTAAATCGGTTCCTGTAAATTCTCTCTTGGCCATTATTGGACAAGAAGGTGAAGATATCTCGGCATTACTTGCCGGTGTTCAGGCCCCTGCTTTGGTAAAAGAGGAAGCAGCAGCTGCACCAGTAGTTTCAGCACCTGTGTCAACACCAATTGCTGCGGCAATTGCAGCTCCAGTTGTAACTGCGCCTATGGCTGTTCCAACATCCAATTCTTCTGGTCGTATTATCGCTTCGCCGTTGGCGAAGAAAATGGCGCAAGAAAAAGGTATTGACATTGCTTCTGTCCCTGGTTCGGGTGAAGCAGGTCGCATTGTGAAACGCGATGTAGACCATTATGTTCCTTATACAACTCCGGCGTCAGCGCCTATATTCAGTGCTCCAGCGGGAACAGAATCATTTGAGGATGAAACTGTTTCTCAAATGCGAAAAACAATTGCTCGCCGTTTGGCGGAAAGCAAATTCACGGCTCCACATTTCTACTTAACACTGGATATCGATATGGACAATGCCATCTCAGCGCGCAAGTCCTTGAACAGCACTGAAGGTGTAAAAGTTTCTTTCAATGATATGGTGGTGAAGGCAGTGGCAATGTCCTTGCGTCAGCACCCTGCGGTCAATAGCGCATGGTTAGGTGATGTGATTCGTCACAATCACCATATTCATATTGGTGTAGCTGTTGCGGTTGAAGATGGATTGCTCGTTCCTGTAGTTCGTTTCGCAGATACAAAAGGATTTCAGCAAATTGGAAACGAGGTGCGCGAATACGCGAAGAGAGCAAAAGACAAAAAACTTCAGCCATCTGATTGGGAAGGAAATACATTTACAATTTCGAACCTTGGTATGTTCGGGATCGAATCATTCACGGCGATTATTAATCCACCTGATAGCTGCATTTTGGCAGTTGGTGGAATCAAAGAGGTTCCTGTGGTGAAGAAAGGACAAGTCGTTCCTGGTAATGTGATGAAGGTTACTTTGTCGTGCGACCACCGAGTAGTGGATGGCGCATCAGGTGCTGCGTTCTTGCAAACATTTAAAGGGTACATGGAAAATCCGGTTGCCATGCTCTTGTAATCGAATTGTTAACAAAGAATTGTATATTTGCCCTGCTTACATTAAGTACTAATTAACTACGCCTATGAATAAGAATCGAATTTTTATCGTTCGTTCTTTGTTGTTGGCACTATTCACCTCTGCCGGATTTGTATTCGGTCAGGCTACAATTCGTGTTCGCGTTGTATCGGTGCAAGTGACCAATAACGTGGATTGTGACGGTTTTACCATTCCCTTTTTTGGATACATCGGAGGAAACAGTGACTTCGTTTGGGAGTTTACTGCTACAGATAACACCCTTGGGAATTCAAACAACAATCCTGCTTTATTTGGATTGTTTGGGTTTAACTATGCCTTCAACAACAACAACAACGGACCTTACACATTAACGGCGCCAGGGGGAGGGTTTAGTCCAAATAGCGGCCTATTCTTCGATTATCAATACATCTGTGCAACGGATGTACCGTCTAACGTTCAGTTGAAATGGGAAGCCTATGACAACGACGACGCTGGAAACTACGATATCTTAGGATTGAACAGTGGGCAAACAGGACTTCAAACTGTAAATATGCCTGTGCCTGCCTTTGCAGGTACATCCAATTATACCTTCACCGCAACTGGAAGTGCCGGATGCCAATCTACGCAAACCTACGTGATCAACCTTTCTGTTGAGCGTATCCCTTTGGTGGTGAATTACTTTGATGATGCCATTTGCAATGCTACAGCTGCTGCAATGAATACGACCTATACCTTAGGGTGGTGTGACTACACCTTAGAACCAAATGAGCCGGCAGCCAGTGATGTGCAAACGGCGGGATCAGCTTGGGTGAAATTCTTAGCTCCACCAAGTGGTTCGGTTTATATCACAACAGATTTAGCTGGTACAGATATTGGCACTTACTTCGAGGTGTATCATGCTGCCGACGGCAGTACATGCGGCAATGGAATTCAACCGATTACAAGTGTCCTGGTTAAAGATAAGTTTGAATATCTATCGCATGTTGAGTTTTCCGATGGTATTGATTTCTTAGGACTAGACCCAGAAGCTGAGATCACCTTTGACAGCTGTGACCCATTCCCGGGAATCAGTTACCAAAAACTAATTCCAGGTCAAACCTATTATGTTCAAATCGCGGCAGACAATGCCTCTGACCATGGGTATTTTGAATTCCGTGTGAATCAATTGGGTGGAAGCTCTCCAGATCTCATCGATATTCCTTGTTTGTCGAATACGGTATCTCCAGGAACGAATGCAATCAGTTCAACCGCTGGTTCAACAGCAACCGCAAACCTTGGCTTTGGTTGTGCATTTGATGGTGGAAATGACTATGGTGAAACAGGCAAGCCACATACAAGTGCAAACCCTAACCAATACCATGCTTACGATTATGATCATCCTGCAGTAAATAATGCAGTTATGAACGAAAGTGTTTGGTTGAACTTTATCGCGCCAAACAATGGTCGAATGATTTTTGAAACAGATTACCAAAGTGCCATCTATTCGGAAAGTGCAGCGCTGTTTGGTTTTGACGCACGTTTTTCTCCTGGAATTCCAAGTGATTACAACTGCGCAAACCTTGACGATTTGTATGCCAATGATGGTGCCTTGAATGGACTATTTGGTGGAACAACGGTGAGTGCAATCATTGACGCACGCTGTCTCGAGCCAGGCTACAAGTACTTTGGAATGGTCGATCCAGCCAACAACTTGACCCCACTTTCCACACAAAACATAAATACCTGGTTGTACGATCCTTCGGTGGTTAGTCCAACTACGAACCCACCTGGGAATGATATCTTGTGTTTGGCTTTTGCTGACCCTCTGTTTGAAATCCCTGTGACTCCGGCCGGAACAAATCCAAACTTCCAAGCAGTAGCTGGAACAAATGAGTTTGCTTGCCGTGAATATTTGGCAGGTGAGCCAGCAGCTGCGGCACTTCAGTTAGATCGCGCAGATCAAACAGTATGGCATTATTTCGTTGCTCCTCCATCTGGATCAGTTGAAATGAATATCCGTGCCTACATCGGTCTAGATACATTGCGCTACAATGTTTACGAGTTGCTCAATGGAATAGATTGTTACGGTGGATTGCAACCTGCAACGTACACACAAGATGGAACACGAAATACACCGATTGTAACACCAATGTTGACTGGTTCTGCAGGATTTGAGGGAACACAAGAGTCCGTTTGTTGTCTCGTTCCTGGAAAAATATACGCCATCCAATTGGACGGTGGGTCACCAGGTGACGAAGGGGAATACATTATCGAATATGTTCGCGAAGTAGCGAATGATGCAGGTGATGTTTTTGTTGAATTGTCAAATGGCAATACAATCAATGTGACCGATCCGGACACCGCGTTCGTTTGCTTTGGTGACACCATCTATCCAGGAATTATGGTGAATGGTATCGGAGAAAGTACCTTGGATATTCCGTCTTGCTTGTCTTTGGGCTATGTGATTCACAATACATCGCCAGTGCCAGACCCTGTGTCAGGTTCAGGATTTGTATTCATTGATTCAGTGCAAACTTCCAATGGAATCTTCGTGAACAATACGAATGGTTCAGGAACATTTGGAAACCCTGCATTCAATCAGCTTTACTATGTCTCGCCAATGGCGGATCAACCAGGATCTGATTGGGGAACATTCTCTTGTTCATCTGCGGCCTTGAGCAACGGAGTTCCAGTGGTATTCCTTCAGCCTATCCAGCCCGTATCTTCTTATGACAATGCCTTGTGTACGATTACGTTTACTGCCTCAGGTGGACTTGCGACATTCAATGGTTCTGGCTTTAGTTACACCATTTCAAATGCTGCAGGCAATGCAGTTTCGACAGGAACATTTGCCGCAGGATCAAATATAGTTTATGAAGTTCCTTCAGCAGAGGTATTTACGGTTACAGTAACGGATGGATCGTGTCCATACAGCTTTACAGTAGATGCAACAGCCTGTGCTAACCCTTGTGTCATCAGCCCAATTCAAGTATTTGTAGATACTGCTATCTGCACTGGTGGGTCAATTTTCTTGCAAGGTGCAGCACAAACAAGTGCTGGATTGTACACAGATGTATTCACCGCCGCAAATGGCTGCGATAGTACAATCTTTACAACATTGTCCATCAACGAACCGGTGAACTTTGCACAAACGATTACCATTTGTCAAGGTGCCTCTTATGCGATCGGAACAAACACTTATACCACAGCAGGAATTTATACCGATCCTTTTGTTGCAGCAAATGGGTGTGACAGTACAGTGACAACAACATTGTTCGTAACGGCATTTTTGACATCAACTACAAGCCAGTCAATTTGCACAGGTGATAGCTATGCATTTGGTGGAAACCTTCTATCAACAGCTGGAACATTTGTCGACACCTTAGTATCGGTGCAAGGATGTGATTCCATTGCTACTTTGTTCCTTACGGTATTACCAAATACAACAGGATCAATTACGGCGACCATTTGTGAAGGCCAGTCATACACGTTCGGAACACAAACCTTAACGACAAGTGGTGCATTTACAGAAGTGTTGGTCAATGCCAATGGCTGCGACTCAACAGTCACCTTATACTTGTTTGTTACGAACGCTACAGAAACCTATCAGCAAGCAGAGATTTGTAAAGGGGAAACCTACAATCTCTTTGGTCAATCATTGACAACAAGTGGAATGTACATCGATACAACGACTACGGCAGCAGGATGTGATTCTATCGTTCGACTTGAACTATCGGTCATTGATTGTGTGGGTGACTTTGAAATCAGTAACATGGTTACGCCAAACGACGATGGTCAGAACGATACATGGAAGATCAACAATTATCCATACATCGCGGGATGTACGGTGACCGTCTACAACCGTTGGGGTCAACCAGTATATACGACTAACGATTACCACAATGAGTGGGCAGGAACCAAGGACGGCGAATTATTGCCTGATGGTGTGTACTTCTATTCGATCAAATGTTCGGATGAGGATTTCACAGGAAGTATCAACTTGTTCAGATTTAAAAAATAAGCAGCGTCATGAAAAAGTTCGTTCGAAATACATTGATCGTTGCGAGTAGCATGCTTGCAATACAGACCATGGCTCAGCAAACGCCTCAGTCTAGCGTATATAACTACAACCGCTTTGCACTAAATCCAGCGTATGCAGGAGCAGAAGGATGTACACAGATTTTCTTTTCTCACCTCAATCAATGGGGTAAAGTGGAGGGAGCGCCTGTTACAAGTTTATTGAGTGTGAATTCCCGTCTTGGAAAGAATTGGGGAGTGGGAGGAAGTATGCTTATCGATAAGGTGGGGATGCTTCAGCAAATTGCCGCCTCAGGTTCTGTATCTTATGGAATTCGCTTGGGAGCGCACAACATTCGCCTTGGGCTTACTGCGGGGTATTACCAATTTCGTGTAAATCCAACAAGTGCAGTGGTGTTTGACATGGCCGATAATATCGTCAATGGTGGTTCACAATCGTCTTCTTCGATTAACACTGAAATAGGCTTGATGTACCGCTTTAAAGGCTTGGATTTGGGAGTTTCTTCGAAACAGGTCATTCAAACTTTCTCGAATTTTGGTTATACCAATTTGGACGGCTACGGCTTGAAACGCCACATCATTGCGATGGCAGGATATAAGTTTCAGATCAATCAAAACCTCGCGCTACGTCCATCTGCAATGTACAAAGGGATTCCACAAATTTCACAGTTCGATTTCAATGCGGATGTGATGTACAAAGACTTCATTCAAGGAGGTTTGGGCTACCGAACAGGTGTTGGTTTGATCGGTCGCGTAGGAATCAATATTCAAGATTTGTTCTTTATTGGCTATGCTTACGAAGCTCCTATGCGCAACATTGCAAAGTACAGTTCAGGTTCGCATGAGGTAATTATCGGCTTGAAATTGTGCCGAAACAAGAAATCGGTTGTGGTAGAGGATATTGCTGAGGTTGTTCCGAAGTCTGATACCATCGTTCGCATCGAATATAAGATTGATACCCTTGTTGTTGAACGCGTGGATACCGTCTTTATAGATTCTCCTCAAAATCGCATGGTGAGCAACCAAGAAGCTGAACGCGTTTTGGATTTAGCTGCAAAGACCTTAGAATTTGAAAATGACAAGGCCATCATCTTGAAGAAATCACACGGTGAGTTGGAGTCCTTGACAAATATCATGTTGCTTAGAACAGATTTAAAGATTCGCTTGGAAGGGCATACAGACAATCAAGGGTCTGATGAATACAATATGGAGCTTTCTAAAAATCGTGTACAAGCGGTGAAGGACTTCCTTGTTGCCAATGGTGTTGATCCATCACGCATTGATTTGCAGTGGTATGGTGAATCAAAGCCAATTTCTGATAATGGGACAGAGGAAGGGAAAGCCAGAAATCGTAGGGTGTTGATGAACTACGTTCTAGGAAATTAAGAATTAAAAATTAAGAGTTAAAAATTAGGATTTATTAAGAAGCC
>CAIQQH010000041.1 GCA_903873915.1 uncultured Flavobacteriia bacterium | reverse complement strand
TTCGAGACTGCTAGCGCACCTCAACCAACAAAGTTTAAAGTCCTTAATTTTAACTCCCATTGCCGCAGGCATCAAATTCCTGAAAGGAACAAATTCACGAAGTGATCAAATTTTCAATTCATTTTTAATTCTTCATTTTTAACTCTTAATTCTTAACCCTATCAAATCATTCCTCGAATAATTCCTTTATCGGACGTTTCAACAAAGTCAAGAATCATTTGTCGAAGTGGCGAGTCTTGCATTTGATCACGCACGGCTTCAAGTCCTTTTGTAATGTTATTGTTTTGAACGTATAGAATACGGTATATATCTTCAATCTCACGCACTTGCTCATCTGAATAGCCCCTGCGTCGGAGTCCGACAGAGTTTACCCCTGCAAATGTCAAGGGTTCGCGCGCCGCCTTAATAAAAGGAGGTACATCTTTTCGAATCAATGAGGCGCCTCCGATGAAAGCATGTGCACCGATGTGTGCAAATTGCTGGGCAGCCACTTTACCTTCTAGAATTGCATAATCATCGATTTGTACATGTCCAGAAAGACCGGTATAACTCGCAAGAATCACATTATTTCCAATTTGGCAATCGTGTGCGATGTGAACATAGGTCATCAAGAGACAATTGTCGCCGATACTTGTTTTCCATTTGTCTTTCGTGCCTCTGTGAATGGTTACACACTCGCGGATCCGCGTATTGTTGCCAATTTCAACAGTTGTATATTCACCATCGAATTTTAAATCTTGAGGAATTACACCGATCACTGCACCGGGAAAAATCTCACAATCGGTGCCGATTCGCGTTCCTGGATACAGCGTAACATTGGGGTGAATCTTTGTTCTATCGCCAATGACCACATCTCCATAAATGGTCGAAAAAGGTTCAATAACTACCCCTTCTCCAATTGTTGCTTCTGCTGATACGTATGCTAGTTTACTGATCATTCTGCCGCTTTATCCTTTACGACTTGAGCAAGCATCTCTGCTTCCATTACCATTTTTCCATTGACATAGGCCTTACCGCCCATTTCAACAAGTCCTCGTCGAATAGGCGAAAGTAGGCTTAATTCGAACACCAATGTATCACCGGGTACAACTTTCTGCTTGAATTTCACCTTATCTATTTTCATGAAGTAGGTAGAATAAAGGTGTGGTTCATCGACTTTGCTCAATGCGAAAATCCCGCCCACTTGAGCCATGGCCTCAATTTGCAGAACCCCTGGGAAAACTGGATTTCCTGGAAAATGTCCTGTAAATATAGGTTCATTCATTGTTATGTTCTTCACCCCAACGATTGATTCTTCATGTATTTCCATGATTTTATCGACCATTAAGAAAGGAAAGCGATGCGGCAACATCCGCTCGATGTCGTTGATGTTATAGAGCGGTGTTTTTGTTAAGTCGAAGTGCTTACCTGCTTGTTCTTGTTTTTTAATTTGATCCTTGAGCACTTTTGCGAAGCGTACATTCCCAGAGTGACCTGGACGAGCGGCAAGGATATGCGCTTTAATTGGGCGACCAACAAGAGCCAGATCGCCCACTATATCTAGCAATTTGTGTCGCGCTGGCTCATTTTCATACTGCAATTTGGTACTATTCAACACACCAATACCTTGAATAGACACTTTAAGTTCCTCTTTCCCGAGTAATTTCGCCAAGCGGTTCATTTCATCTTGACTCACATCCATGCGGTCAACAAGAACGATTGCATTGTCCAAGTCTCCACCTTTGATCAAGTTGTTGGTAGCCAAAAACTCTAGCTCACGCAAAAAAACAAATGTTCTACATTTCGCGATTTCAGTCTTAAATTCAGCCAAATGGTACATGGAAGCATGCTGAGTACCAAGCACGGGAGATTTATAATCGACCATTACCGTAAGGCGGTAATTGTGATCAGGCACTGCCAAAAATTCAATCCCTTTGTCTGTGTCTTCCCACGGAACATTTTCAGTTAAAACAAAGTAGATGCGTTCCGCTTCTTGCTCTTCATACCCTGTTGCCTCAAAGGCATGAACAAAGGGCAAAGCGCTACCATCCATAATCGGCACTTCAGGTCCATCTAGTCGAATCAGCGCATTGTCTACTTGACAACCAACCAATGCGGCAAGGACATGTTCCGTAGTATATACGCGAGCGCCATTGGATTCTAATGTTGTACCTCGATCTGTAGCTACGACCAAGTCTACATCGGCCTTGATAACAGGCTCACCTTCCAAGTCTGTTCGTTGAAATTTGTATCCATGATTATCCGGTGCAGGACAAATTTCTAATGTTACTTTCTCACCAGTATGTAAGCCCACTCCGATGAGTTTCACCGCTGATTTCAGGGTGCGTTGCTTTTCAACCATTATTCGTTTGGTTTTGTAAGTTCTTTCATTCTTTGCTCTAACTCCTGGAGTTTTTTCAGGATGTACGGCAATTTTCTAAATCCAAAATATGATTTTTTGAAGTCGTCAATAGGAATACCTGGCGACCCCATGAGCGTATCTGCTTTTTTCACTGAATTCGGGATGCCCGATTGCGCAACAATTTTTGTTCCATCGGCGATGTGGAGATGTCCTCCAATTCCCGCTTGACCACCGATCATCACATTTTCACCAATTTTCGCTGAACCTGCGATACCGACTTGGGCTGCCATTGCCGAATTTTTACCCACCTCTACATTATGAGCAATTTGACAGAGGTTATCAATTTTCACTCCTTTTCGGATGATCGTTGAGCCCATGGTTGCTCGATCAATTGTTGAGTTCGAGCCAATTTCTACATTATCTTCAAGAATAACATTTCCAATTTGTGGGACCTTTTGAAATTCACCTTCTTCATTTGGTGCAAATCCGAATCCATCTGCTCCGACAACAACACCTGAATGGATGATACAGTTTATCCCTACAACACAATCGTTGTAAATACATGCTCCTGGATGAACAACTGTACCATCACCGATCACGACATTGTCACCGAGATATACATTTGGGTAGATGCTTACGTTGTTCCCAATCTTCACGTTGTTCCCAACATATGCAAAGGCGCCAAGGTATAGTCCTTCGCCAATTTGCGCTGAGTCAGAAATGAATGATGGTTGTTCAATTGCCGCTTGTTTTCGTGTCATTTGGCTGTACATGTCGAGCAGTTTTGCAAAACATGCATAGGCATCATCCACCAAGACCAAGGTGAGAGTTGACGGCAATGGTTTTGAAGGAGAGAATGAGCGATTTACAATACAAACACTTGACCCTGTGGTATAAATGAATTCTTCATATTTTGGATTGGCAAGAAAAGACAAGGCGCCAAGGGTACCTTCCTCAATTTTAGCAAGTCCATTGACTTTAGTTTCGGGATTTCCGACTACTTCGCCTTGGAGAATGCCCGCTATCTGACCTGCTGAAAATTCCATGCTTCAAAAGTATTAAATCACAGTATGCCAATAAAAAAACTCATGTTCATTTATCAACATTTTGGGTTGAATATCCCCCACAGTCATTTGCAAAGCTGACATTAAACGAAGTGATATTGATTTTATTCTTGTACCAAATGGCTTCGGCTTCGGCTTTTCGACCTGAAAGATCCTTAAAAGCAATCGTTTGAATGGCTTTAGGTTGCTTGCGAAGTTTTGATTTTGAGAAGTCTATTTTACCCGATGTCACAAAGCATTTTAGGATTACTTTCGGATTGATGAATCCCATTTTTTCTTGGATACAGGTCAATTTCTTTCCTTCATCCACAATCACTAAATCGTCATCTGCTGGAAAGCGTATGATTGTTCCAAATCCTTCTGCCGTATTTTTCACTTTTCGCGCATTCGATTCAGAAAAGTGGATTTCAGAAATAAAGCTTTCTTCGGGAAGAGTAAAATAAAAACTCATTTCCTTGCCATTGAACTCTTTGAGCAATTCATAGACTTGAGGGTTACCTCTTTTCGCGCTTCGCTCAAAATCCACATCCCCGTCGTTCAGCACTTGAATGAGGTCTTTTTTTGAGATGCCCTTCGATTTCAAGATTTCCATTTCAGCATCAGGAACAACAAGAACACGTTCAAGTATACTGTTTTTTACGCGATTTGCGGGAAGCCAAGAACACCCTCGATTTTGAAAAAAGAAAACAACAAATAAAAGGCCGATGCTAAAACCGACACCGTAATATTTTAGTCTGCGAAGAAAAGAATCCATGAAAAAATTTGCACAAAGATACGAAAGGATAAAAAAAAACCGCCTCCAAGAAGACGGTTTCAATAAATATAAGTTGGGTTGAATTAAATCAAGGCATCCAATTTCGCTGTAAGCTGTGCTTTTGGCACTGCACCTACTGATTTATCTGCAATTTCGCCACCTTTGATGAACAAAATTGTTGGGATATTTCTGATACCAAATTGTGCAGAAATTCCCGGATTTTCATCAACATTCACTTTTCCGATTACCGCTTTACCTTCATATTCACCTGCCATTTCCTCAATAACTGGACCGACCATGCGGCAAGGACCACACCACTCTGCCCAAAAATCAACAACAACTGGTTTGTCAGACTTGAGGACCAACTCCTCGAAGTTTGCATCTGTAATTTCTAATGCCATATTCTTTTTTTTTAAAGTATTTTACCGCTAATAAGCAGCCACAAAATTAACCAAATTCAAAATATAAATCTCTTTCGAACAGATTAATCGACGACATTTTTGTTTCGAACATTCATTTTCTTCATTGTCTTCTGATTTTCGGTACGTAAACAATAAAAATAGAGTCCATTTGGAAGTAGGTTTGTGTCAAATCGAACAATGTGACCACCAACAGCATATTCTTTCTCCGTCAACACTTGGTTTGAAGTCATATCAGCGTTCAATAGTTCAAAGATGATGTTCCGCTCTTTCTCTGTCGTGAAATAAAACTCAGCCTCATTGGAGATAGGATCACTTTCCAAAGGATAAAGCACGCAATAGTCTTCCTTGATTATTGACCCTTTCCCAAGGTAAGCCAACAACTTACGGTATGCGATAATTAACACCAACAATCCTAGAGAAACACTCAACACTCCAAGAAGTGTTTGAGTCATTGAAAATCCTACCAATACCATCATAATGCGATTAAATCTTGAATTTTTGACGCTTCTTCATACACCTTCATGACCGATTCCACATCAAGCATTAACTCCTTTGCGCTAATGCTCATGTACTTGTCATTTCGAGAAGGATGCATCGTAACTTCACTCTGTTCATCAAAAAGTGCGTTCACCTTTGCAATGCGTTCTGAGACATTGGGAACAATGAACTTGAATAAGTACACTGAAGGCCATTCCTCCTTCAGAAGTGCCTCTTTCAGCTTTGCATAGCGCTCATCCATTCCTGTTCCTTTTTGTGTTGCAAAGATAATCGTTTCATTTCCTTAAGTAGCATTGGTTCCTCGGAAAGATTGGCCCTTTTAAAATCCTCAAAGGTTGAGATTCCTTGTGCACAGCAGCGCTTGATGGACTGCATAAAATCGACCTCATCCATTGGCTTCGAAAGCAATACATCTTTATCGTCTTCATACTCGCACACCCACATTGAACAGAAAGTCCTATGGATGTTCAACATGACACTCACTTCATGAATTAACCTCTTCGGCGTTCTTGATTGAGCAATCTTAAGTTTCTGCGCCGCAATCCATTCAAAGTATTGCAAAACGGAGGTCTCAACCGAGGGAGAGAATTCGATGTTGGGCCATTTAAATGGTTCTAAATCTTCAAAATCAATTCTCAACACCTTTGCTGCACCATTAATTTTAAAGATCTCAATCAATCGAGATTTGAATGTGGCAGTAAGAATGGGCTTGGTGAGAAAAAACTGCTTATACCCAAAAAGGTGCTCATCCAGCTGGTCTTCAAAATTTTCTGGATCGGGGAATAACGCCAACGCCTCCTCAACGGTCATGAATGATTTCGTTTGTTTTTACGCATTCGAATATTCAAGAATTCGACAATTAGTGCATATACCATGGCAAAATAGATATATCCTTTCGGTATGTGCTGTCCAAAGGCCTCTGCCAAAAGCAAAACACCAATTGTTACCAAGAATCCAAGGGCAATCATCTTGATGGTTGGGCGTTGCTGAATAAAATCACTGATTTGACGCGCAAAAATCAACATGACAATCATGGAAATAATCACCGCCATGTAGATGATAACAAGAGGGTCATGTCCCAAATCCTTCTTTAAGTCTGTTGTCATGCCAATTGCCGTAATCACAGAGTCAAAACTGAACACGATATCAATCAAAACAATTTGCAAAATCACCCCACTGAGACTACTTTTTTCTTTACCCCCGGAGTCATGGTTCCCCACAATTGAACGGTGCATTTCTTCCGTGCTTTTGTAAATCAAGAAAAGTCCACCGATAAGCAAAACCAAACTTTGAATGGAGAATTCCTTTAGAAATGAGATGTCCGTATTGGGAAACAAGGGATTAATCATTTGAATAATCCAAGAAACCAAAGCCAAAAGCAATAAGCGAACAATCAACGCGAGAGACAAACCGATGTTCCTTGCTTTTTTTTGCTTCATTGGCGGCAACTTGTCCGTTACAATAGAAATGAAAATGATGTTATCAATCCCCAATACAATCTCGAGTAAACTCAAAATGATCAGATAAAAAACACCGTGAAGGGTAAATATTGCGTCAAAAAATTCCATCAAGTTCGTATCTATTTTTTAAAAATAATTTTAATAATTGGGAGAACGCATGTTTAGGAAGAAATCGTCGAGAATTTTTGCATTTTCACTTCCTGGAGTATGAATCTCGATCAATTTTGCGCCTTCACCTGGTTTGACCGAATAAAAATCGGACATTGACTCTGCAATAGATTCTGGTGAATCTACTGAAGAATATCCGATGTTAAATGTGCGACAAATGTGTTCAGCCTGATGTTCGTGATGTGCCTCAAAATAAGTTTCCATCTGAGGAGTTGATGATGGTCCTGGAATAATTCTAAAAATTCCTCCACCTTGATTGTTGATCAGAATAATTCGAAAATTTGGGCCGATGTATTTATTCCACAATGCATTGCTATCGTAGAAGAATGAAATATCGCCGGTTACAATGACATGAAGACGATTTGAATCAGCATAAGCTGCACCCACGGCCGTGCTTATGCTTCCATCTATTCCTGAAGTTCCACGATTGCAGAAGTAAGCAACTGACTGAATAGAATCAAACAACTGACAGTAGCGGACCACCGAGCTATTGGCCATGTGGAGCACACTTTTTTCTGGAAGAAAACCATGAATCAATTCGAAGACACTCAAATCAGCATACGGCAAAGCTCCAATTACAGGAGATATTCGATCAATTTGCTCAAAATCTCGCTGTTTCCATTTTACTCCATAGTTCGAAGAATGCTTGGTATAACTCAAGGACAAAAGTTCTGTAAAAAACGACGATGCATCTGTATTGAAGGTATGCGTTAAACACTGAAACGTATCCATGTATGGAAATTCGCTCCCGATTTTCCAGTGCATTTGAGGTTTATTTTTTCTCAGGAAAGATTTTATTCTCTTCGAAACAATGGCACCACCAACAGTAATGAGTAAATCCGGCTTAAAATCTTCTATCTCTTCATCCGTAATGACATTCAAAAGACGATCAATGCAGTGCACAAAGCGCTGATTACTTTGGTTGGACGTATTTTCCACCAAAATTAGCACGGAGTGGTCATTTGCAAAAAGCTTCAATGCCTCCAATAGCTTTGGATCTGGATTCATTTGACCACAAATCACTAATTTTTTCGGCAAATTCAACCCCGATTCACACACGGTTGTATCACTTTTGCTCAAGTGAAATTCTCCTTTAGACGAATAAATGCTTGTTCCAAGGATACCTTTTGCTTCAGAGCGCGAATAAAGTGGCTCGCGTAAACCCACATTAAAATGGATTGGGCCTTTCCAATCTCCATTTCCCTGATTGAAAGCGATGGACGTTTCACGTTGCACAAACCAGATGGCATCGGGATTTTGTTCATTGTCGCTAAATGAACAGGCATAGCGAACATGTTTTCCAAATACATCGCGCTGTACAATGGTTTGTCCATCCCCTTGATCAACCCATTCTTCTGGGCGATCAGCCGTGATCACCACCAAGGGAATACACTGATAATAGGCCTCTGCTATTGCAGGATAATAATTTAAAGGTGCTGAACCAGAGGTACAAACGATTCCAACTGGTTCGTCCAATTGTTGAGAGAGACCAAGTGCAAAGAAAGCTGCACTGCGCTCATCATGAATAACATAGCATGTGATTTCAGGGTGTTCATCAAAGGCAATCATGAACGGTGCGTTGCGCGATCCGGGCGAACAAACAACATGTTTCATTCCGTGGTGCCGGCATTGTGCAACGATTTGTTCGACGATTGTTTTATTGCTTGTGATCATTCCTTTCAAAGCTAGTGATTTTGAAGAATGTTGAGAAGGGTTTTTGCCTTATTCTCTGTTTCTTCCCATTCTGAATTTGGATCCGATGCTTCTGTGTGTCCACCTCCTACATACAGGCAAACTGCATTTTTGAACACTTGTGCACTACGTAGATTGACAAATAAATGTGAAGATTGTTCATTCACAACACCGATTACACCAGCATATAACGCACGATCGTGCCTCTCCAACTTTTCGATTACAGCGATGGCCTTATCTTGAGGCAATCCACTAACAGCAGGAGTTGGATGGAGCGATTGAACCAATTTCACCAAAGAAATCGATTTCGCATCAAACGCAATTTCGTTGCGCAAATGTTTTAGGGGTCCTGCAACATAGTCATGGAGATTGTTGCTGTGAACTTCTTCACATCCAAGCTCCCTCAAACGTTGAACAATGAATTCATTGACAACACCTTGCTCAAAATACTCTTTGTTTGTCCAATCGCTTGAATCGTCCTTTTTTTTCGTCGCTGCGAGCGCTACGGTTTGGTAATGATCGCCAAAATTGTGCAGAAGAAGCTCCGGAGTCGCACCGATCCAAGTGCCATATTTTGATGAAGAAACCAAATAAACAAATGCACTTGGATACATTTCACAAAGACGTTCAAAATCAGAAAATAGAAAATAAGTATTATAATGAACTGTTTTTGTTCGACTTAATACCACCTTGTCACAAGCACCAGAACTTATTTCTTGGTGAATGCGATTGGACTGATGAATATACTCTTCCTGCGATGTTTGATGAGGAAGATCAACTGAAAATATCGGTTCATCATTTTCATTCCGATCGTCTGGAATGAGTATAAGTGGATAATTCATTAAAAAATCAGTGACCAAAAAACCTTGTTCTTGACCATTCCAAGGATGAAACTGGCCGGAAACGTGAACAATAGCATTCCCAGGAAGGCGATATTTAACAAATTCGGTCAATGGCGCTCAATAATCATTACGGTAAGTCGGCCTGTGGAGATCAAACGGGTCGTTTCTTCAGCAAAAATATCAACCTGCCATATATGTGTTCGTTTTCCGGCATGTACAATTTTACCTACAGCCTTTACATAACCGGATTTTATGGCTCCGACATGATTGGCATTCACCTCCAAGCCTACCGGGAACTCTTTTTCCAAGTCGATGAGTAAACTAGAGCCCATGGATCCGATGCTTTCGATAAGTGCAGCACTTGCTCCACCATGAAGCATGCCCATTGGCTGATGTGTTCGATGATCGACTGGCATCGTCGCAACGATAAAGTCCTCACCGATCTCAATGCACTCTATTCCCAGCACTCCCATGAGGGTATTGGTGCTGTATCGATTGATTTCTTCGAGTGAAACGGATTTAAATTTCATGGTACAAAGATACAGACGTTCCACCATTTACATGGTAATGTCGATTAAAACCTTTTTGTAAAAGCGTATAATCGGACCAATGATTTCGTATTTTTGATTTATGATCAAGAACAACCAGGACCTCACTCCATTCAATACATTTGGCATAAAGACGAACGCTGCCACATTCGCTCGATTCACTTCTGTAGCTGAACTGCGCACTTGCTTGCATGGAAACGAATTTAAGGATTTACTTGTCCTTGGAGGCGGAAGTAATGTCTTGTTCACCAAGGATGTCGATGCCTTGGTGCTACGCAATGAAATCGAAGGATTCGAAGTTCAATGGGAGGACAGTTCTTATGCATACGTCAAAGTTGGCTCGGGGATGGTTTGGCATGAATTCGTTCTTCGTTGTCTCGAATTAAATCTTGGTGGCGTAGAAAATTTGAGTTTAATCCCTGGAAGTGTTGGTGCGAGTCCGATGCAAAATATTGGAGCCTATGGTGCGGAAATTAAGGATGTTTTCCATTCATTGGAAGCCTACCACATTGCTACAGGGGATATACACACTTTCGATGTGGAGCAATGTGAATTCGGTTACCGTGAAAGTGTCTTCAAGCGAAAACTAAAGGGGCAATATGTCATTGTTGCCGTTACTTTCCGATTAAACAAGCACCCAAAAATCAATTCGACGTATGGAGCAATCGATGCTGAATTGAAAAAAATGGGCATTTCAGAGCCGAGTATTCAAGATATAAGTAAGGCCGTAATTGCCATTCGAAGCAGTAAGTTGCCCGACCCAAAAGTATTGGGCAATGCAGGAAGTTTCTTCAAGAATCCAGTTGTTGAGATGTCGGTTATGGAAAAGATAAAAACGAATTTTCCTGACGTTCCGAATTATCCGGCTGAGGCGGACAAGTGCAAGTTGGCAGCGGGATGGCTGATTGAACAGGCGGGATGGAAAGGATTTCGCGAAAACACGTATGGTGTTCACGCCTTGCAAGCCCTTGTTTTGGTGAATTATGGAGGATCAACTGGACAACAAATCTATGATCTTTCCTCGCGGATTATTGCGGATGTAGAAATGAAGTTTGGTGTGCTATTGGAACGTGAAGTGAATATACTGTAGAATGAAAAATTAAGAATTAAGAATGAATCGAATACATTTACCATTCTTCATCCTTGCCCCGCTCTTTGTTGGCTTGATCGATCAATCGTTGCCAATTGTAGGTTGGATCTTCAATGTCTTTCATGATTTCACTATAATCGTTGGGATCGATTTCATAGTGTTCAATTTCTTCACCCGTATATTCTTCGATATCTTCGAGCAATTTCTTTTCTGAATCACTGCAAAAGGACAAGGCTTGACCTCGACGATTTCCACGGCCTGTTCGACCACAACGGTGGACATAGTTCTCAGAATCATCAGGCAAATCATAATTGATGACATAATCCATGGACGGAATATCAATTCCTCGTGCTGCAACATCTGTTGTAATCAGCACGCGGTTTTCTCCCGCACGAAAGCGGTCCAAGATGGCGAAGCGGTCTTTTTGCTCGATACCACCATGCAAGGCCTCTGTTTTCACACCGACACGTTCCATGGCAGCAACAATACGTTCAACGCGTACTTTCGTGCGAGCAAACACAATGAACATGTTTTCTGGATACTCCTTCAGTATATTTTCAAGAAAGAAACGTTTGTCATCCATCTGGATGAATGCCACGGCATGATCAATGTTTTGAGCTACTGGATTTTTCGGGGAAATTTGGATTCGAATCGCATCTCGTACCACATCGTAAGCCAGTGACTTTATTTTCTTGGAAATGGTTGCTGAGAAAAATAGGGTTTGACGATTCTTTGGAATGTGTTTCATGACATCCTTAATGTCCTTGTTGAATCCAAGGTCAAGCATTAAATCGGCCTCATCCAATACAAGCACTTCGAGTTGAGAAACATCTAGATGCCCTTGTGAAATCAAGTCAAACATTCGGCCTGGAGTGGTAACAAGCACATCTACCCCATTCTTCAATGTTCGAATTTGCTGTTCTTGGTCAGTCCCGCCAAAGAGACCGTATGATTTCACGGAGGTTCTCTTTCCGATTTCTGTGAATACTGAACCAATTTGTTTGGCCAATTCGCGCGTTGGCACCATGACTAAGCAACGCACACCTTTGTATCCTTTTCTTTTGCGCTTTTCGATGCGATCAATGACCGGTATAGCGAATGCTGCTGTTTTTCCTGTTCCTGTTTGCGCCACAGCCATCACATCTTCCCCTTCGAGAATGTGCTTGATCGACTTAAACTGAATATCCGTTGGCTTCCGGAAGTCCATAGACTCCAGTTGCTCAATAATCAAGTTTGATATCGGATAATCAGAAAATTTCATGGTGAACAGAAAATAGAAAAGGACGGATATCTTCCGTCCTTTAGGTATAGAAAACGGATTTACCGCTTATGCTTCCTGAAGTTTTTCAGATGGAACCAAGATACGACCACAATGTTCGCATACGATTACTTTCTTCTTCGAGTCGATGTCTAATGTACGTTGAGGTGGGATTTTATTGAAACAACCACCGCAAGAGTTACGTTCAACTTGAACAACGGCCAAACCGTTTTTCGCGTTTGAGCGCAAGCGCATGTAAGCAACGATCAATCGGTCCTCGATCAACTTTTTCGCTGAATCTGATTTTTTGATCAAATCGTCTTCGTCTTTCTTCGTTTCGTTTACGATCTCATCCAATTCCGCCTGCTTCGTTTTCAAGTCAACTTCACGGAATTCGAGACGCTGTAAGGCCTCATCGAGAACTTCTTTCTTCGCTTCAAGCTTCAACTTAGCTTCTTTGGACTTCTTTTCATGAAGACGAATTTCCAACTCTTGAAATTCAATTTCTTTTGCAAGAGACTCAAATTCACGGTTGTTTCTCACATTGTTTTGTTGCTCCTTGTATTTCGCAATCGCCGTTTCCGAGTCTTTCATCGCGTTCTTGCGATCTGTCACTTCAGTTTCTAGCTCTTTCGCTTCTTCTTGAATCTTAGAGATTCGTGTTTGAAGTCCTGCGAGTTCGTCTTCAAGGTCCTGAACTTCAAGTGGCAATTCACCACGAATAGTGCGAATGCGGTCGATTTCAGAATCGATTTTTTGTAATTCAAAAAGGGCGTCCAGTTTTTCCGCCACTGTAACTTCTTTTTTGGTCGCAGCTGCTGCCATGTGCTATAGATAATTAATTGGATTCGTATTGAGCTCCGTTAATCGGACGGCAAATGTACTAAATTTTTTTGTTAATATATCAACCAAAAGATTTGATGTAAACTGCTCACTTTCATAGTGACCGATATCGGCGATGATTATTTGTCCATCGGCATCAAAAAATTCGTGGTATTTGAAATCGGCAGTCACAAAAACATCCGCACCTGCAGCGATTGCATTGTTCAATAAAAAACTACCCGATCCTCCGCAAAACGCAACTTTTTTTACTTGCTTGTCATCCATGGCAGTGAATCGAATTGCGCCACAATCAAACACCTGCTTTACATGTTTTAAAAAGTCAATCGCACGCATCGATTCTGACAATTCACCGACCATTCCACTTCCTTCCTGCTGATTGACATTCGACAGTTTGATAATGTCGTGAGCGACCTCTTCGTAACTCATGGCTGACCTCATGGCTGCTAAAGTCGCGGTCAACCGGTGTTGAGACACCAAGTATTCAAGTCGTTTTTCAGGTAAAATTGTCCTTGATCCAAATTCACCAACCTTTGGATTCGATCCAACTTCTGGCTGAAAGGAACCCGTCCCATCTGAAGAAAAATTACAGTGAGAATAATTCCCAATATGCCCGGCACCTGCACTGAAAAGCGCGTCATTGAGTCGTGTCTCTTCGTTTTCGGGACAAAAAACAACCAGTTTGTAAAGTACATCTGATTTTGGAGAGAGGACCTTTACATTGCTCAGTCCCAAACGTCGACCAAATTCCGCATTGACACCTTGATGGTAGTTGTCAAAATTGGTGTGAATGGCGTACACAGCGATGTCATTTTTAATGCACTTTTCAACCGTGCGTTCCACATAACCTGAGCCCGTAATGCGTTTAATCCCCTTGAATATCAATGGGTGGTGAGCAACAATCAAATTACACCCTTTCGCTATTGCTTCGTCAACGACCGATTCTAGGCAATCTAAGCAAACCAAAACACCAGAAATTTTTGTGTTTTTATTCCCAATCAACAACCCCGAATTGTCGTAGGACTCTTGCATACTGCGTGGTGCAAGGTTTTCCAAATAAGTAATGAGCTGGTTTATTGAAGTCATTGACTAAATATTTTTAAGTAAACCAAAGCTCACTCCGTAGGCACGTGCTTTATGAATGTAAGCAGCTTGTTTTTGATAGCTTGAATTGAGTTGAATGCGTAGTTCAGGACTAATGATCACACCCCATCCACTGGAGAAATTGAATTGGACTCCTGCATTGAATATGGCAGAAATAACAAAGGGGTTGTACCCACTATTTGTTTTAATCACCTGCGAATCAGATGAATTTTGCGTTGTCGTCCATTGTTGTTTTTGACTGTATTGAACAAACATTTGAGGCAACAAACCCACACCGACATGCCATTGTATCTCTTTTCCCATTGATAAATTGATGCGCAAAGGCATTCCAATGTAACTGTAGGTGGTTTGATAAGAGAACGTGGTATCCGTTCCTGCGAAAGCATATTGTTCTCCATTTCTACTGAAATACATGCCGCCATCCCAAACCAAGAAGCGATTGATCCTATTCCGTAAACCTAGACCAAAGGACCAATTTTGCATCAATGTTTCGCTGGCTCGAGTACCCAAAGTATCACCAAAATAACCTGTGTTTGATTCTAGCGTTCGAAATGTCTTGGACCAATTGGAAATGGCGTAAACAGCTGTTTGACCAGTAGTTTCTGACTGTTTTATCTCTTTCACAGGCTTCTGATTCACCGGCTTACCTTCTTCAACCAAAATTTGTGCGTCAGACAATAGCGCACTAAAGAAGCTTAATACCACTAAAAAACGTTTCATGATTCGTTTGTTTTTAAAAATGTAATGATCAATGGGTACGTGTCATGGATTCTGGAACACAAATGATAAAATCTGCACTACTGACATATTCTTTTTCCAATTTCCTGATATTCTCTTGTGTTACCGTTGAAATTGTCAAGACGGTGAGCCCCGACTTTTCTCTATTCAGGTACCAGAGAATTCCTTGGTGAAAATTGGAATGGTAAGCACCATTGATGTGGTAAAAATGATCGCTTGCATTCATGTTTTTTGCCATAAAATAGGCCATTGTTGCATCTTTCAGCGCTTGAGCTTCCAGTAAATGTCCCCCATCCATGTGTTGGTCCATTTCTTTTAGCGGAGCATACTGCGACAAAGTTGTATCGACCGGAAAATCCAAAGGTGCGATGTACGATTTCTCTTGAGCGGAAAGACTGTCAAGCGCTGGTCGTCCTCGTTTGTACAACAGTGAAGCATATTTCCTTGGGACATTTGACGCAATGCAAGTAATCCGGTTTTGTTTTGCGAACAATAGAAGCGGCTTATAATCCGTCTCATAATTGGGCCATAGACGGCAACTGTCCTCAAACTGCTGATCAGAGATTTTGCCATCGACGTAATCGATCAGTAGCATTTGCTGATCCTGTTCAAACATTTCAAAGCCCATTTTTAATGAGGCCCCATGACTTTCAAATAAATCGCGCAACAACTCAAGTTCGAGCCAATGCGCGATTGGGTTGTCGTGGTATTCACCAAAGAAAACGACCTGGTTTTCAATTGCTTTTTTCTGCAACTTCTTGTAATTAACTTTTCTTCCTTTCGAATTGTAAATGATGAAAGCGCCGTCATTTTGAGCGAAGACATTAATGGCAAAAAAGACCATGAAGACACAGCCAACTATTTTTCCTTTCATTTCTATGGTATTGTTCCATCACAATATTAAGAACTTCCATGGATTATTTTCTACTTTTGCATCCATACATGGCAATATTTCGCAACGTATTCGGTTCCGTCAAACAGCTATTCGCTCGACTGTCCATCGTCCTTTTGATGATGACCATTTGTCGCCTTATTTTTTTTGGATTCAATCGCGACAATTTCCCTACTGCAAGCCTTGTAGACTTTGCTGCAGCCCTATGGTTTGATTGCGTCACCATTGGATTGATTTTCCTGCCTTTTGTCGTTATACATTCCTTTAAAAACATCCGATACGAGCGCATTTTTAATGCTGTGTTGAAGATATACTTCCATGGTTTGACGGCAATCATTTGCGCATTGAACTTAATGGATGTCGAGTATTTTCGCTACACCTCAAAGCGTTCAACCTTTGATTTATTCACCGTGTTGGGTGCTGGAAGTGACTTTGCACAATTGGCGGGCACCTTTTTTACAGATTTCTGGTTAATCATACTTTTTTTGGTCGCGCTTGTTTCCATTTCCGAGTGGCTTTATCGAAAAACAGAAAAAATAAAAGTTCCAAAAACCTCTTGGCAAACAGCTTCCATTCAGGCCGTAGTTCTTTCTTTAGTGTTTGTCTTTATTGGCCGTGGTGGATTCCAGCTGAAGCCTGTAGGCATCATGGAAGCTTCTCAATTTACCGATCCTGCAAACTCCGGTTTGGTATTGAACACCGCATTTACCATGATTAAGTCATATGGCAAAGAGCGGCTTGACTTCAAAGATTATTTCGACAAGAAAACCGAGCAGGCGATTTTCAATCCCATTCAACATTCAAAACCGGTTCATCTTCTTCCCGAGAAGACCAATGTTGTGGTCATCATTTTAGAGAGCTTTGGAAATGAGTTTGTAGGCGCGTTTAATGGCGGTAAAAGCTATACCCCATTTTTCGATTCGATCATTGGAAAATCACTCACTTTTGAATACGGCATCGCCAACGGAAAGAAATCGATTGAAGCTGTCCCAGCCATCTTGGCTTCGATTCCAAGCCTCATGGACAATCCTTATATTTCTTCACCGTACGGAAACAATCGGATTGGATCCTTGGCATCAATTCTCAAGAAAAATGGTTATTCCACAGCTTTTTACCATGGCGCCACCAATGGCTCGATGCGCTTCGATAGTTTCGCTGCACAAGCTGGATTTGAACACTACTTCGGCCGCTATGAATATGGAAATGACGCCCATTTCGACAAGACCTGGGGGATTCTCGATGAGTACTTCAATCCATGGACAGCTAAACAATTGACAAAGTTAAAGGCGCCGTTTTTTGGAACATTGTTTACACTGTCCTCTCACCATCCCTTTTACATCCCTCCTCGATGGAAAAACAAAGTGAAAAAGGGGAATCAACCCATTTGTGCATCCATCAATTATGGAGATATCGCATTAAGAAAGTTTTTCGAAGAGGCGAAAAAGCAACCTTGGTATAAGAACACCATTTTCGTTTTGGTCGCGGATCATTCACCCGCAACGGTGGACAAGCTCTACAGCCAACGGAAGTTCATGTACCGTGTTCCGATTGTTTTCTTTGATCCACAAGGGAGATTGAAACCCAAGCGCGAGCAAAAAATCTTTCAGCAGCTCGACATTATGCCTACCGTGCTTGATTTGCTGAATATCGATACAAAATACTATGCCTTTGGTCGATCCTACTTCGATCCACGAGAACGTGAAGCATTTGCTTATTTGGAAGGCGCCTATTTTTACTTCAAAAAACACCAAATGCTTACCTTTTCGAAAGATAAGGCACGATATTTGCATGAATTCACTGTCAAAATTGAATCATCGACAGATTCATTGCGCTTCTACAAAAGGGATGTGCGTGAATCTGAGCGAAGGTTGAAAGCGATCATTCAGCGCTACAACCGGGATCTGGTTCAAAATAAAACACATGTGAAATGAAGCAGAGGATCCGATTTATCATCAACCCAATTTCCGGAGTCGGAAAAAAAGGAGATTTGCCAGAACAGATTGAAAAGTATTTGGATCATTCTAAATTCGATTACGACATCGTTTTTACGGAGTACCGAAAGCATGCCAAAAAATTGGCTTACGAAGCATCAATGAACGGAGTTGATATTGTTTGTGCTGTTGGTGGCGATGGGTCTGTTCATGAGGTTGGCACTTCATTGATTGGCTCACAAACAAAACTTGCCATTCTTCCTTGTGGATCAGGCAATGGTTTAGCTCGCCACATGGGAATTCCTGTAAACATTCCAAAAGCGATTGAATGCATCAATAAAGAAGCATCGATTCGTATGGACACTGTTTTAGTGAATGACAAACCCTTTCTAGGAATTGGTGGATATGGCTTCGATGCAATTGTAGCCAAGAAATTTGATAGTTACCACAAACGAGGATTTTGGAGTTATGTAAAACTTGTTCTTCGTGAATTTATACGCTACAATCCAATCAATATTTCTGTTGATCTGAATGGTGAAATAAAGACCATGCCTGTTGTGTTGTGTACAATTGCTAACGCATCTGAGTTTGGAAATGGATTTGTCGTTTCTCCTACTTCTGATGTCACAGACGGGAAGATTGAATTGTGCATCTTAAAGCCCTTTTCAATGTGGTTTGCACCAAGCGTCATTTATCGCTTTTTCCGTCGCACTTCGCACAAGTCAAAATTTGCAGAGGTGATTCCTTTTCAAAAAGCACGCATTAAACTGAGTCAAAAAATTGCGCATTACGACGGTGAGCCATTTGACGTACGGGATGAATTGAACATTCAAGTTGTTCCTAGTAGCTTAAATATTCTTATTGGAAATAAATAAAATGGGATCTGTAGAATTAGAAATTACGCACATTTTAGGCCGAATGGATTCTTTAAGTCCAGATGCTAAACCTCTATGGGGATCGATGTCTGCTCAGCGAATGATTGAGCACTTGTCGGATAGCTTGCGGATTGCTTCTGGAAAAGATCATTTTCCTTTAGAAGTTCCAGAAGAGAAAGTGGACAAAATGAAGGCCTTTTTGCGATCAGACAAACCAATGGCACGAAATATTGAAGTTCCTTTTGCCATAAAAGACACTCCTCTGCGCCATGAAGAAATCGAATTGGCAATTGATGAATTTTTACTTGAATGGATTGACTTTGAAGAGCACTTCGCGGATGAAAATCAAACGGAAATCCACCCATACTATGGCCCTTTGAATTTTGACGAATGGTGTCTTTTGAACCAAAAACACCTGACGCATCACTTCGAGCAATTCGCCATATAAAAAAAGAGGCTTTCGCCTCTTTCTCTTTATTCTTTTTCCTCTTTTTCAGCCTTTTGAATTCGCTCGACACGCAAAAGCTTTTTATCTTTTCTTTGGCTGTGCGTTTTCTTAGACACAACTACTTCGTTGACTTTTACCGGTTCAATTTCCTTTTTTTCGCTTTGCTTTTGCTCCTGTGCGATGGACATGGATGAAATAAAGGCTACTGCCAATAAACTCATTCCTTTTCTTAGTGCTTTCATTTTTATGTAATTTTGAAATTCATCGGCAATTTTCAAATTACATGCCAAATAATCCTTCCGTATGAACCTCACCTACGCATTCATAATCGGTATTGCTTGCGGCACTTTGAGCTATCTATACTTTAGAAATCAAGGGTATAAATCCTTTGGTGCATGGTTCCTGTCTTGTTGTGCATTTACGGCCTTGACGGTCATCGTATTGAAACTATTTATCTAATCTCCTTTTTCCGTATTTTCGTACTTCAATGAATTTCGAATTAATTGACACAAATAAATGATTGGTTTAAAAACAGATTTTCCTATCCCAAGTCTAGAAGAATGGCAAATTCAATTGACGAAGGAGTTAAAAGGAGAAGATCCCAGCGTCTTAGAGCGACACGATGAAATCGAAGGCATCAACTACGCTACTTATCATTACGATTTGGAAAAAAATAGCGCAGAAGGGTTTCGCCGTGGCAATTCAATCAGCAATGATTGGCACATCGCAACGCTGATTGAGGTTCAAGACGAAAAATCTGCAAATGAAAAGGTCATTGAACTTTTAATGACGGGTTGTGACGAGCCAATTTTCGACTTTAGAACAAACGAATCAGCGAATTTAGACCTCCTTTTTAAAGGAATTGAATTTCAGTACATCCATACTACAATTATCACAAATAGCATAGAAACGGTTTACCGCATTCAGCAGTCCATTGGAAGTGCATACCATGGCAAGATCAAATATGCCATTGACCCTCATGTAGTAGGATTGGATCCTATTCGCAAATTGGCACCCTTGTTCAGTGAGAAACAAACCCCATTTATTGTCATCAATGGCTATGGTCTGCAACAAACTGGAGCGAATGCCACACAAGAACTTGCCTTTTCTTTATCAACAGCAAATGAATGTTTGGGTGTATTGCTTGATGCCGGAATGAACATCGATCAAGCTGCAGCATGCATTCATTTCTCGGTTGGAATTACAGCAAATTATTTTTACTCTATTGCGAAAATACGTTCATTAAAAGAACTTTGGTCGTCCATCGTCGATGCGTATTCTCCGGTACATTCCTGCTCAAAAAACTGCGTCATTACGGCGGTTAGTGGTCCAATGAATAAGTCATTGATGGATCCATACACCAATTTATTGCGTCAAACAACGGAAGGGCTTTCTGCGGCTGTTGCAGGTGCAAACAGCCTATTAATTCATCCCTACACCATTGCGAGTTCACATCCTTCGCACGAACTTGCTGAGCGAATGGTCACCAATATCTCCTTGCTCTTAAAGGAAGAAAGTTACCTGCACATAGTCAATGACCCGATCGGTGGAAGTTATGCAATTGAGCAGTTGACGACACAATTTTCTGAAAAAGCATGGGAACTATTTCAAGAAACCGAAGTGAAGAATGGCGTTTTCAGTGAAGAATGTGCCTCTATGCTTCAAACACTTATTCACGAGACGGCCAATAAACGATTGACAGCCGTTCGTGACAGTAAACACCTTTTAATTGGCGTGAATAAGTTCGCTAATCCCTCACCAGAAAAGGTAGACTACGCCGATGTATTGAACTATTTTGGTTTGCCACACCTTATCCTTGAACGTGAACTAATGACTGAAAAAAATGGGTAAGATCAATTTTTCAAAAATTTCTTTTCACGGAAAAGGAAGTGCAGGTGCAGTCGGTCAAAGCAATTTCGAAACGGCTGAAGGCATTCATTTGAATTCGCGTTACACAGCCAAAGACATAGAGCAAACTGAGCATATTGGATATGTATCAGGGCTTCCTCCCTTTTTACGTGGACCCTATGCGTCCATGTATGCCATTCGGCCATGGACCATTCGTCAATATGCTGGATTTTCAACTGCAGAAGAATCGAATGCTTTTTACAGAAGAAATCTTGCTGCCGGACAAAAAGGTCTATCCGTTGCTTTTGACTTGGCCACGCATCGCGGTTATGACTCAGATCACGAGCGTGTTGTTGGCGATGTGGGTAAAGCTGGTGTAGCGATCGATTCCATTTTGGACATGAACATTTTATTCGATCAAATTCCTTTGGATCAAATGTCTGTTTCGATGACCATGAATGGGGCTGTGATTCCAATCATGGCTTTTTACATTGTCGCAGCAGAAGAACAAGGTGTTTCCCAAGAGTTGCTTTCTGGAACCATTCAAAATGATATCCTGAAAGAGTTTATGGTGCGCAACACCTATATCTATCCACCAGCTGCATCGATGCGTATTATTGCCGACATTTTCGAGTATACGTCGAAGCACATGCCTAAGTTCAATTCAATTTCGATTTCAGGCTATCACATGCAAGAGGCAGGTGCTACGGCAGCGATTGAATTGGCGTATACGTTAGCAGATGGGCTTGAATACTTGCGTGCGGGAATCAAAGCGGGGCTCAAAATCGATGAGTTCGCACCGAGACTGAGTTTTTTCTGGGCCATTGGCATGAATCACCACATGGAGATTGCCAAATTGCGCGCTGGACGATTGATTTGGTCGAAAATCGTTCAGCAATTTGATCCAACGAGCAGTAAATCACTCGCTTTAAGAACCCATTGTCAGACATCTGGATGGAGTTTGACCGAACAAGATCCGTTCAATAATGTGGCACGGACCTGCATCGAGGCACTGGCGGCAGTATTGGGTGGTACACAATCTTTGCACACAAATGCATTGGATGAAGCCATCGCATTACCGACAGATTTTTCAGCACGTATCGCAAGAAACACGCAAATTTACCTTCAACAGGAAACAGGAATCACCTCATTTATAGATCCGTATGCAGGAAGTTTCTATGTAGAAAAACTCACCGAACAATTGGTTGATGAAGCGTGGAAATTGATTTCTGAGGTAGAAGAACTAGGTGGAATGGCTAAGGCAATTGAAACCGGGTTGCCTAAAATGCGCATTGAAGAGGCTGCTGCAAGAAAACAAGCCCGCATTGATTCAGGCAAGGATGTGATTGTTGGAGTCAACCGATACCAGGTAAGTGACAAGAGCAATACCGCCATTGATATTTTAGAAGTGGACAACACGAAAGTACGCGAATCACAATTGCAAAGATTGGCAGAATTACGCGCCAACAGAGATGAGCAGACTGTTCAGGTAGAGTTAATCGCACTAGAACAGGCGGCAAGAGATGAGTCTGGAAACTTGCTAGAAATTGCCATTCGCTGTGCAAGAAAACGCGCCACGCTCGGGGAAATCTCATCTGCAATGGAGCGCGTTTATGGTCGATATACCGCAACAATTCGCTCAATAAGTGGAGTCTATTCACATGAAGCTATGGATGATAAAGATTTTAAAATTGCCCGCGAACTTACAGATCGCTTCAGTACCTTGGAAGGCCGACGTCCGCGCATCATGATTGCAAAGATGGGTCAAGATGGCCACGACCGGGGAGCAAAGGTTATTGCCACCTCCTTTGCTGACATTGGTTTTGACGTTGACATTGGTCCATTGTTTCAAACACCCGCAGAGGCAGCCAAGCAAGCTGTAGAAAATGATGTTCACATCTTGGGCGTGTCTTCACTTGCCGCAGGACACAAGACACTTATCCCTCAAGTCATCGATGAATTGAAGAAGCTAGGCCGTGCAGATATTATGGTCATTGCTGGGGGTGTGATTCCACAGCAAGACTATGAGTACTTATTCAAGGCCGGCGTATTCGGTGTTTTCGGACCTGGAACAAAAATTTCAACGGCCGCCCAAGAAATTTTGCATTTACTCATTCGAAGTGTTGAAGAGTGAAACTTTGTCGTCCAATTATCGTTGAACAAATTGTTTTTAGTACATTCGGCATAGATATTGAAAAGACGAGCCGACCAAATTTAAATCCCATGAAAAAAATTATTTTCCTTTTAATGTTGTTTTTCGCAGGTCTGAACGCTAGCGCTCAGGCACCTGGATATGATGATCTTAAAATACTTTATGCTGACGGCAACTATGAAAAACTGGTGAAAGTCGCGTTCAATTATTCTGAGAAAGAAGATTTAAAAAAGGATCCGCTTCCAAATCTATGGTTAGCGAAAGGATTGTACAAAGTTTCACAGTCAGGTACAGATGATGAGAAGTTTAAGAATGCGTACAAAGAGGCCATTACTGCCTTAGGAAAAGCGATGAAACTCGACAAAGATGGATCAGTACTTGCTGACCACCAAGAATTTATCGAGAAATTCCAACTCTCTATGGTTGAGTTGATTTCCAATGAGCTGTCCGCTGCGGATTACAATAAAGCTGCTGGTTGGGTCCTGAAATACTACAAAATTACACGCAATGGAGTTGGCACTAAATATTTGGACGGAGCGACAAAATTTGCGAAAGCAGACAAAGGTGGTGCGAATACCATTTGGAAAGAGGCAGATGCCTTGTTAGCCAAAATCACATCGATTGATGAGTGGAGCGAAGCAGATGTTGCGATGCTGCAAATGGGCGTACTAGAAACAGCTCAGTGCTATGTGAAAGCAAAGCAAAAGGACAAAGCAAAAACACTCCTCTCCAAGGTATCCCAATGGTTTGAAGAGGACGCAGAATTTAAATCCAAAGCAGAAGAAATTTTAAAATAATAGAAGGCCCGTTTAGGGCCTTTCTTTTTCACATTACTTTTCTAATAACTATTTCAGTCGGCAATTTAAGGCCATCTATTTCCTGCTTAACTTCGGTGCTATGAAAAAATGGGGGGCATACTTAAAGAATAAATTCATTCTTACTGGGATCTTGTTTTTTATTTACATCCTTTTTCTCGACGATGTAGACATTTTTACCATTTTCAATCAAATCGGAAAACGAAATAAAATTGATGTGGCAACAACTGAGGCCGAGGCAAAGCTCAAAAATACGCGTTACACCTTGCGCAAGTTGCACTACACCAGTGAACTTGAAAGCTTTGCTCGCGAAGAAAAGATGTTCAAAAAAGATGATGAAGATATTTTCGTTATTTCTTACGAATAAACTAGAACCTTTCAGATGATTGCTTGAAAAATTTTCGTCCCTGTTCATCGCACACCACAGCTCCAGGAAAATAATAGGTAATGATCTGATCGAAAGTGTAACCCGATCTTGCCATTTTCATTGCTCCTTCTTGGCAAAGTCCTACTCCATGCCCAAAACCACGACCGCGCAAAACAACATCATCCCCTTCTGGGTAACAGCTAAAAAACGTGGATTTTAATCCAAACTCTTCCCGTAAGTCACGAAGTGGAATTCCAAGTGATGGGTGTATGTAAAATGCTTTCCGCTGTGGCTGATTAAATGTATACATCATCGCCGCAAAGGCACTATCGTAAACTGGGTAATTGTACTTTGATTCCAAAAAATTACTCCATTTATTTTTAGTGATGCGCTTCTCCCAAGTCGCCTGTTTTGTATAGATGCAAAACGTGTCAATGAAAGAATTGAGATACGGTATCTCTTCATTCCAAATGTATTGCGGCTCGCACGTTTGTCCTCCACAATTTGCATGAAAATAGGATTCAATCAAGGTTCCTTGGTCGTCGACAATCACCAAGCCTGTCGTTTGTTGCACGGCAGTATCTATGAGCGAAGAATACCTCAGCATGTTGTGATACGCCTGACAATGAACACGATCGCACAAATCAAATCCCTCCTTTGCATGTCTTCCCTGATGTTTGAGCGCATAGGTCCTGCTGATTAACGCTTGAACCTTGTAATATTCCAAATGGGCTCCACCACCTCCCTCCGACTCAACAACCCCTTTCAGGTAATCATTCAACTCAGCGAGATTGACTATAGTTAATTCCTTTCCTGCACACGTTATTTCAAAGTCGCCAACGTACTTTCGTTGCTTCAAGGATGGTGATTTAGAGGCAATAACCAATGAGTTTTTAGGGTCATTCTGCTGTAAAACGATTCGCTCAAAAACACCCAGTTCAACTGCGCCTTTTTTCAGCAGTACTTTTCCTTGCATGACTGACATTTCAACAAATTCATTGGGAAGTATTGCTCCAGCATTCATTGTATCGGCAAAGACAGTATAGCTACCGTCATTGTATGCGCACATTATCCTTTGAAGATCATGGTCGCGAAAGACCCCGATCCTCATTTGTTGCGCATAGGAAAATGTCGCGAACAGAAAGGATATGGCAAATAGAATGCGCACGAAACAAAATTAGCTGTTGAGATTGGCTTTAATTCAGGCCTTACAAATAGTTTTCAACAAGGATTGTGCAACTTTTTTACTCGCACCTCCCCCGCCAAGAATTTGTGTAAGTTCAGTAAAATCTTTTTCCATTTTACTTCTTGATTCACCCCCTGGTAAAATTCGATTTAACTCGAATCGTATTTTCTCTGGAGTACAATCTCCTTGGATCAATTCTTTGACAACTTCACGGTCCATAATGAGATTGACCAAGGAAATGTACTTAATCTTTACCAGTCGCTTGGCAATATGATACGATAAAGGAGAGCTTTTATAGCAGACCACCTCAGGAACCTTAAACAAGGCCGTTTCTAATGTTGCTGTTCCAGATGTCACAATTGCTGCCACTGAATTGGCCAGTAGGTCATATGTTTGTCCAAAAACAATTTTTGTGTTTTCAGGTAAAAACTCGGCATAATAGGATTCATCCATGCTGGGCGCTCCAGCAATGACAATTTGATATTCTAATAAATTGTCTACTGATTTCAACATTACGGGAAGTTTCTTTGCAATCTCTTGCCGCCTACTTCCTGGCAATACAGCGATGATCGGCTTCGTAGACAAGCCATTTTTCGAAATAAAATTCCCCGCACTTTGTTCTTCTTCATACTGCTGAATGGCATCAAGTAAAGGATGACCGACATAATCTACGACATAATCGAATTTTTCATAAAAGGCTCTCTCGAAGGGTAAGATGACAAACATCTGGTCCACCACCTTTCGAATTTTATAGACCCGAGACTGCTTCCACGCCCAAACTTGAGGAGACACATAGTAGTAAACAGGTATTCCTTTCGTTTTTGCCCATTCTGCTATGCGCAAATTGAACCCGGGATAATCGATCAATAACAAAGCATCAGGTTGAAAGGCCTCAATATCCGCTTTACACTGCTTCATGTTGCGCAGAATCGTCCGAAGATTCATGAGCACTTCCTGAAAGCCCATAAAGGCAAGTTCTCTGATGTGTTTTACAACTTCACCACCCTCCTTCTTCATCAAATCCCCCCCCCAACAACGGATCTTTAAGGTAGAGTCCATTTCGAAAAGTTCGCGAATGACATTGCTCCCGTGTAAGTCACCCGAGGCCTCACCAGCAATCATATAAATTTTTTTCGGGGTAGTTTCAGTGTCCATTTACATGATAAAGTTGACGTAAATGATATAGGGTAAAAAACCGATTGTACCAATTATGACTCCCATTGCAATTCCATACTTTTCGCGATTCAAGAAGGTATAAAACCACGCTAAATTTGAAATAATGGCAATCGAAATGATCTTACTTCGTGTCATAGGATCCAAGGTGAACATGTGCCACATTTGCTGGAACTGAAAATTCTGTACCCAGCTCAACATGAAAATCACGATAGGTATAAAAATTAAAGGAGATAACAATCCTAAAATCAATCCTTTTGTATGTGCGATCGACCAATTTCTTAAATTCATAAGTTCCATTTTTTAAATTCATCCATTACTGCGTAGGCCGTCATATCAAATTGCGTTGGCACCAAACTCGCATACCCGTCCTCTAACGCTTGTAAATCTGTATCCGCTGAAGGATTTTGATTCATAAATTCACCCGTCAACCAATAGTAGGGTTTGCCAAATTGATCAAAACGCTTATCGAATCGATCCTCCCAAAATGCATGTGCTTGCCGTGCAACCCGAATACCTTTGATTTGATCAGGTGGCAATTTCGGTACATTTACGTTGATGCACACATTTGCGGGAAATGCATTTTTCAACATGGCAGCAATCACTTGACGAGCAACATGTTGAGCACCAGAAAAATCAGCTTCTGAACTGTGGTCACAAAGTGAGAATCCAACAGACGGAATGTTCTCCATAGCCCCCTCGACGGCCGCAGACATTGTTCCAGAGTACAACACATTGGTTGATGAATTTTCTCCGTGATTGATGCCTGAGACGATCAAATCTGGCTTGCGCTTTAATAGTTCATAAATTCCAAGCTTTACGCAATCTACGGGTGTACCAGAGCAGGTATATGCATTCAAACCTTCAAAAAGCCGCGATTTATCCAAACGTAAAATCCCATTGACCGTGATGGCATGTCCCATTCCAGACTGAGGTTTGTCTGGTGCGATGATACACACCTCACCCATCTCTTCAGCAACGCTTACTAAAGAACGAATTCCTTTTGATGAAATCCCATCATCGTTTGTAACAAATATTAGTGGGCGCATAGCTTCCAAGAACTAGGATAAGCACGAAAGTAACACTTATCCTTCTTTTTTAAGCGATTCCCAGCAATTATTGTCCGTTTCTTAGAGGTTTGTGAGTGGAAAGGATTATTTTTGATTTCGCATACATTACCATGACATCAAAAGAACTATTGATCGAACTACGCGCCATCACAGAACGAAACATTGATTTGCTTCGTGAAAGCTTCAATAACTTATCTGAGCAGCAAAAACGATGGAAAAAAGACACCACTTCATGGTCGATTCTCGAAGTATTCGCACATTTAAATGCTTTCGCGAATTATTACCATCCAGTTTTTGCAAAGCGCATTGAGACGACACGTTTCCGCGAACCGAAAGACATTTTCATTTCGTCTCCCTTGGGGAAGTCTGCATGGAAATCAATGAAGTTGGGCAATGCAAAAAATGTTAGGCGACGAATGAAATCTCTCAAAAGTTTCAACCCCACCTTTGAATCGAATTTAATCAACGGTGCAGATATCGAAGTGTTTGAAAAAGATCAATTGCAATTATTGAACATACTGACCAACGCTGAGGAAGTAAACCTTCGAAAAGTAAAGGTGCCAATTTCAATTTCACAAATGATAAGACTGCGTCTCGGAGATGCACTTCAGTATGTGATCTACCACAATGAACGTCACTTGCAACAAGCACTCAACATCATTGATAACAAATCATTTCCAAAAAATTAATTGGTGAAGTTCGCTTATTGCTCTGTTAGTATTTGTCCAGTTCGCGCTGAAAATCGCGATACATCAGAAATTGTCACCCAGCTGCTTTTTGGCGAAATCGTGACTGTAGAAGAATTGAGTTCGCCATGGTCTAAAGTTGTTACTTTCACTGACAATTACCCGGGTTATGTCGACGTGAAGCACCTTCGTTTCTTGACACAGAAGGAAGTGAATCGTTGGATGAATGGCATTGGTTTTCAGACAGCACTTTTACAGAAAATAGATACTCCTTGGGGCGCGCAATTAACTTGCCGTGGATCATACATTTCTGCAGATCAAAATGGAGATTTTCACATTGGAAACGACACATTCCATGTCTCTGAACGCATTGAAGAAATTCATTTTCACTCACCCAGTGAGGCTGCGCGACATTACCTCAACACACCTTATTTATGGGGAGGAAAATCACCATTTGGCATTGATTGTTCTGGATTGACACAACAAGTTTTTCGTTTTTTCGACATCAATTTACCACGGGATGCTTCACAGCAAGCCGAATGTGGCGCTTTGGTTGATTTTCAAGATCGTTCGGAAAATGACCTTGCATTTTTTATCAATCAGCAAAACAAAGTCATTCATGTTGGAATTCTCTGTCATGACGGAAGTATCATACATGCTTCGGGGTGCGTGCGAATAGACACCCTGACCCCTGAAGGCATTGTTCATTCAGAAAATCAATCAATTACGCACAAATTAAGTGAAATCCGCAGAATCTAAACGTTTCAGAAAAATTAATCCGATATTTGAACCTATGAAAGCTATGAATATTCTCATCACAGGAGGCGCCGGTTTTATTGGCAGCAATCTATCAAAACGTCTTGTCGATGATGGTCATACCGTGACTGTTGTCGATTCCTTGTTGCGCGGAAACAAATTGGATAAGGAAACCTTTTCCAAAGTGACATTTATCAAAGGTGATGTGCGCGATGCAGACCTGATCATGAAAGCAGCTAAAAACTGTGATATTATTTTTCACTTTGCCGCAGTTTTGGGTGTTGATATCGTCGCTGACAATCCTGTTGAAACGATGGATGTTGAAGTGATTGGAACACGAAATGTTGTTGAAGCTGCCAATGTAAATAACGTGAAGAAGATCATGTACGCCTCTACAAGTGGGATTTACGGTCATTCTGCCATAGAAAATGCGCTCACTGAGGAAGTTCTCGTAGATCCGCATACTTCTTATGCCATGGCAAAACGCTACAACGAAATTTATCTGGCTTCTCACCACGAAGAAAAAGGATTAAATGTGGTTTCCTTGCGTTTCTTTAATGTTTACGGGCCGAATCAAGACAACCGCATGGTCGTACCTCGATTTTTTGAGCAAACGAATAAAAATGAGCCAATCACTGTGTTTGGAACTGGAAAACAGACACGTGACTTTACATACATTGATGATACCGTTGAAGCCTGTATCCGCCTAATGCACCTCGAAGGATGTCACATTGTGAATATCGCTAACGAAGCGGAATGGTGTATCCTCGACCTCGCGGAACAAATCAAAGAAATTACACACTCCTCTTCAGAGATTCATTTTATTGAAGCACCTAAAAATCGTTATGACTATGAGGTTGAACGTCGTGTTGGGAGTTCCGACAAACTCTTTGGATTGACGGGCTACCGCCCAATGACCTCTTTGGGAGACGGACTACAACTCATTTATACAACAAATCATTCCAAATAAAAGCGCACTATGAATCAGGATCGGGAAATTTTCGATTTGATCGAAGAAGAAAAACAACGCCAGCTTAATGGCATTGAACTCATTGCATCTGAAAACTTTGTCAGTGACCAAGTTATGCAGGCTATGGGCAGTGTGTTGACCAACAAATACGCGGAAGGGCTACCTGGAAAGCGTTACTACGGTGGTTGTGAAGTTGTGGATAAGGTAGAGCAATTGGCCATTGATCGTTTGTGCAAATTGTTTGGTGCAACCTGGGCGAATGTTCAACCCCATTCTGGAGCTCAAGCAAATGCTGCTGTTTTTTTAGCATGCCTTCAACCAGGAGATAAAATCTTGGGTTTCGACCTTTCACACGGTGGACATCTAACACACGGATCACCAGTGAATTTCTCTGGTAAACTGTACAAACCATTCTTCTATGGCGTAACCAAAGAAACCGGTTTGGTTGATTATGACATGCTCGAAGAAGTAGCACTTCGTGAACGTCCGAAAATGATTATATGTGGTGCTTCGGCGTATAGCCGCGATTGGGATTATGCCCGTATTCGAAAAGTGGCCGATGAAATTGGCGCTTTGGTGTTGGCAGACATTTCACATCCAGCGGGGTTAATCGCTGCAGGATTGTTGAATGACCCTCTTGAGTTTTGCCACATCGTTACGACAACCACACACAAAACATTGCGCGGACCTCGCGGAGGTATCATCATGATGCGTCATAATTTTGACAATCCTTTTGGTTTGAAATGGAACAATGGCAATCCTAAGTCAATGGCGGCGCTACTCGATGCGGCTGTGTTTCCTGGAATTCAAGGTGGACCATTGGAACACGTCATTGCATCAAAGGCAGTGGCATTTGGTGAAGCACTAACGGATGAATATAAAACGTACATGCGTCAAGTGAAGACAAACGCCTCCGTTTTGGCAAATGAATTCATGCAAAGAGGATATCAAATTGTTTCTGGTGGTACAGAAAATCACTCCATGTTGATTGATTTGCGTTCAAAAGGAGTAACTGGTAAGGATGCTGAAAATGCCTTGGTATTGGCTGACATTACGGTAAATAAGAACATGGTGCCATTCGACACTGAATCTCCATTTGTAACTTCAGGTATTCGCGTTGGAACATCTGCGATTACTTCTCGTGGATTGAAAGAAGGAGAAATGGCTCAAATCGTTGACTTGATCGACCGCGTTTTAATGAATATCGGCAATGAAGAAGTCATACAACAAGTTCGCACTGAAGTGAATGCGCTCATGTCTTCTCGCCCATTGTTTAAGTGGTAATTCGAACACATGAAAAGTGATCTACCGTTCTTTCGAACGCGTATTGATCTTGGAATGAAAATCATCCCTGTCGTCTTTTTCTTGGGCATGTTGATTCCTGCCATTTACAATGCCTACAAAAACAATTGGTCTGATTGTTTCATATTTCTTACCGTTTTAGTTTTACAGCAACTGCTGTTTTTGGGGGTATTTCGTAGCACGCATTACACCTTTGAACCAGAAACCTTGTTGTGCCGCAGCTTGATCTTTAAGCGACGAATTCTTTACCCAACGATCCGTAAAATTGAGCAACACACCAGTCTATACGCAGGTTTAAAAATGTCAGCTTCGTTTCGAGGCATTATCATTCACTACAATACATACGATGAGCTATTTATCAGCCCTGCGGAAAGTGATCGATTCATTGCTTTGCTTAAAGAAAGAAACCCAGGAATTGTGGTGATTTAAGCATTCTTAGCGAAAGTACCCATTCATCAGTGGCCAAGTGTCGACTTTTCGGTTCAATTCAATACCATTTTCTGACTGAATTATCCAAAGGCGATGGGGTGCGTGTACATTGTATTGAATCACTTGTTGATTGAGAGTAACGAATGATGAGATCAGCTTCAATTCATCGGGATTCAACTTCATTATTGATTCAAAATATGCTTTCGTCTCCACATTTTCTTCAACAAGGAACAACCCGAAATCTTCAGAAGAATATACAATCAAGGTAATAGAATCCTGCAGAGCATAAACCGCCCAATTCCCATTTACAGAAACAGGAAGCAGGTTTTCAGGAATGTGCACAGGCCCTGCAGCAACGGCTACATTCTGAAACACACCTGTATTGTTCCACTTCATGTAATCCTCCGTTGGCCCATAGAGATGAACCGTTTCTGCTACTGTATTGGCTCCATCCTTGAGGAATAAACAAATTGGTCGAGGAACGATGTGTGAGTTTTCTCTTCGGTTTGAGCCACCTGCCGACAATAGATAATTCTTCCCCGCAGTATAAATTTCCGACGTTGCTCCAGGGCCATGTCCAAACTGCACAAAGTAACCATTGCCTTTGTCGAATTGCCATTTTACCACTTCATCAGAAGGTCGATAGGGCATGCAAGACGCTACAAAAGTATGTGCATGATTTAGTACTCGATTTGGAAGTGGCAAGGTGTCCTTATAAAAATGAAGCCATGTCGTCATGAATGCCGTGTGGTAATTGTTTGAAAAATCCCTTACTCCTGCTTTTTCATAACGTCTGCGCATGGGAGGAAAATGATTGAGTTCGAGACTTCCGAGGGCATAGCACCAATTCATGTAATCAAGGACATTTCGTGCATCTGTTCGAATCTGTTCAGATCCAAATGCTTCCAAATTAAGCAAGGCCGCAATCGTATAACCTATGTAAGGCAAGGAATTAAACTCATAAAGCCCCATAGTAGTCAATCCGTTTAAGAAAGAGTGCAGGCGGAGCTCCATTCCATTTTGCTCATTATTAAACTGTGGGGATGTATTGCCATGAAAGGCCAGCCATTTATTCTTTAAATAGCGGGAACCTTCGGTCATGAGGATATGATTTTCCGTGTCGATAATCAAGCCCAAAGTATGAGGTACGTGTTTGCGGAATTTATCCCCAGAATCTGTCAGTAAGACATTCACCAAGTGGTCCTTGGTTTCCGGATAGAGAATCTCGGGTTTTTCGCCAAAAAGAAAAAGAATTGTCGTTAAAGTGGTCAAAGTAAAGTCATAATCACCTTTTGGATTAAGCCACCATTTTGAGCCTGTAACTCCCCTAGGGACGAGTGATTGAATGACTTTATTCGTTTCGGGAATATCCTTGTTCGCCTGCAATCGAGCAAGAAGAATCCGTGGAGCTGTTGTTTTACCGTCATTTTCCCAATCTGCCATTGGCACTGCCCATTCGTTGATCACGCTATCCGCGAATGCACTATTATCATTCCAAAGGAGAGTTCGCTCATGAGGTACTTGAATGTTGCCGGCAGAGATCTGAAAGGTCTTACTCCTCGCCGAACCAACAATTGCCGTTGGGATATTTACCCGACATGAAGCCAAAAACAATAAAAATAAAAGGAAAACTACACACTTCATATTCAACTGAAGGATTTTGGTCTAATTTGGCAGAAAACAATAGTTTACAACAAGTAATATTCTCACGTTGCGGATTGCTTGCGAATAATTTTCCAAAAGAGACCTGGCAAAAAACGTTTTAGCGTCACTGCCTTAATTTCCTTGTTGCCAATGAGCACCTCTTTTTTTCCTTTCAAGACAGCGCGCAGCATGATGCGTGCACATTCTTCTGCGGTCATCCCTGTTTCTTGATTGTGGTCCATCAGACCATGACTCTCCCCGTTTGGATTCAAGGCATTGACAGAAATATTGGTATTTATTTTTCCTGGACAGGCTATTGTCACCTTGATGCCGTTTTGTTCCTCCTCGAGCATTAAACTTTCATAAAATCCATGAAGCGCATGTTTCGAGGCGCTATAGGCGGAGCGAAGGAAAAATCCGAATTTTCCTGCAATGCTCGATAAAACCACAATGTGTCCTTCACCTTGATTCCGCATGTAGGGCAACACCGCTTTTGACAAGGCGATATTTCCAAAATAATTGACCTCCATGATCCTGCGGTCTACGGCCTCCTCTGTTTCAAGTGCTGTTCCCCGCTGGCTAATTCCCCCGTTGTTGATCAGGATATCTATCCGATTTACTTGAGCAATAAGCGAAGCGGCCAGTTCCTTGAAATTGTCAGCATGTTCCAAATCGAGTGGTACAATCAAATGCGATTCCGGGTGCGAAAGTTGTTGCTTGACCAGTTCAAGACTGATTCGATTTCTTCCCGACAAGACGACAATAGCACCTGCCTCCGCGCATTGTTTTGATAACTCCGCACCGATACCTGATGAGGCACCAGTTATCCAAACGACTTTTCCCTGAAAATTCTTCATAGCCATGACAAAAAAAATCCCAGTGTTAAACCGGGACCTGTTTTCTTAAAGATCTGTTGGAAGTTCGTATTCCTTAAGCGCCTTTTGTTTCGGCTTTAACTTCTCAATAAACACCACCTTGAATTTTTCATTGTCCGAGGTATAAATCATCTCAGAAATTCCATTTAGAATGGTTGGTGTATTCTTTTTATCGTTAGAGAATGGCTTCTCAAATGGGCCATACGTTCCATCATCATAATAAACCGCAATGTGCACAATTCTTCCGTTTTCTACTCGAACGCGGCCAGTAACGCATGTTGATGTTCCATCACTATTGAAAAAACTCAGAATAACATTATTATGGTTGTCATCACCAACTGGATATGCTCCACGCTTAAGGAATGCTTGCTCAAGTTTGGTAAAACAACTTTCCTGTGCTTGGGAAAGAAATGAAAACATCAGAATCACGATTAATGCAAAACTTTTTCTCATAGGTAAATGGTTTAAATAAGCAGTGTTTTGTTCGATGACCCAAAAGCATAAATGTGCCTATTGAAGTCAGTAAACGATGTAAAAATAAGATTTTTGTTTGCATGTTGAACATTCAAGTCATCAACAATTTGGAAAGACACAAAAGTTAAACAGAAATCCAATGGATTAGAATTGATTAAAACAGACTGAACACCGATCGATTCCATTCGATTTTTAATCATTTGACCACTTGTTTTTGGTTTAAGCTGGTCCATAAAAACGATTCTGAACGATTCCCCCTTTGCCGAATAGATCATTTCAGAAATACCATTTTTAATGGCTGGTGCCGCTTTCATTGCGTTGGAAAAAGGGTCTTCATACAGCACATAAGAATCATCCGAGTATTGCAGAAAAAACGAAGTGATTTTTCCATTTTCTACACGAACTTTTCCGCGGTAACAGCCCATTCTTTCCTTATTGAAAAAGCAAATGACTATATTTTTGTGCATAGCGTCAGGAACCGTGTTTGCACCGCGTTCAGCAAATGCTTTTTCTAACTTTAAGAAGCAATCGGTTTGAGAATGGGCAAAAAACAGATGCCCGATGAAGAAAAAAGTAAGCAGCAAACCTCTATGCATAGACCAATTTTACGGGGTTTACCCTGATTTCAAATATAAGAAGAATCACATAAATCCTCATGTCGACTGAAATATTTAATTTTGATAAAAATTCTACGTCATGCGCACCTTACAAATTGCAGACCATTTTTCTGAAGCCGCTTCTGTTCTCGCAGCATTCAGTACTACTGAAAATTTCCAGAAAATTGAACGCGCTGGCGAGCTGATGGTTACATCTATTCGCGGTGGCGGAAAAATCATTAGCTGCGGCAATGGTGGATCCATGTGCGACGCCATGCATTTTGCGGAGGAGCTCACCGGGAGATACAGAGATGATCGTCAGGCACTACCGGCCCTTTCAATTTCAGATCCAAGTCACATGAGTTGCGTGGGCAATGATTATGGATATGCGCATGTTTTTTCGCGCTATTTGGAAGCTATTGGCAACAAAGGAGATGTACTTCTTGCTATCTCAACCTCTGGGAACTCACAAAATGTATTGAATGCCATTGAAGTAGCAAGAAAAAAAGGGATGCTCATCGTTGGATTAACCGGAAAAGATGGCGGAAAAATGTCCTCCTTGTGCGATGTGGAAATTCGTGCACCACACAGCAAGTTCGCAGACCGAGCTCAGGAGATTCATATCAAGGTGATTCATTCCTTGATTGACCACATAGAAGATCGATTTTCAACAGATTCTGAAAACCGTTGATATCTTTTCATAACGGGTATAAAATTCAATGAGTAAGACCGATAAAATGGCTAATTTTACACCTTCGATTCGTATTTAATCGATACAATGATTAGTCCTGATCTACAGTCAACCGTAAAAAGCATTTTTTCCGCATATCTGGAACAAAATGGTCACCGAAAAACTCCGGAACGGTTCGCCATACTCGAAGAGATTTACAATTATCAAGGACATTTTGATGTGGAATCACTCTACATTAAAATGAAAAATCAAAACTACAGGGTTTCCAGAGCAACATTGTACAACACCATAGAACTGTTATTGGCGTGTAACCTTGTTCGGAAGCATCAATTTGGAAAGAACATTGCTCAATTCGAAAAATCTCATGGTTCCAAGCAACACGACCACCTCATTTGCACCGACACAGGAGAAGTAATCGAATTTTGTGATCCACGTATCCAAAGCATTAAAGCGACCATTGAAGAAGTTTTTGGTGTCAAAATTCAGCACCATTCTCTCTATTTTTATGGGGTAAAAAAGTCTGAAAACGATTTACCTAAATAAGTATGAATATTACATTTACGGTCGATCAGCACCACAAATATCAAGTTATATCGCTCAAAGGAAAATTGATGCACGATGAAGATATGGCTTCACTTCAAACAGCACTTTCTAGTGTATTGGAGCAAAAAGAACAACACATCATCTATAATTTGGAGCACCTCGAACAAATGAATTCTTCTGGACTGAATTTCATCATTCGATCGCTGACCAAAACACGCATCAATGGCGGCGACTTGTGCATTTGTAGAGCTCAAGGAAATGTTGCGACATTGTTGACCATCTCAAAAGTGAACGAAGTAATAACTGTATATGGCAATCTTGAAGAGGCCATTCATCATTTGAATTAACACATTATGAAAGTAGATGTCTTGCTAGGACTGCAATGGGGTGACGAAGGAAAAGGAAAAATTGTCGATGTAATTACCCCGAACTACGATATTATCGCGCGCTTTCAAGGTGGGCCAAATGCAGGACACACCTTAGAATTCGAAGGAATAAAACATGTTTTACACACCATTCCATCAGGTATTTTCCGTGAAGGGGTCATTAACCTCATTGGAAACGGAGTCGTTATCGATCCTGTTGTTTTCCAAAAGGAAATGGAGAAATTAAAGCCTTTTGGCTTTGACATTCGAGCACGACTTGTGATTTCCAAAAAGGCACACCTCATCCTTCCTACACACCGTTTGCTGGATGCTGCCTCAGAAACAGCGAAAGGAAAAAATAAGATTGGTTCCACGCTGAAAGGAATTGGTCCGACATACATGGACAAAACAGGTCGAAATGGCTTGCGAGTCGGGGATATTTTCTCTCCAAACTTCAAAGAAAAATACGATGCCTTGGTGGAAAAACACCTCGGGATACTGAAGCACCATGAAGGATTCACCTATGACCTTGCTGAACTTGAAGGACCCTGGATGGAAGGCATTGAACTATTGCGCGGACTTATTGCTGTGGACAGTGAACACTACCTCAATGAAGCCTTGAAAAGTGGAAAACGTGTATTGGCAGAAGGAGCGCAAGGCACCATGCTCGACATCGACTTCGGAACATATCCGTTCGTCACTTCATCAAATACGGTGACTGCAGGAACATGCACCGGACTTGGCATTGCCCCGCAGAAAATTGGTAAAGTCATCGGTATCTTTAAAGCGTATTGCACGCGCGTTGGTAGTGGGCCATTTCCTACAGAATTATTGGATGAAGTCGGTGATTCAATCCGCAAGGAGGGCAACGAATTTGGTTCTACAACAGGTCGTCCTCGCCGCTGCGGCTGGGTAGATTTGCCTCAATTGAAATATGCCATTATGATCAATGGGGTTACAGAATTGAGCATGATGAAAGCTGACGTGCTTGGGAATTTTGACACCATTCGTGTGTGTACCCATTACCTCATCAACGGCGAGAAAACGGATCGTTTCCCTTACGATATTACAGATGTGGAATTGGTTCCCGTGTATGAAGATTTGCGCGGATGGAAAGCTGACCTTACGGGTTTAAGCTCGTACGATGACGCACCAGATGCCTTGAAAGAATATGTTTCTTTCCTTGAAGCACAATTGGAAGTTCCTATCTCCGTTGTATCTGTTGGACCAGACCGAAAACAAACATTAAGCAACGAGTGATTCACAGTGGAATAAATAGATTTTTGAAAATTGCGCTTTACTCAGGCGCATTTTTTTTCGTGTCTTATTTTTCCTTTGCTCAAAACAAAATACTCGAATTGTTGCCAGGATCAGAGAAACTCGGCTACAACCAAAAAACTGGTGCGCACCGCCTTGTTGGAAGTGTGAATTTCGTGTACCAAGGAAACACCATGTATTGCGATTCCGCGCACTACTTCGACAAATCTGAAGAGGTGCGTGCCTATGGAAATGTGCACATTACCAAGGATGGAATCAACCTCTTCTGTGACTCACTCTATTACAATGGAAAAACAAAAAAAGCCAAACTTTGGGGACACGTCAAGGTGCGCGACATGGAGTATAAATTAACGACAGATACGCTGGAATACGATGCCAAAAAAGGAAGAGGAACCTACTTACACGGCGGTAAAATTGAAAGTATTTCCTCCAACGAAGTGCTTACGAGTCGCATCGGCTACATGTATCCCGATTCTAAAAACTTCTTTTTTAGCGGGAAAGTAAAGTACAAAAAAGACGACTTAAGCATGTCAACCGACACCTTGCAGTATACTTATTCCAAGCAACTCACCCATTTCTTCGGACCAACAAAAATAGACAAGGGCAAAACACACATGAGCTGTGAAAGTGGTTGGTACAACGTGCAAACAGAGGAAGGAAGTTTAATTAAAAATGCTGAAATTCTCGACTCCACGCGCATCATTCGTGGAGATACGCTGTTGTACATGCCTAAGATTGGTCGCTCGATAGGAAAAGGTCATGTCTATTATACCGACACCACGCAGCACATGGTCTTTCAAGGGAATTATGCTTTTTCCGACGAACAAGAGCATATTGCCTACATCACAGGAAATGCCTTGGCGACAAAAATTCAAAAAGAAGACACCTTGCTCATTCATGCCGACACCTTAATGAACATCACAGACAGTATAACTGGCAAAATTCTTACCAAGGGATATTGGGGTGTGAAAATATTCAACCGCAGTGTCCAGGCAGTTTGTGATAGCATCTCCTACGATGAAGAAAAAGGTCAAATGCAACTCTTCAAGCAACCGATTATTTGGAGTCAGAATGCTGAGTTGAGAGGAGCGCGAATGACTGTTTGGCTCAGTGACAGTTTAATCCGTTATGTCGAAATCAAGGACAGTGCGACGGCCATCATGGAAATCGACTCAGGCAACTACTACAATCAAGTGGCAGGAAAGCGCATCGATGCCTATTTCAAGAACAATGAACTGATCCGTACGGATGTTGGAGGGAATGCACGCACCATTTTTTATCCGGAAAATGAAGAAAAAACGGATACTTCAGTAACGGTAAAGCGATTGGGAATGAACCGTTTGTTTGCCCGCGACTTGCGCATTTACCTTGATAGTGGTGAAATAACAGATATAACGTATTACGAAAAGCCAGATGGCATCTTCTACCCTATGGATCAGATTGATGCCGAAGAACAATTCATTCGAGAGTTTAAATGGTCGCCTTTACTTCGCCCAAAAGATCCTCTTTCCCTTACACTCAAGGATTGACGTCTTCCTTCTTGTCCCAACGGGCAACGCGCTGAACACCTTCTACTTGCTCAAATTTGTGCATCAGTTTTTCGAGGTGATCTAAGTCATACACCAATACATTGATTTTTCCTTCGAAAATACCGTCTTCCGTTTCGAAGGAGATGGACTTCATGTTGACATTGTACTCTTTAGAGATAATTTCTGTGAGTCGGTTTACAAGCCCAATCTGGTCAATGCCATTGATGCGGATTCCAGCCACTCGTTCAACCATCTCTTGACTCGTCCATCGTGCTTTGATGCAATGCGTAGCCATTTTAGAGAGCAGATGTTCGGCATTTGGACAATTGATTCGGTGAATTTTTATTCCCTCACTCATGGTAATAAATCCAAATACATCATCCCCTGGAATTGGATTGCAGCACCGTGCTATTTGGTATTGGATATTTTTGAAGTCCTGACCAATGATGATGGTATCTTCCTTTTTATTGATTTTAGGGATGATTTCGCTTTCGTGCCGATCCTTATTCTGTCCTGATTTTTTATCGAACTGCAGCGTTCCCCCGACATTTTCAATCTCGCGCAATCGCGACAAGTCAAGCTTACCTTTCGCAATTCTAAAATAAAATTCCGTTGTTGATGGAAGTCCAAAAAACTTTTCCAAAAACGAAATGTTCTCAGGCGAGAAACGGATGTTAAATTGTTTCAATTTCCGTTCTAGAATCTCTTTTCCGTCCGATGCGATTGATTTACGGACTTCATTTAGCGACGATTTAATCTTTTGTTTGGCACGCGCCGACACGACGAAACGCAGCCATTCATCGTTTGGTTTTTGTTTCGAAGAGGTGATGATTTCAAGCTGATCTCCGCTGTTGAGTTGGTGACTCAAGGGAACGAGTCGATTGTTCACCTTCGCACCAATACACCGATCGCCAATGTCTGTATGAATGTCATAGGCGAAATCAAGGATGGTGGATCCAACGGGCAAAACGCGCAATTCTCCTTTCGGCGTAAACACATAAATTTCATCGGCAAAGAGATTCAATTTGAACTCATTTACAAAATCCATGGCGTTTGAATCTGCGTTGTCCATCAAGTCGCGAATTTCAGCAATCCATCGGTCAAACTTACTTTCTTCGCTTTTCGATTCCTTGTACTTGTAATGCGCTGCGAGTCCCTTCTCCGCAATTTCATCCATGCGCTTGGAGCGAATCTGCACTTCAACCCATTTCCCTTGAGGAGACATCACGGTAGTATGCAACGATTCGTACCCATTGGCACGGGGTGTTGAAATCCAGTCGCGCAAACGATCGGGATTGGGTTGATAGAAATCTGTGACAATACTGTAGATCCTCCAACAATTGGATTTTTCCAATTCTTGCGGTGTATTCACAATGATCCGAATCGCAAAAACATCATAAATTTCTTCGAAAGGAATCCCTTTGTTGTTCATTTTCCGCCATATCGACGAAATTGACTTAGTGCGTGCCTTCACATCAAATTCATATCCTTCTTGCAGTAAGGCCTCCTTGATCGGATGAACGAAACGACGAATGAAGCGATTACGCACATCCTTCGTGGATTTCAAACTCGTTTCAATCTTGCCGTACATTTCAGGCTCGCTGTACATCAAGGCAAGATCCTCCAATTCACTTTTCACCGAATACAAGCCAAGGCGGTGTGCCAATGGAGCGTACAAAAATTTTGTTTCGGATGCAATCTTCAATTGCTTATCACTCCGCATGCTTCCGAGCGTACGCATGTTGTGGAGGCGATCGGCCAATTTGATCAAGACAACACGGATATCATCCGAAATGGTCAAAATCATCTTTCGGAAATTCTCCGCCTGAATCGATGCGTTTTCGTCAAACACTTCAGGGATTTTCGTCAGTCCATCAATGATGAGTCGTGCCTTCGCTCCAAACAAATCTTCAATATCCTGTAAGGTTATGTGGGTATCTTCGACGGTATCGTGCAATAAGGCACAGGCAATAGCCGTAGCTCCGAGGCCCATTTCTTCGGCACAAATACGGGCAACGGCAATGGGATGGTAAATATAGGGTTCCCCTGATTTTCGACGCACATCGCGATGGGCATCCACGGCCACATCAAAGGCCTTTCGGATCAACAGTGTATCTTCCCGCGAACGATTTTTAGTGGCGCGAAGCAAACCCTTAAACGCATTGAGAATTTCTTTGCGTTCTTTTTCTAAATCAATTTCTGAGTGGACTTCCGAGTGCTTATCCATGGCCACTTATTTCGCTGGCAACACCATGGTGCTTAACTCTCCAAAACCAATGCGAATGCCATTTTTTTCGCAATGGCCACGCATGATAACTGTATCGCCATCTTGAATGAATTTGCGCTCAGAGCCATCCGAAAGTTTCAAGGGTTTCGTTCCTTTCCATGCCAATTCGAGCATTGACCCGTAAGAATCTTCGGTAGGTCCCGAGATTGTTCCTGATCCCATTAAATCACCACAACGAATATTGCATCCGTTCACGGTATGGTGCGCCAATTGTTGCGCCATGTTCCAATACATGTACTTAAAATTCGAACGACTGATCGTTGTTTCAGATGACCCCTCTGGCAGTATGGCTATTTCCAGCGCAATATCGTAGGATTTCTGACCTTCACACTTCAAGTAATCCAATACTTCTGGCTCTTGTATTGGGGAATCTGTTTTAAAGGGTTGTAAGGCATCTATTGTCACGATCCACGCTGAAATCGAAGATGCAAAATTCTTTGCCAAAAAGGGTCCAAGTGGCACATATTCCCATGTTTGAATGTCGCGAGCTGACCAGTCATTGAACAAGACCATTCCAAAAATAAACTCTTCCGCCTCTTCCGTGTTAATGGAATCACCCAATGGTTTCCCTTCGTAGGTAATAAATCCTGTTTCCAACTCAAAATCAAGATTTCTACAAGGCGAAAAGATAGGATTTGCTTGAGGATCTGGTTTAATTTGACCTTTTGGGCGGTGAATGGCCTCACCAGAAAGAATGACCGAGCTCGCACGACCGTGATAGCCGACAGGAATCCACAACCAATTTGGCAAGAGCGCATTGGCGGGGTCTCTGAACATGGTTCCAACATTCGTGGCATGCTCACGGCTCGAATAAAAATCCGTGTAATCTCCAATTTGAACAGGCATGCACATGGTAACTTGTTCGACTGGAATAAGCACTTGTGCCACATGGTGTTCGTTGTGTTTCAAGTCATCATTTGCTGTGCTCAGCAGCTTAGAAATCCGGTTGCGCACATCGCGTGTCACCTTTTTTCCTTTGCGCATCAAACCATTCAAATACGGCGCATCAAAGTCGGACAACTCAACGGAAATGTTTTCAAAATAACCGAGCACAAACATCGATTTCAAGTCCAACACATGATCTCCGATGCGCACACCTACACGCTGGGATAAATCTTCAGTTTGGATGATTCCAAACGGTAAATTCTGGATTGGAAAATCAGATCCTTGAGGAACATTCACCCAGGACTTCAATGTTGGGTCATTTGCTGCTATTGCTCCCATAATGGTATATATATTTTAAATGGTGCGGGTTAAACATTGAAGCGGAAGTGCATGACATCACCATCTTCCACGATGTATTCTTTGCCTTCTACCTTAAATTTTCCTGCATCTTTTACTGCAGATTCAGAACCTAAAGTGACAAAATCAATGTATTTCATGACTTCAGCGCGGATAAATCCCTTTTCAAAGTCTGTGTGAATTACACCTGCCGCTTGAGGTGCAGTCATTCCTTTTTTGATGGTCCAAGCTCTTACCTCCTTCACTCCTGCCGTGAAGTAGGTTTGCAATTGAAGCAATTCATAGGCAGAACGAATCAAACGATTCACACCAGGTTCTTCTAAATTCAACTCATCCAAGAACATTTGACGTTCCTCATAGGTTTCAAGTTCAGTAATGTCTGATTCGATTTTTGCTCCTATGACCAATACTTCTGCATTTTCATTTTTCACTGCTTCCTTTACTTTGTCCACATAAGCATTGCCTGTTTTTACAGATGCTTCGTCTACGTTGCACAAATACAAGACAGGTTTTGTGGTAATCAATTGGAATTTATTCGCTATTTCCAACTCTTTTTCATCAAAATCGAGTGTTCTCACGGATTTCCCTTGTTCCAAAGCTTCTTTAATGCGGGTTGCAATATCGTTTTCCTTCATTAGTTCTTTGTCGCCCGATTTCAGCATACGCGCAATCGATGCGATGCGTTTTTCAATCGTTTCCAAATCCTTCAACTGAAGTTCGATGTCAATAATTTCTTTGTCAGAAACGGGATCTATACGGCCATCGACATGGATAATATTTCCATCGTCAAAACAACGTAGCACATGAATAATTGCATCTG